>JAHEHE010000063.1 GCA_024644725.1 Flavobacteriaceae bacterium | reverse complement strand
TATATCAATCTCGCACACGAGATCATAAAAAAGAACAGTGATGGCCAAAGCAACTAAAAAACAGGCGCTTGGACGAGGACTCTCGGCTTTGTTGAGTGATTCGGCCCAGGATATTAATTCGATCAAGGACAAGGACGCCGACAAGCTAATCGGCAATATCCTCGAAATCGAGTTGGAGGCCATTGCGGTCAACCCCTTTCAGCCCAGGACCAACTTCAACGAAGAGGCCCTGAAGGAGCTTGCGGGTTCGATTCGTGAGCTTGGGGTCATTCAGCCCATTACAGTTCGAAAAATGGAGGGCAATCAGTTTCAACTAGTCTCCGGGGAAAGAAGGTTCCGGGCTTCGAAATTGATCGGATTGAAAACCATTCCCGCCTATGTCAGGATAGCCAATGACCAGGAAATGCTGGAGATGGCACTTGTGGAGAACATCCAGAGAAAGGACCTGGATCCCATTGAGGTGGCTCTCTCCTACAGGCAATTGATCGAAGAGGTGAAACTCACCCAGGAGCAGTTGAGCATCCGTGTTGGGAAGAACCGTTCAACGGTTACGAATTTCCTGCGTCTGCTCAAGCTCGACCCGATCATTCAGACCGGAATCAGAGATGGATTCTTGAGCATGGGTCATGGAAGGGCCCTGATCAACATTCCGGACACAGATTTGCAGTTGCAGGTCTATCAAAAGATCATCAAGGACAAGCTCTCTGTGCGTCAGACGGAGCAACTCGTGAAAAATGTGAAATCGGGCAAGTCGCTGGATCCTGCTCCGGCCGTGAAAAAAGAAGTGCCCGAATTCGTCAAAAGCGGCATCAGGGACATGTCCAAGTACCTTGGGCACAAGATCGAGGTAAAGGTATCGGGGAAGGACAAAGGCAAGATCGTGATTCCCTTTCATTCCGAAGAAGATTTCAATCGCATCAGAAAACTATTGGAATAGATGCTTTTGAAGATTATCAATAGCGCCATCTTCTGTTTTTTTTGTTGGAGTTGGGCCTTGGCCCAGGATACAGACAGTGACCTGATAATCGAATCGGAGCAACCCATTGTTGAGGTCGAGGCCCTCGACCCGCTTTCTCCAGCCAGAGCCGCCTTTTACTCAGCCGTACTACCCGGATTGGGTCAGGCTTACAATAAAAAATATTGGAAGATTCCCATAGTTTACGCCGCTATCGGTACCGGGGTGTACTTTGTGGTGGACAACCAGCAGGAATATTTGAGGTACCAGGAGGCCTATAAGCTGAGGATATCAGGACGGCCGGATGAGTTTGACGGCACCGGAGATAATCCCAATATCAGTGAAGACGGTTTGATAAGGGCCCAGGAAGTGTTAAAACGAAACCGGGACCTGGCTCTTTTCATCACCATCGGTCTCTACGCCCTGAATATCATCGAAGCCAACGTCGATGCACATTTGGATGATCGGGCTTTCAGCAGGAATCTTTCCGTGCGGCCCACCTTGGAGCTGAACCCATTTGACAATCAGGCCATCGCCGGTGTCAATTTGAAATTTGATTTCTAACCTTGCTCAAAAACGTCTAACCTTGCGAAAACAAAACGATTTATGAAAGTAGCTTTACTCGGATACGGACGAATGGGGCAGGCCATTGAGAAAATAGCTTTGGAACGAGGGCATGAGATCGTGATCCGAAAGGACATGGAACCTCTGACTGAGGATTTAGGTTTGGCTGATGTGGCGATCGACTTCAGTCATCCCAGTGCAGCCTTCGACAACATTGTCTCCTGCCTTGAAGCGGGTATTCCTGTAGTGTCCGGAACAACGGGCTGGCTGGAGCGCTTTGAGGAGGCAAAAGCCCTTTGCGCGAAAACACAGGGAGCCTTTTTGTATGCCTCGAATTTCAGCATAGGAGTAAATCTCTTTTTTAATTTAAATACCTATCTTGCCCGAATGATGCGGTCTTTGAAGGATTATGACGTCGAACTCGAGGAGATTCATCACGTGCACAAACTCGATGCGCCGAGTGGCACGGCAATCACCCTGGCCGAAGGCGTTCTGGAGCATAGTGAAAAAGAGAGATGGAGCCTGGAGAAAGGTTCGCAAAAAGAGCTATTCATTGGAGTGATGCGCGAGGGGGAAGTGCCGGGAACTCATAAGGTTCGATACAGCTCCGAGGTGGACAGCATCGAGATCAAACACACGGCCCATAGCAGGACCGGATTCGCCCTGGGCGCGATAGTCGCTTCTGAATGGCTGCTTGGAAAAAAAGGAGTGTTCAGCATGAGTGATGTCCTGGATTTATAGAGTCCTGGAACTATGAGCGGTCCCATTGAGATTTATTCAGGTAAAGAGTAACAAATCCGAAAACGAGCACACTAACAAAGAAGAACGTTTAAAATACGATAGAGATTATGACCTTTTCACAGTGGTTGATTTTTTTTCTTGCAGTTCAGGTGATTCACGCCTTAGGGACCTGGAAGCTTTATGCCAAAGCGGGCAGAAAAGCCTGGGAGTCAATAGTGCCGGTTTACAATGCCATCGTCCTGATGAAGATCATCAACCGGCCGAAATGGTGGGTGATCCTGCTGTTCATCCCGATCATCAATCTTTTGATGTTTCCCATTATTTGGATAGAGACGATTCGTAGCTTTGGCAGAAATTCGCGCCAGGACACCTGGCTCGTAGTGCTGACCCTGGGTTTCTATATCTACTACGTGAACTACGCACTGGATGTGAAATACATTGAGAACAGGAGTCTCAAGCCGAGAACGTCTACCGGTGAGTGGGTCAGCTCGATTGCTTTCGCAGTCATTGCGGCCACCCTGGTGCATACTTATTTCATGCAACCTTACACCATACCGACATCTTCTCTTGAGAAATCCTTGTTGATCGGAGATTTTCTCTTCGTGAGTAAATTTCACTATGGGGCGCGTGTGCCCATGACTACGGTGGCTGCCCCTATGGTTCATGACACTTTGCCGCTGATCAAGACCAGGAGTTACTTGAACAAGCCACAGTTGCCCTATTTAAGGCTGCCGGCCCTGCAAAAGATCAAACAGAACGACATTGTGGTCTTCAGCTGGCCCGTGGATACCGTGGAGCAGTTTTTCAAGAAGACCAATCGGCGAATCCGAAAACCCATCGACAAAAAATCCAATTACGTCAAGCGCTGCGTTGGACTTCCCGGTGATTCCCTGGAAATTAGAGATGGTTATGTCTTTATAAACGGTAAAAAGAACGAGCTACCTGACCGGGCCAGACTTCAATTCTTTTACGACACCGACACGGATGGCCAACCTCTGAGTGTTAAGAGTCTTAAGAATCGATATCATGTGCGAGAGGGCGGACAGCTGCGCGATGGCAACTATATTTTGAATCTCACCCACGAGGATGCCCAGCTCCTTTCCAAGAATCCAACAGTGAAAAGCCTGGAAAGACGCATCATGTCAAAAGGAGAAGGGGAGGACGTTTTTCCGAATGTGGCATCGCTGCGATGGAACAAAGACAATTACGGGCCGATTCACATCCCTAAAAAAGGAGAGACAGTGGAGCTCAATGCCCAGAGCTTGCCCTTTTACAAGAAGGTCATTGTCGAGTACGAAAAGAATTCACTTCGTGTTGCAGAGGGTCAAATCTATTTGAATAACAGTTCAGAACCGGTATCCCAGTACACGTTTAAACAGGATTACTACTGGATGATGGGTGACAATCGCCACAATTCGGAAGACTCGCGTTACTGGGGCTTTGTGCCTTTTGACCATGTCGTGGGTAAACCGGTGTTTATCTGGTTCAGCTGGAATTCTGATGGCCAGGGTCTTGGCAAAATCCGATGGGAAAGACTCTTTACCACGGTCGGAGGCAGCGGCAAGCCAGTTAGTTACTTCTGGCCCTTTGTCGGACTCATGGTGGCGCTTTATGTTTTCAACTGGATCAGAAAGAGGAAGAAAGCCTGAGGTATTTTTTAAACGTTCCAGATTTTGATCTTGCATCCCACTTTTTTCGCGCCGATCATTCAATACGTTGCCCTGGCTTCAGAGGGTTCGGTGTTTTTTGAAACGCAAGATAATTTTCAGAAGCAGACCTACAGAAACCGCTGCTATATCTATGGAGCCAATGGCAAACAGCTCCTTTCGGTTCCGGTTGTTCACTCTCATGGAAAAGGACGACAGAAGACTCGAGACGTTCGCATAGACAATGGTTTTCGTTGGCAGATCAACATGTTTCGATCGCTGGAAGCCTCCTACCGATCTTCTCCCTTTTTTGAATTTTATGAGGACGACATCCGGCCTATTTTCGAAAAAAAATACGACTTTCTATTGGACCTGAACCTGGCCTCGGTTGAGGTGATCAACGAGTGTCTCGGGCTGGATATTGACTATTCGTCCACCGACAGCTATGAAATAGAAGGGTATGAGAATGACTTTCGATTCCTGGTCAATGCGAAGTCCATGCAGGTTTTTCAGTTTGCGCCCTACACGCAGGTCTTTCAGAACAAGTTTGGATTTCTTGGAAATCTCAGTGTCTTGGACCTTCTTTTCAACGAAGGAACCAATGCGCTGCAATACCTCGAAGAGCACCGTTCGCTACTTCAAATTCATTGAGAATTTTTATTCTGAGGCTTTCTCTCTGTTTTCAGGCGTTGGTGGAGGGCCATCCGGTATGTTGGCCTTGTAGACCTCGTCACCCTTGCGCTCCTTGAATTCAGTTTTCACCTTCTCCACAAGCTTGGGATCTTCGAAGAGGTCCAGCATGGTCATGGCCATGGCCTTTGAGGCGTAAATCATGCCCTTGTGTCCGATGGACATGCCTCCGCAGGCGACCACGGCCCAGGAATGCCAGGGCGTATCTTTGGGAGCTACTGTAACGCTCAGGTTGATATTGGCCACGTTCCAACTCACGTCACCCACGTCGGTAGAACCTCCTCCAGGATGCTCTTCAGTCTCTTTCAAAGGCCGGATCTCACTGTCGAAACCGACCTGTGGTTTTCCGGTTTGTTCCTGAATGGTCTTACCGAAAGCTATTTCTTCCGGGGTATAGGTAATGGGGCCGAGAAGCTCCAGGTTATTCTGCATGATCTCACCTCCGGCACGGTTCACAAGTACCTCGTAGATTCCGGATATCAGGGAAATCTTGTAATCGACATTGGCCATGATGGCCGCACCTTCCGCCATTTTCATGGCATGCTCGTACACAGGCATCAGACCCGCTCTTTTCGTGTCGCGAATTCGCACCCAGATTCTTGAATAGTCAGGTACTACGTTGACCACCTGTCCGCCGTCCTGAATGTGATAATGCATGCGAACCGTAGGCTTGACGTGCTCCCTGTAGTAGTTGATCCCTGTAGTATAGAGCTCCAGGGCATCCGAAGCGCTTCTCCCGTTCCAAGGGTCCGCTGAGGCATGTGCCGCCTGACCGGTGAATTCCACCATAAAATCAACCAGCGCGAGACTGCTTTGTACGTCGGCTTCCGTCTTCGCGGACGGGTGCCAGCTTATGTTCACGTCTACGTCGTCCCAAAGCCCGTCACGAACCATCCATATCTTCCCAAAGTATTTCTCCTCACTTGGGGTTCCAAAGAATTTCACGGTGCCTTTGATCTTTCCGGCTTCCATCATTTCTTTGATCGCAATGGCGGCTCCCAGGCTCGCCGTACCGAACATATTATGTCCGCATCCGTGACCTCCGGCTCCTTCTTCGAGCGGCTCCTTAGTAGGCATTGCCTTTTGAGAGATGCCGGGAAGAGCGTCAAACTCACCCAGAATTCCAATCACGGGTTTTCCCGATCCATACGTGGCGACGAAGGCCGTCTCCATGTCAGCTACACCTCTCTCTACAGTGAATCCGTTTGCTTCTGCATAATCTGCCAGCGATTTGGACGATTCGTATTCCTCGAATGCAATCTCCGCATTGGCCCAGATGTCATCACTGATCTTGATCAGGTCTGATTTGTGATTCTCAACCGATTCTGCAATTGCAGCTTTGTTCTTTGTAAGTTTTTTTTGGGCGTGGGTTGCCGTTGCCGCTACGAGCAACAGGGCAAGGAGTAATCTTCGGGTCATGGAAAGTGATTTAGGGTTGCGGGTAATTTTATTTTTTGGTCTTTTTTCCGGCGTATTTCTGCTTGTTCAGCTCATCCTGAAGCTCCCTTCGAACCTTTTGCTCCCTTTCGAGGGCTTTAGCCTTGTAAGCTTCAAATTCCTTTTCGGTATCAGCCAACAGATCCTGGGCCTGAGTCGTGATTGAGTTGCTTGATCGGAATCTGAAAATGAAGAAAAGCAGTAGGGCTACCAAACTGAAGATAATCGTCCAGAGCAGGCTATTGTATGCCGACTTGGTCATGGGCATTCCGAGGAACTTTATGTTGTCTTTTTCCTTGGTCACCGCAGAGAGGTTGTCATTCGTTATCTTCAAGTCATCTTTCAAGTTAGTTATCTCAGAAGCCTGAACCTCAACGATTTTCTTAGTATCTCCAAGTTCTTTCTTTATGGAGCTCAAGGAGTCCAGCACGTTTCCCTTGATTTTTTGATAGGACGTTTTCTTTACGACTTTATACTCCTGGTAGGAGCTCGATTTTCTGTAGAGGTAGTCGAATTGACTCTCCAGGGTTCCGCCATCCAGGGAAGGCTTGGGTTCCTGGGAGGATTCGGTTTGAGCAAAAGAAGAGAGGGAAATGAATACAACAAAGGTAAAAGCAACTAGCGATCTCAATAATTTCATTTCGAATTGTTTATATGAATAATCTCGAAAGACCCTCCCCAGGCCAAACCTTTCGGTATTTCAGTCTTTTAGGGCGATCTGTCTACGTTACAAGCGGTTAAAATTAACTAAAAAAGCCTTGCCCGCAAAAATTATTTTAGGGCTTGTCGCATCAGGCTGACCGGATGAAGCGCCTGGGTCCCTGTACCGTCCAGTATCTGATGGCGACAACTGGTTCCTGAGGCAGCAATCTCAACGTTTGTTCCCGCGGCGCGAATCTTTGGAAAGAGCGTGTCCTCGCCCACCTGCATGCTGATCTTGTAATGCTCTTTCTCGTAGCCGAAGGAGCCCGCCATACCACAGCATCCCGTATTCAAAATAGTCACCTCGTAATTGGAAGGCAGATTCAACATGTCAAAAGTCGCTTTCACATCGGACAAGGATTTTTGGTGACAATGTCCGTGAATCTTCAACGTCTTTGTCTCATCCGTGAATTGCCCCGGCTTGATTTCTCCTGAACGAATCTCTCGCTGAAAGAATTCCTCAATGGTCATGGCGCATTTTGAAATCTCTAAAGCTGCTTCTTTATCCTCTGCCAATCGCAGGTACTCGTCCCGAAACCCGAGAATGGCCGAGGGTTCAATTCCGACAAGTGGCTTTTCTTCACTGACCAGGAACTTAAAATGCTGCACATTCTCATCGATCACCACTTTCGCCTTGTCCAGCATGCCCTTGGAGATCAAACTTCGTCCGCTTTCTGCATGTTCGGTTACAAGCACCCGATAACCCAGGCGATGCAAAAGCTCAATGCAATCCCGTCCAACCTCACTGTCGTAGAAGTCAGTGAACTCATCCAGAAAGAGGTAAACTTCTTTTTTGGGGGTTTGACTGGCTAGTGAATCCTGCTCCAGTCGCCGCATATTTTTTCCAAACCATTTCTTCGTGGTCTCGGTCTTCAGTTTTGGGATGCTTCTCTCTCTCGCCACACCCAAAAGATTTTTGGTCAAACTCATATTGAGCAGGGAATTCGTGATCCATGGCACTTTGCTTCCAATTTTGTTCCACTTCACATTGTCTCCGAAAAGCCTGTTGCGCAAGGGAATGCCATTCACTTTTTGGTATTGGTGCAGGAACTCGGCCTTGAGAGCAGCCACATCCACGTTGCTGGGACATTCGCTGGCACAGGCCTTGCAGCTGAGACAGAGATCGAACACCATCTTGAGTTCTTCGTGGTCAAAGGGATTCCCAGATTCTGTATGCGTGAGGAACTCACGCAGTGCATTGGCGCGGGCACGTGTGGTGTCCTTTTCATCTTTTGTCGCCCTGTAACTCGGACACATCGTCCCACCGGCTGATACCGATTTGCGGCAATCCCCGGAGCCGTTGCATTTTTCGGTGGCGCGCAGGATGCCCAGGGAATCGGAAAAATCCATAATTGTGGATGGGTTGGGTTCTTTTCTTTCGGCCGTATATCGCAGCGACTGGTCCATGGGCCAGGGATCGACGATCTTCCCGGGATTCAGGATTCCTTCAGGGTCAAAGAGGCGCTTGATTTGCCTGACAAGCTCATAGTTCAGTTTGCCGATCATCATCGGCAGGAATTCCGAACGAACGATTCCGTCACCGTGTTCTCCACTCATGGAGCCCCTATACTTTTTTACAAGGGAGGCAACCTCTGTGGTGATTTCACGGAAGAGCCTGACGTCTTCATTTTTCTTCAGGTCCAGAATGGGTCTGAGGTGAAGCTCACCGGCTCCCGCATGGGCATAATAAACAGCTTCTTGGTCAAAGCGTTTCATCATGGCTGTAAATTCTGCGATATAGGAAGGAAGGTCGTCAACCGCAACGGCTGTATCTTCGATGCAGGCCACCGCTTTTCGGTCCCCCACAATGTTGCCAAGCAGTCCGAGGCCCGCTTTTCTGAGGTTGAAAGCTTTTTGGATCTGTTCTCCTTTCAGCACCGGGTAAGCATAACCTAGATTCCTGCTTTTGAGTTCTTCGATAAGCGCCTTCGCCTTGCCGGTAACTTCCTCTTCGTCTTCTGCACAGACTTCCATCATCAGGACCGCCCGCGGATCTCCCTCGATAAAAAAACGATTCTGCGATTGCTCTCGGTTGTTTTTGGTGCAGTCGAGGATGGTTTTGTCCATCAGCTCGCACATGTATAGGTTGTGGCGCATGGCGGGAACGACAGCCTGCATGCTTTGCTCTATGCTGTCAAAATGAGCTGCCACGAGTAATTTATTAGATGGAGGTAAATTATTTAATAGTAACGTCGTATCTAATGTTATCGCAAGTGTACCTTCACTTCCGGAAAGAAGCTTTGATAGATTCAGACTCTCTTCTTTTTCGGAAAATATTTCGGTGTCCAGCAACTCGTCCACCGCGTAGCCATTGTTTCGGCGATGGATGTCTTTTTTGGGAAATTCTTTTCGAATTTCCTCCTGGACCTCCGGCTTGCTCAGCTCATGGTAAAGGCTGGAATAGATTCTGCTTTCCAGGGAGTTCTCATTCATTTTTTTGTGCAACTCCTCTTGATTCAAAGGGCCAAAAACAACTTCGCTTCCGTCTGACAGCAGTGTGGTCATCTCGATAACCTTCTCACGCGTGACGCCGTATTGAATGGAGGTGGTTCCGGATGAATTGTTGCCCACCATGCCCCCGATCATGCAGCGGTTCGATGTGGAAGTATTGGGTCCAAAGAACAGCCCGAAAGGCTTGAGGAACTCGTTCAGGTCATCCCGAATCACACCCGGTTCAACCTTTATCGTTTTGTTTCTTTCGTCAAAGGCCAGGATGCGGGTAAAATGCCTGGAAGTGTCGACGACGATGCCATCACCCACGCACTGACCCGCTAGCGAAGTTCCCGCCGTTCGCGGAATCAGGCCGATTTTCTTTTCGCGGGCGAATTTCAGGAGTTGAACAAGATCCTGTTTGTTTTTCGGATAGCAGACCGCAATGGGAGTCTTACGATATACCGATGCATCGGTTGCATAAAGGCTTTTGTGGAGTTTGTCCCATTTCAGTTCACCCTGAAGTTCCTGTTTGAGGTTCTGGAGATCCTGCTCGATGCTGCTCATAGATTCGTAGTCTTTGATTCTTACAAGACCTGGGTGCCTTTATCGACCTCGAGGCCGGTTCGTAAAAGTACCACATCTTTGCCATTCTGTATGCCCAAAACCAGACATTCACTCATGAAGTTTGCGATCTGTTTCGGTTTGAAATTGATTACCGCGATCACCTGTCTTCCGAGCAATTCTTCTTTGGTGTAAAGAGTTGTGATCTGGGCACTTGAGTTTTTAACTCCAATAGGACCGAAGTCTATTTTAAGCTGATAGGCTGCCACCCGGGCTTTTTCAAAATCCAGGACCTCGACAACGGTTCCGACCCTGAGGTCAACTTTCTGAAAGTCATCAAAATTGATCGTGCTTTCCATGAATTGACAATCTTAATTTGACATCTTTTCAAATACCCAGGCCGGTCCGATCAAAAGGAATTGGAGATCCTTCAAGAAAGAAGGTTTCTTGCCCTCGATCTTATGCCCGTAAAACTGTCCGATCCAGGCGAGAACAAAAATGATCAAGGAAGTCGCAAACAAAGGGAGCGCCTGGCCGAGATAATAGTTGCCTATGATACAGAGCCCTGAAAAACCAAGCATCCTCAAAAACAAAGGAAATGACAATCTGAGATAGAAGATCAGCACGGGAATCATGACAATGACGGCCCAATTCCCGATCATCGGATTGTGCAGGCCAAGATTCGAAAGAAATCCACTGGGTATGCTCATGAGCAATCCCACGATACTAAAAAAGATGACGGGGACGCATATGTAGTGGATTTTTTTATTGGTCTCGTTCTGATGACTCACGGCGTACTCGTCGTACCAGTCCTGTATGGTTTTCATGCTTTCTGTGTATTTTTGTCTTAAAGATAGGTGTTGGTCAATATCAAAATAATGGATCAGCTTCGTAAATATAGAAATAAAAACAAAAGTCATGGCAAGAACACCTTCGAATATGATGCCCCTGCTGACCGCAGCGCCTCCCTTCGAAATCCAAGACGCGGTAAGCGGTAAAGTAATGTCACTGAACCAGTTGAAAGGAGAGAAGGGCACGGTGATTTTCTTTATCTGCAACCATTGCCCCTTTGTGATTCATGTGAACCGTGAACTTGTGCGCATTGCCAGAGATTATGCCGACAAGGGAATAGGTTTTGTCGCGATCTCATCCAACGACGTCGAGAACTACCCCGATGACGCGCCACACCTCATGAAGAAAGTGGCAGAAGAACAGGGGTATCCGTTTCCTTACTTATACGATGAGACGCAGGAAGTAGCCAAAGCCTATGACGCGGCGTGTACGCCTGATATCTACCTCTTTGATGCAAATCTGAGATTGGCCTACCGGGGTCAACTGGACGGTTCCCGACCCGGCAATGACATTCCCGTTTCTGGAGTCGATCTTCGCAATGCACTTGATGCCGTTCTTGAGAGGCGGGAAGTGTCGGGCATCCAAAAGCCCAGCCTGGGTTGCAATATCAAATGGAAGGTTTAATTGGCGAAAGATACTTTTACGGAAGAGTCTTTAATTCAAGTCCAACCTCTTCGCTTCATTAAGTTCTCGATATGGGCCATATGATGTTGACTGTGCCAGGCGTAAATACCGATATTTTGCTCAAGACTGACCTTGCTGTTTGATTCCGGGTGGATGAAACAACGTTGGAGCTGATCCTCGTCCAGGCTTCGTAAAAGATAGGTCCATTTGACGTGGAGTGCCTCCAGGGCCTGAAGGGCCAATTTTGCGGGGCCGCCTGCAGTGTCTGGAAGTTGCGCCCAGCGTTCCTCAAAATAGGCCTTTATCACGGGCTCATCTTCGGTTAGGGCCCACTTGAAACGAATATAGCTGTTCATGTGGCTGTCAACCAGGTGATGCAGCACCTGTCGAATCGTCCATCCTCCTTCACGATAGGGCGTGTCGAGTTGTTTTTCGTTCAGGTTTCGAACTAATTGTTTGAGTTTATTCGGGGTTTCTTCCAAAACGGATATCCAGGCTTTGATGTCTTGGGATTTTATGACATTCGGAAGCTTTACTTTTCCAATGGGATATCTTAGATCTTCTGCTGTCAGGTCTTTCATTTTCTGATTTTATTGTGAACTGGGGCCATCAGAAATTTCCGTAAAGGGTGAACAAGGGGCCTGCAAAATCCATTTGGAACCTGCCGTTCCAATTCTCCTGTGAGACCTTTGCGTTCAGAAAGAATAACCTGTAGTCAAGGGCTACCCCGAAATTGCGAAAGATCTGGAACGAAACATTCGGAGCGATGTTCCACAAGCCCCCTGAGTACTCATCTACAGTTATGCCAAACCAATCGACACGGGCTCCGAACACCCACCTTTCATGAGGGCTGTAAGAATAGTATCCTCCAATGTTGGGTAGAGGTATAAAAGCGCTCACTCGCTTTTTCTCAAATTCACGATCACCCTGATTCGTTCGTACCTCACCCTCGATGAAAGCCCCAACCTGAAAAAGATGTGATCCGAGTCCAGCACCCAGAAGATGTTTCGGCTTTGTTATGAATGCATATGAAAAAAATACCCTGTAGAGAGCAAATTCAATACCGGCACGCACAAAGGACCCTTTTTCAAAAATGACATCCTCGAACTCAATATCTCTGGGAAGGGTGGCGCGGTTCGCATTATTCACACCAAAGTACTCTCCGGAGACCATCCACTTCTTATTGCGTGAAAACCTCCAGTCAAACTGCAAGAAAAACGTACTCTCGTTGTCAGAAAATCCAAAAGTCTCGTCAAAATCGATCTCCTCGTTCGGTGTTGAACCGTCAGCTCGCACACCAACATTTCTTGCAGGTATGAATATTCCGGCTTTGACCTTAAAACGGTCCATCAGAAGTGAACGAGTCTCAGGAATGGTATCCTTTTGTCCAAAACTTAAAAGAGGAAACAAGAGCAATACGAAAAGTCGTTTACCTAGACTCATAATCAGAAATGTGGAACTTAAATCTGAAATGAAATTAAGCAAAAAAAAAGAGAAACAAACAATCAAATTTGAATCTCTTATAAGCGAAAATTATGGCGCTGTTTCTCTACTTCACAGCCATCAACTCAACGTCAAAGATCAGCGTTGCATCGGGCGGGATAACGCCCCCAGCTCCCTGTGAGCCATATGCCAGATCAGAAGGAATGACCAATCTAGCTTTGTCTCCTACGCAAAGGAGTTGCAGACCTTCGTCCCATCCTTTGATGACCTGTCCGATGCCAACCGTGAAATCAATCGGTTCCTTGCGTTGGTAAGAGGAGTCGAAGACCCTCCCATCAGCCAATTGACCTTTGTAGTGCACAGAAATCTGCTTTCCTTTTTCAGCCGGAGCTCCGGATCCTTTTTGAATGATCTTGTATCGAAGTCCGCTGGACGTCTTTTCGAAACCTGCAGCTAGTTTGTCCAGCTCTTCATCTGCTTTTCGACGCATTTCAGCCACTCTTTTTTCTCTTTCTCCTTCAAAGGTTCGAAAGGCTTCAATGGCGTTGAATGCCTCTGCAGCAGCTCCCACTCGGATAACTTCGACAGATTCGATCGCATCATCCTGAGCGATGCTGTCAACCACATCCTGTCCTTCGATCACCTTGCCAAATACCGTGTGTTTGTTGTCCAGCCATGGGGTAGGTACGTGGGTTATGAAGAACTGGCTTCCATTGGTGCCGGGTCCGGCGTTGGCCATAGATAGAATTCCAGGCCGATCGTGCTTCAGATCGGGGTGAAATTCATCCTCAAAGTTGTAGCCCGGGTTACCGGTTCCTGTTCCCTGCGGGCATCCTCCCTGGATCATAAAATCCGGGATGACCCGATGAAATTTCAAGCCGTCATAATACTTCTGCCCCTGGGGCTTTGCGGAATTTTCCAGGTTTCCTTCTGCAAGGGCCACAAAATTACCTACCGTTCCGGGAGTTTTTTCGAATTCCATTTCGAGAAGAATATCACCTTTATTCGTTTTGATCTTCGTGTATAATCCGTCGTTCATCGTACTGTTTTTAATTGAATCGCAAATATAGTTCTTAATTGACGAAAACGACAAGCTGGAGCCCAACAAATTGTTTTAAGAGAAGTTTATGATTTCAGTTGTCGGTCTGACAAAATATTCGGGTGAATTAAACGTTTTAGGTTTATAGAAAAAATCTTTAACGATATGAAAAAGTTAAGTTTGTTATTTGTTCTCCTTCTTTCTTTTCAGTTTATGGCGGGTCAGCTTCAACAGGAAAGTTTTGATACTTCGGGACTTCCTGACGGATGGACATCAATTAACATAAACGGCTCCAAAGAATGGCATTTTGGATACAAGGGAGTGATGCCTCACAGTGGACCGACCATAGAATCCGAATTTTCGGCAGGTGCCGCACTTTTCATCAATTCTGAAAAGAGCAATCCGCACCAGGAGAGAATAAGTCTGAAGGCGCCGCCGGTGGACCTTTCCGAGGCAGAAAGTGCACGAATAGAGGTTACCTATAACCTCCAGGTTGAAGACGACAAAGGCAATTTCTCAATCGAGGTTTTTGATGGAAAATCCTGGCAGCAGGTTTTCTTTCAGGACAGCAGTTCTCCAAAAAACACGGGGTTGAACGAGATGGTATCGTTTGACATCAGCGAATTTGCAAATGAAGATTTTCAGGTCAAATTCGTTTACGACGATGAAGGTTCTTCAACAGAAAGCGGATTGGGAATTTCCCACTACCGGCTTATTGAAGCTTCCGAATTTCAGTTGAGTGCCCTTTCGGACCTCAGGATCAACCGCTATATTCATCCGACCGACAACGTTCTAGTGCTGAATGATGAGGGAGACATCGAAGAGCTGGATGTGATCGATTCACTTCGCGGACACTCGAGAGAATACGAGTCTTTTGATCGTTCTCACGAAGCTCACGAATTGCCAACAAGCGCTGTTCTCTTTCGCGTAGAAGGAGGAGAGCTCCTGGGCTCCTATAAAGTATTGAAACAGGAATAGGCAATTAATGCTTGAGCTGGGTCTCAGCTTCTCCTCGTATCAATTTGAGCATGGCGAGACTTTTGAGTCCAGAAATAAACATGATAAACAAAACCTTCAGAAATGAAGGTTTTTTTTGTTTTAAATCTCTTACGTCAACGATTGAAATTCCTCCTATCTAGATTCTCCTACCGTGTTGCGGATGGAAATCAAGTTGCAGAATAAATTTATTATTTGTAATATTGACTATCACATTGATCTTTAAGCGCTAAACAAAGTTGACCCCTCTAAAAACTTGAATTATGGAAAGAGAAGTACACGACCAGCAAGATACCACCCAAAATGAAAGCAGCT
>JAHEHE010000062.1 GCA_024644725.1 Flavobacteriaceae bacterium | reverse complement strand
GAGCTCTTTTCGGAGGAGCCCAAGGTTGTTGCCTGCCATGCAGGGCTCGAATGCGGCATTATCGGTTCGCACTACCCGGAAATGGATATGATCTCCTTCGGACCTACCATCAAAGGCGCGCACTCTCCCGATGAAAGAGCGAGCATCACATCTGTCAAAAGGTTCTGGAGCTTTCTACTTGAGATCCTGAAGAACATCCCTGTGAAAAATTGAAACCGGAAATCTACCAGTCAATCGGTTTCTTCCCTTTGGACAAAAGGTAATCATTGGTTTGGCTGAAATGCCGATTACCGAACCAGTACCCGCGGTTTGCACTCAATGGTGAGGGATGACCACTGGTAAGAACCAGGTGCCTTGAGGTGTCGATCACTCTTCCTTTCCGTTTGGCATAGCCTCCCCAGAGTAAAAACACCAGACCCTTCTTCTCTTTGGAAAGCTCCTCAATGACGCGATCGGTGAAATTCTCCCAGCCCTTGTTTTGATGTGAAGCGGCCTGACCCTCGCGAACCGTTAGGGTGGCATTGAGAAGCAGCACCCCCTGGTCGGCCCAATGCGTGAGATCTCCACTCACGGGGTACGGTTTCTGAACATCCAATTCCAATTCTTTGAAAATATTGATCAACGAAGGGGGATGGGATATTCCTTCATGAACAGAGAAGCACAGACCATTGGCCTGGTCCTTTCCGTGATAAGGATCCTGGCCCAGGATGACGACTTTGACGTCTTCAAATGAGCAATGGTCAAACGCTGCAAAAATCTCGTTTCCGGGCGGGTAGCACCTGCAGGCCCTGTACTCGGATTTTACAAATCGGGCCAGGTTCTCAAAATAATCCTTGCCGAATTCTTCCTGCAAAACCGGTTTCCAACTCGTTGAAATTCGAACCTGCATAGTCTTTTTTTTGGTTATTTTTGCCAAATACAAATGTAGGGTTTTGGCCAATAGAATAACAGAAAAAACACTCAGCGATCTCGAATTCTCTACCGTCCTTTCGATGATTGAGGAATACTGCGTCTCTGACCTGGGAAGAAAAAGGGTTCAAGGCTTGCGTCCGATTGCACGTGTTCTGGAAATGAAGTCAGAGCTGAACCAGGTCAATGAATACCTAGCTTCATTTGAAAACGAAAACCGAATTCCCAACCATTACTTCGACGAGATCACAAAAGAGCTTCACCTATTGGGAATTGAAGATAGTTTCCTGGAGGCAGAAGCCTTCAACAGACTCGCCTCGCTCTCTGAAAATGTCAACATCTTACTGGCCTTTTTAGAGAAATTCAAAGAGTACTATCAGGTGCTGCATGAAGAATCGCTTGACCTGGACAGGACACAGGAGATACAAAAAAATATTCAGCGCATCATTTCCCCGCATGGGGAGGTGCTTGACAAGGCCTCAGAGTCCCTGCTCTCGATACGCAAGCAAATAGGTTCGATTCGGGGAAAATTGGGAAGCAGCTTCAACAAAGCTCTGGCCCAGTATGCGAGCCAGGGCTACCTGGATGACATTCGCGAAAGCGTGGTCGAGAATCAACGTGTATTGGCCGTCATGGCGATGCATCGAAAAAAGGTTCGGGGTGCCATCATGGGTAACTCCAAAACCGGGAGCATCGTATACATCGCTCCCGAATCCACATTGCAGCTCACGCGGGAGCTACAGAACATCAAATATGAGGAAAAGGAGGAAGTGGTCAAGATCCTGAAAGGGCTTACCGATGCGATCCGACCTTACAGGGAGCTTCTGGCCAGATACCAGGATTATCTCAGTCACCTCGACACCATAGGAGCCAGGGCCAAATACGCGAGAGAAACCGGGGCCTGTCTTCCGAATATTGAGAGAACTAAACGGATCTACCTCCGTGAGGCCTACCACCCCATCCTATGGGCCGAAAACAAAACCAAAGGCATACCGATCATTCCTCAATCTTTGGAATTAAACTCCGATCAGCAGATCATTGTGATTTCCGGGCCCAATGCGGGAGGTAAGAGCATCACCCTGAAAACAGTGGGCCTGCTTCAGGTCATGTTGCAAAGTGGGATCCTGATCCCGGTTCACGAGCGTAGCAGCCTGAGCGTCTTTGACAAGGTACTTACAGACATCGGTGACAACCAATCCATTGAGAATCAACTCAGCACCTACAGTTACAGGCTCAAGAATATGAGGGCCTTCCTCAAGGCCTGCAATGAGAATACGCTTTTTCTCATCGACGAGTTCGGAACCGGAAGTGATCCGGAGCTGGGTGGTGCCCTGGCGGAGGTTTTTTTGGAAGAGTTCTACGAAAAGGGAGCTTTTGGCATCATAACCACACATTATTCCAACCTGAAGGTTCTGGCCAACGAACTCGAGCATGCCACCAATGCAAACATGCAGTTTGACCAGAGTTCGCTCGAACCTTTGTATCAGCTGAATACGGGCCAGGCAGGAAGCTCCTTTACATTTGAAGTGGCTCAGAAAAATGGGATTCCGTTCCGTCTGATCAATCGGGCCAAGAAAAAAGTGGAACGTGAAAAACTGCGCCTTGACAAGACCATAGCCAGCCTTCAGAAGGAACGCAATCAGCTCCAAAAGAAAACTAATCTTTTGGAGAAACAACAGTTGGAGTCCAAAGAAGGTCAGGAAGAGCTCCTGAAACAACAGCAAAAAATCAAGGATCGTATCGAGTCCTTTCAAACCCTCTATGACTCGAATCAAAAAATGCTTTCATTCGGAAGAAAGACCAATGAGCTCTTCAATCGCTTTTTCCAAACGGGAAATAAAAAACAGCTGATGTCAGAGTTCACCAAATGGTCCCTGATAGAAAAAACACGATTCGAAGAAAAGCAGAAGGAAAAAATTGAGGCCGAGAGGCTGAAGAAAAATGATGAAAAAGAGCGCCCACTGTCCAAACGGGAACGCACCCGGATCAATAAGCAGCTGAAACTCGAAGAAGAAAAGAAACGCAAAGCGCTCAAGGAAATTGAGAAAAAGGTGATTCCGGAAATTGAAAAGGTCCGCAAGGAAAAGAAAAAGGAAAAACGGGAAAAGGCCATTGTCATAGAAGGCTATCAGTTCAAGGTCAATGACATCGTTCGCTTAAAAGACGGAAATGCCAAAGGCTCAGTGGAAAAGATTGAAAAGAACATAGCCACTATCAACTACGGAATGTTCACCGCCAAAACGGATCTCGACCAGCTCGAGCTGGTCAAAAAAGGTTAGGTCTTCAGCCACAGGCTGTTCTATCCCTCATCATATCGCTGCATTTCACGATCGTAGAATCGACTGGCTTCTTCGACGAGCTCGACGACCGCGATACTGAGTTCGGCCTCCGATCCTTCGGGTTCCTCCAGCCATTCGACTTCGTCATTCAACAGATTGATGATGCATCGCGGGTAGTCCAAATGAACGATGAAGATATCTTCTTCGTAGTCTGTGTTTTCTCCGAGTATGAATTTGGGTAATTCCATTTAGTTTTCTTTAGGTAGCTGTGATTCGCCGCCTTTGGGACCCTAAAAAATGACCCAGGTCGAAAAATCATCCGTAAAATTAACGAATCGATGCTCAATACCGGCAGGCACAAACAAGAAATCTCCAATCGAAGTGAATCATGCTCAATCAGAGATAAAAATGGTTCATTGCTCTACTTCAGAAGATCCATTGCTTTGTCTGGGGTGATTTGCATCCTATCCGATTTAGATTTTAAAAGTACGAAAATGCCGGAGGTGAGCAAATAGGCCATAATAATGTATTTTTGTAGGAAATTTCCGCAACACTTATGAGCAAACGTACTGTTTTCAACATGTTGAGCAGAGCAGCGAGCAAATACGCTGACAAACCCTACCTGAGTACCAAAGGGGACCAGGGATGGATCCGAACCAGTTTTTCAGAAGCCGAACAGAAGGCCCGAACACTCGCCTGTGCATTCGTTGAGATCGGGCTGAAAAAAGGAGACAAGGTCGCTATCCTGAGCGAGGCGAAAACAGATTGGATCGTCACAGAATTTGCCGCATTGTTTGCCGGTGGAATCTCGGTTCCGCTCTCTATAAAGTTGCTGCCCGAAGAAGTTCCCTTTCGGGTAAATCACTCGGATGCCGCACTTTTTGCCGTGTCTGAAAACACGCTGGAAAAGGTGATCAGCCAATGGAACAAATATCAAAACAAAGACCTCAAGCTCATTGTATTGGATCGTCCTTCAGATAAAATAAAGAATATTTGTCAACAGCATGATTTCGATGCGAGGCAATTGCTTTTTATAAGCGATCTGTATAAACTGGGGGAAGCCAATGTCGAAGAGCACGGCCCGGCAGTTGAGGCGTTGGAAAATAGCACCGGTGAGAATGACGTGGTCACAATCTCCTATACCTCGGGCACTACGGGCAATCCCAAGGGCATCATGCTGACCCACCTGAACTATTATTCGAACAGTCATGCAGCGGTAAACACTTTTCAAATAAAGGAGGGCATAGCCACCCTGCTAATCTTGCCCACTGATCACTCTTTTGCACACACAGTTGGAATCTATACCGCCCTGGTCAAGGGACTGTCCCTCCATTTTGTGGATGCCCGCGGTGGAGGCATGAATGCATTGAAAAACATTCCACAGAACCTCGTTGAAGCCGAATCTAATTTTTTGCTTACGGTTCCCGCCCTGACAAGCAATTTCATTCAAAAATTTCAGGACGGCATCCGGAGCAAGGGTGGCCTGGTTGAAAAAATCTTCAGAAATGGAGTTGCTGCAGGTATAAAAAGAAACGGAGACGGGTTTCGCAAGCCGGGTGCATTTGTCCAGGCCGGATCATTCCTCCCCTATTTGCTGGCTGAAAAACTCATATTCACAAAACTGCGACAGGTTTTCGGACCCAAAATCGAATTCTTTGTCGGAGGAGGTGCACTTCTGGACATCAAACAGCAGCAATTCTATAAAGCCATCGGGATTCCCGTTTACCAGGGCTACGGGCTGACAGAAGCGACTCCGATCATCTCCACCAATACCCCTTTCGATCACAAGATGGGTACTTCGGGTCGTGTGCTTGACGGAATTGATTGCCGAATCTGTGATGACGCCGGCAAAGAGCTCCCCAGAGGTGAGAAAGGTGAGATCGTAATTCAGGGAGACAATGTGATGCTAGGCTATTACAAGAACCCCGAGGCCACAGCTGAAACCTTGAAAGAGGGCTGGCTGCATACGGGCGATCTGGGCTACTTTGATGAAGATGGGTTCCTGGTGGTTGTGGGTCGTGAGAAGGCACTGCTGATCTCTGAAGATGGGGAAAAGTATTCCCCGGAGGAAATTGAAGAGGCTTTGGTCACGAGCTCTGACCTGATTCTGCAGGCGATGATCTACAACGACCACAAGAAATACACAACGGCCCTGTTGACGCTCAACAAGCCTATGATCAAAAATAGGCTGGCCAGGGGCGAATGGGGTACTGCCGGGGAGCTTGCGCAGGAGCTGAAAAAAGAAATGCTCCTGTTCACCAAACAACCCGAATTCCTCGATAAGTTTCCGACGAAATGGATTCCCTCGAACTTTCAGATCGTCGAGGAAGAATTTTCAGAGGAAAACCAAATGATCAATTCCACCCTCAAAATGGTGAGACATCGAATCACGGAGACCTACAAGGACAAACTTGAGCTCATGTACGGCTCTGAGGCACAACTAAAGTCAAAAGCGAGTAACCTGGCTGCTCTTGAATCCCTGTTTGAATATGAATAATGTTCTAATCAAGCGAATCACTCTGGAGGATCCCCTTTATGAGGAAGAAAGGAAACTGCGAAACAGAATTCTGCTCCGACCGATCGGCATTCCGGATTACGGCTGGGAACAAAACGATACAAATAGCTGGCATTTCGTAGCTGTCGAAAATGACAAGGTGGTTGGCTGTGTTGTTTTGGTTCGACGGGATGAGAAAGCATCCAAAACCCAACTCATTCAGATGGCTGTGGAAAAGGATTTTCAGGGTCGCGGCATTGGCCGGATGCTGGTCAAGCACTTAGTTGAATTCGCCTCAAAACAAGAAGTGCAGGAGATACAGATACATGCACGGGATGACGTGACTGCCTTCTATGAACAATTGGGTTTTGAGATCGTAGGAGAACCCTTCCTTGAGGTGGGCATCAAACACCGCCACATGCTGATGCGGCTCGATTGAAGCTGGTACAGGGTAATTGATTAATACTCTCCTCGGTAATACTTCATGGGAACCCACAGCATTCCGAAGCACTCTCCGTCTTCCTTTCCCAGGTGCTTGTGGTGTATTTTGTGAGCCCGTCTTATGGCAAGCAAATAAGGGTTTTTGGTGTTTCTCCAAATCTTGATTCGCTGGTGGATGAACAGGTCGTGAATCACAAAATAGACGATTCCGTAAATCAAGACGCCGATTCCGACACCCAAGGCGATATCCCATTTAAAAATGGTCCAAAGAACGAACGCACTGATGGAAATGATAGCAAAGAATACGAAAAATGAATCGTTGAGTTCAAAGAAAGAATCGTGCTTGTCTGTTACATGATGATCCTCATGCAGATTCCAGAAAAATCCATGCATGATGTATTTGTGCATGGCCCAGGCAACTGCTTCCATGAGCACAGCAGTAACCAAAATCGTGATAAATAATACCATAATTACAATTTTTTCTCAGTGCCCGTCACCTTGATTCCGAGCAAAACTTCTTTTAATTCATTTTTATCTGCCAAAGTTACAAGATTTCTGATCATGGTGTACTTGTAATCGACATCAATTTTTGCCGCCGGCAACTCAGCTTCCAAAAAGGAAATATCGTCATCAATGTTCTTGTAATAGTTCAAAAGCCTGGGGATATTGAGTTGGATCAAGAGTCGGAGATAAACATTTTCAACCGATTTCTCCTCGGCAATCAGTTGCTCCAGGGAAGTCTTTCCCTGGTTGAAATACTTTAACTTCTTGATGGGAGAAAATACGTATTCGGCCATCATGCAGGTGCTGGCTGCCTGGTAGGCTTTGGCGGTCGGAGCCTCCGGGTCTTTCGGATCGATTGACATGCCAATAATTTGTTCTATGTCATCTTCTGAACTGATCTCCTGGAAATTCTGTCTAAGCTCATCCAACAAAAGGGATTCTTGTCCCAGAGCATTCGAGTAAAAAGCAATCATCGCAAGTAGCAACATGGCTTTTCTCACAGCATATTCAATTTATAACTGACAAATGATTTGGTCAAAAGGAACATCTTCATGGGGTTGCTGATCCGAATTCGTTTTTCCAAAATCTTCTCGGCGTCCGTTCGCGTCAGCTTCACAAGGAGCTTTTTGTAGTAAATGTAAGCTGTGTAAACACCAAACTTGGCCTCCATGGGCAGCTTCAAAATACCCTGGTAGGCGTCATCAAAGTCCTGTCTGATTTCCGAAATTATTTTCTCCTTGGCCTCGGCATCCATAAATGTGCCTTCAATGTGAGGGAAATATGAGCGGTGCAGGTTTTGGGTGTCATCTTTCAGGTCCCGGAGGAAATTGACTTTTTGAAAAGCGCTGCCAAGCTTCATGGCCGGACCTTTAAGCTCTTCGTATTTGTGTGCGTCTCCCTGAACAAAAACCTTGAGACACATCAGACCCACCACATCTGCTGATCCGTAAATGTATTCCTCGTAATCCGAGACATCCCCGTAATCCTGTTTGTGCAGATCCGCCCTCATGCTTTTGAGAAAACTGTTGACCAGCTCGATATCGATATCGTAACGGTTCACAACATCCTGAAAAGAATTCAAAATAGGGTTCATGCTAATCCCCCGGCTGAGGGCCTTACCCAGGTCTTGCTCAAACTCATCGAGAAGAACCTCCTTTTCATAATCGTGAAATGTATCGACAATCTCATCTGCAAATCGAACAAAACCATAAATCGCATAAATGTCCTTTTGGATTTTTGGCGAAAGCATTTTCACGGCCAGAGAAAACGACGTGCTATACAGTGCAGTTACCTCGTGGCTGCACTTGTAGCATAGATTGTCAAAGAGATCTTTCATTTCAGTTTTCGTTGTTAAGAAGGTCAGAAACCAATTTTCCAGATATGAGAGAAGGCGGAACTCCGGGACCGGGAACGGTTAATTGACCGGTAAAATACAAATTTTTTACTTTCTTGCTCTTTAATTTGGGCCGGAGAAATGCAGTTTGCAGCAAAGTGTTTGCCATCCCATATGCATTTCCCTTAAATGAATTGTAATCTTTCTTGAAATCATTGACACAATAGGACTCCTTGAAAAGCACCGAGGAACTCAGTTCCTGACCGGTCAATTTCTCCATGCGCTCGATGATGATTTTGAAATATTTATCTCTCAGCTGAGAATTGTCCTCAAGATCGGTCGCCAAAGGGATTAGAAATATCGCTGCCTCTTTTCCTTCGGGGGCAACATCCGAGTCGGTAATGCTGGGAAAGCTGGCATAGAACAAAGGTTCTTTCGGCCAGGAGGGATCATCGTAAATCGCTTTGGCATGCTCATCGAAAGAAACGTCAAAGAATAAGGTATGATGCAGGACATTTTTCAACTTTTTGTCAAATCCCACATAAAAGAGCAACGACGAGGGTGCCATCACTTTTTTGTCCCAGAATTTTTGTGAATAACCTCGACTCGAGGACGGCAGGAGACTTTCGGTATGTTTGTAATCTGCTCCGGAGACAAGCAACTCCACAGGGAGCAGCTCTTTGTTGATTCGGATGCCTTTCACCTTGTTGGACTCGTCAACCTGGATCTCATCGATGGGGGCGTTGTTGTGAAAATGAACCCCCAATTCCTGAGCCAATCGCACCATGCCATCGATAACGGATTTCATTCCTCCTTTCGGATACCACGTACCCAATCCAAAGTCAGCATGGTTCATAAAACTGTAAAATGCAGGGGTCATCGAGGGTTTGGCCCCGAGAAACAATACCGGGAACTCGAGAATTTGTCTCAATCTTTCATTTTTAAATCCTTTTTTTACCACATCGTGAATGGTCGAAACGAATTGGGGCAACTCGAATACCGTATCTTTCGTAACCAGCTCAAGTGGGCTGACACCCGGACGGTAAACGAGGTCTTTAATGGCGATGTCATAATTCTTTCGGGCGCGATCCATAAATCGATCCAGGCTCTTAGAAGAATTCTTTTCAATCTTCTCAAAAGTTTCACGGATTTGATCGATGGAGTCGTCGATATCGACATAGTCGTGTTCATCGAAATAAACCCGGTAGGCAGGTCCTAACTTCTCCAGTTCATAATATTCCGAAGTTGTTCGACCGAAATCATTGAAAAACCTCTCGAAGACATCTGGCATCCAATACCAGGTCGGACCCATATCGAACTTGAATCCATCTTTGACGAATTGACGTGCTCGGCCTCCCAGTTGATCATTTTTTTCATAAACATGAACCTCAAAACCTTCTTTGGCGAGGTAACAGGCCGCTGATATGGAAGAAAAACCGGAGCCGATTATTGAAACTTTTTTTGACATCGATGTAAGGTGAGAAAAGTAGAGCGACAAAATAAAGAATTACAATTGTTTTTGTCTAACTTATTTCTAATTTTATTTTATTTTTTTGTTCATGTTTTTTTCCGATAGTACGGATCTTCAATTTTTGAGAAACTTTAGACAACTCCAACGTACTGTGTGCATCAAAAGGAAGCAGCATCGACTCAATTGTTAAACATTCTCCCTACCAACAGGCTGTGCGTCTGCAGAATCGGTACTTTGATAATAGTGATCGAGCTGTTCGATAAAATCATCAGGAGAGGAGATCTTGATTAGAGCAGGATAATCTTCCAATGCCTCCAAATTGTCCGCATTACCCGAAACGACAAAAGGAATATTCGAACCCCCTATAACACCATCAACAAAACTGTTCATTTTGTGAGGCTTCGGGGTTACGAACATCGACATGAGCATATTAGGCTCCGCTAAATCCACGACCTTTTTAATATTGGATATCGGAACCCCCTGGCCCAGGTAGTAAGTAAGCCATCCTCTTTCTTTTGCGATGAAATTCGCCAAAAGCAGACCTATTTCGTGATCCTCCCCTTCCAAAAGGAAAAACACTACGGAAGGTGAACTTTTAGGAGGTATCGAAAGCCTTTCTATGGCAGTTATGATCTTTTGGCGGATCAGATTGGAGACAAAATGCTCCTGGGCTATCATTGCCTTGTTTGTGTTCCAGAGCACTCCTACATACTGAAGAAAAGGATAGATCATTTCAGTAATGGTCTTCAGAAAACCTTTTCTAATCACTTGTCTCTCGAAGATATTATCGAATTCCTCCTCATTCATCTCCAGCATCGCAAGGGTCAAACCTTTGATCTCATCCCGGTCTTGGGACTCCGGATCTGCAAGAATTTCATTGACCGCATCGAAAACCTCCTGATCGGACATTTTTTCCAACTTCGAAACCCTGTGACCGTTTCGAACCAGGATACCAAAGTTCAGCAATTTCTTGAGCTGATCATCTGTATAATATCTTATATTGGTTGGAGTTCGCATCGGCTTGAGAAAACCGTATCGCCGTTCCCAAATCCTTAAAGTATGTGCTTTTATTCCCGACAGGGCCTCAACTTGTGCAACTGAATATGTTATCATGTCTAATTTTTTAACGCTTATGATTGGACAAATATACGATTTTAAGGCGTTTATGCAAATAGAAAATTACTTTTTTGATTGTTTTGTTTAATTTTTTTACATTTTTCTTGGACGGTATATTTTTTTTTATATATCTTTGTCCAACTTTTAAACATTAATTTATAAACAATGAAACTCATTTCTCAAAACCTAAAAGAATTTCAAAGACTGGCTCTCATAGTTTTCCTATTGGCCATGCCTTTTGTCATTACAAGTTGTAGTGATGACGATGATGACAACAACAGCAGCTCTAAGACAATTACGGATATTGCTTCGGAAACTGCCAATCTAAGCACCCTTTACAGTGCACTTCAAGCCTCAGGCCTTGACGACGCTCTGGACACGGGAGGACCGTTTACAGTTTTCGCACCGTCCAATGATGCCTTTGCTAAAATGGATCCGGATGAATTGAATACGATCATCTCAACGCCCTCCCTGTTGACCTCTTTACTTCAGTACCACGTCGTAGCCGCAGAAGTATTCTCTGATGACCTGTCCAACGGCCCCGTGCAAACCTTGCTTTCGGGTCAAACCGTGGACGTCTCTCTTGCCGGTGGTGGCGTGACTCTGAACGGGTCTTCAAATGTAACAGATGCAGACATAGATGCCTCAAACGGTGTGATTCACATTATTGATGAGGTTTTGATCCCTGAGGATTTCGTTGCTCAGACAATCGCTCAAATTGCTGCTGGCGATCCGAACTTTTCAACTTTGGTTGCAGCACTCAGCAAACCAGAGCTTTCTGATCTTTTGGCGGCTGCAAACGACCCAACGCAAGATTTGACTGTTTTCGCCCCTACCAATGCGGCATTTGACGCGACACTTGCTGTTCTCGGAAAGGAAAGCATCGATGACATACCTGTAGAATTGTTGAACGAAATAGTGACCTACCACTTATTGGATGGTGCGGTTTTCTCAGATCAGTTGACAGACGGTGCGGAAGTACCAACATTATTGCCAGATGAATCAGTGACAGTTGATCTGACAGATGGTGTCAAAATAAACGATGTGGAAGTAGCCATTGCTGACATTCAGGCTGTCAATGGTGTTATTCATGCAATGAACGGCGTACTTCTACCCAGTTATGTAGAATATTCTCTTGGAACAATTGCTGAAGTCGTTCTTTTTGAAAAGGATTTCACTGTACTGGCTGCAGCCTTGAGACAAGCGGATCTTTTGGAAACCGTTGCAACAACCGAGAATCTTACCGTGTTTGCTCCTGACAACGCAGCATTCGTTGCTGCTGGAATCACCTCACTTGATGACGTTTCTGCTGAAACACTTGATGCGGTTCTGAAATATCATGTTTTAACTTCTATTGTTAAATCTGGAGATATTCCAACCAATGGCGTTGTACCTACCTTGGAAGGCGGAAACATTTATTTCGGAATGCTCTTCAATCAAACAGTTCGAATCAACGGTTCCACTGAAATCAAAAGAGTGGATATCGAAAAAAGCAATGGTGTGATCCACGTAATTGACAGAACTTTGGTTCCACCTGCCGATGATGTAGTTGACATGCTGGATAAATTGACGGAGTCAGATAAAGGTGACAATCTCACTACGCTGGTAACTCTAATCCTCGCGTATCCTGATGTTGAGGACGCCTTGCGTGCCGCAGACGGAATTACCGTCTTTGCTCCAACAAATGCCGCTTTTGATGCCATTGCGGATGTTATTCCAACATTGTCAGATGATCAAATCATAGACATTCTGCAGTACCATGTTGCTGGAGCCATTCAATTCAGAGAGAATTTACAGGAAGGACAAGATATTATCATGTTGAATAATGAAACGCTTACCGTTTCTGCCATCATTGGTGATCTGATCACCCTGGAAGATAAATCAGGAGGTGAGGATGCCGCAATTGAAGAGGTGAACATTCAAGGAGGCAACGGAGTGGTCCATGTCATTGATAAAGTCTTATTACCATTTTAATATAGTTCCCATTTTTGATAGTTTGATTTATTTTGGATGAGAAATGGATCGGTGATTCCCAGTCACCGGTCCTTTCTTTTTCAATCTCACATCAGTTTACAGCTCAACCATCATTTATTTCAAGGCGCATTGATTATCTTTATTCTCCTATGAAAACGAATATCAAAAACTTCTTTTTCCTGCTATTTGTCCTGACCTTTCAATCGGTTCTATCCCAAACGGGAACCATTACAGGTAGAGTGTTCAACGAAGTCAACAATGAATCAATCCCTTTTGTAAACATAGTCCTGGATAGCACTCAAATGGGAGATGTTTCGGATGACAACGGAAAGTTTCGAATAGAAAATATCAAACCTGGCACATACAATCTCACGGCTAGTTTCATAGGATTCACAACTGTATATATCTATGAAATCCAGGTAGGCTCGGCTGCAACGGTCGACCTCGACATTGCCATGAAAGAGGAAAGTGCCGGACTCGATGAAATTGTACTGAACACTAACCGAATAGAAAAATCGGAGGAGAGTCCTTTAAGTAAACAAACCATTGGAGTTACCGAGATCTTTCGAAATCCCGGAGGGAACCGGGATATCTCCAGGGTTGTCCAGATCCTGCCGGGGGTCTCCACTACTCTCGCCTTTAGAAACGACCTTATCGTTCGAGGAGGCGCGCCCAATGAAAATCGATTCTACCTTGACGGAATCGAAATCCCGAATATCAACCACTTTGCCACACAAGGTTCCTCGGGAGGACCGGTGGGGATGATCAACGTCAACTTCATTCGCAATGTAGACTTTTACTCAGGAGCCTTTCCAGCTAACCGTGGAAACACCATGAGCTCCCTGATGGAGTTTGAGCAGATCACCGGAAATCGGGAGAAATTCGGCGGAACCTTCATGATCGGCTCCAGCGATATCGGCCTCACCCTCCAAGGACCTACCGGTAAGAATTCCTCGTTTATCCTTTCTGCCAGACGCTCTTATCTGCAATTCCTTTTTGAAGCACTTAAACTACCCTTTTTACCTACCTACAACGATTTTCAATACAAGCATTTTTTTGAAATCGACGACAAGAACCAGCTGATCATAACGGGTATAGGTGCCATTGACAATTTTGAGTTGAATCAAAGTGTGAATGACGGAGAGACGGACAAGGAGACCATTGACCGCAACAATTATATTCTGGGTAACCTTCCTGTTCAGGAGCAATGGAACTACGCCATTGGCGCAAACTGGAAGCACTTCTCAAAAAACAGCTTTCAAAATGTGGTCATCAGTCGCAACCACTTGAACAATACCGCCGAGAAGTACAAGGACAACATCGAGGTGCCCGAAAATTTGCAGCTCGATTATGAGTCAGAGGAGATTGAAACCAAGTTGCGCGTGGAGAGCACCAAGAAAAAAAATGGCTGGACCTGGAACATCGGAGGCGGCCTGCAGGACGTGATCTATAAGAACTCAACCTTCAGGGAGCAAGTCGTCAATGGGGAAGTGACACTCGTTAATTTCGATTCGGAGTTCAACATTCAGAAATTCGAACTCTTTACCCAAGTGAGCAGAGCCTTCGTAAATGACAGGCTCACGCTTTCTTTCGGTATACGTTCGGATGCCAACAATTACTCCGACGAGATGTCGAATATGCTGGATCAGCTGTCCCCCCGCTTTTCAGCCTCTTATCAACTCACTGAAAAGTTCGCAGCCAGTTTCAACGTTGGAAGATACTATCAGCTCCCTGCCTATACCGTTATGGGCTTCCGGGACAATGACGGAAACCTGGTGAACAAGGAAAACGAAATCACCTATATTCAAAGTGATCATATCGTAGGGGGCCTGGAATACAACCCGACCAAGTTCTCAAAAATCACGGTTGAAGGATTCTACAAGAAGTATGACAATTACCCGTTTTTGCTCAACGACAGCATCTCACTGGCAAACCTGGGTGGAGATTTTGGAGTGATTGGAAATGAGCCCGCCGAATCGACATCTGAAGGCAGAAGCTATGGTTTTGAAGTCTTTTTGCAGCAAAAGCTGAGTTCTTCTATTTACGGCCTGGTTTCCTACACCTTCGTGAGAAGTGAGTTTCAAGACAAGAACGGAGATTACGTGCCCTCTTCCTGGGACAACCGTCACATTCTCAACGTCACAGCCGGTAAAAAATTCAATAAGGACTGGGAACTGGGCATTCGCTTTCGATATCTGGGTGGCGCCCCCTATACCCCGGATGACGTGGAGCTATCCATGCGAAAGGAGATATGGGATGTCTCTGGCATTGGAATACCGGACTATGACCTCCTCAATACTGAGCGGAACAGTATCGCACATGGGCTGGATGTTCGAATTGACAAGCGCTGGTTCTTCAAAAAGTGGTCGCTCAATGCCTATCTCGACATTCAGAACATCTACAACTATGAAAGCGTTGGCAAACCGTTCCTTGACGTTGTACGTGACGAAAACGGTGACCCGGTCACAGATCCGAACAACCCGGATTCTTATCTGCCCCGGGAGTTCGAAAACACAGCCGGTACCATTCTGCCATCCATTGGCATCATGATCGATTTTTAAGACGAAGGTTTTATTATACCTTCACCACAGCTTTTTCATAAGCCTCATCATGCACCTGGGCGACCGCGCGGCCGGATGGATCATTCATGTTCTTGAAGCTTTCATCCCATTCCAGGGCCGTTTTG
>JAHEHE010000014.1 GCA_024644725.1 Flavobacteriaceae bacterium | reverse complement strand
GGGTAGACGATGAAATTCAACTTCTCAAACCTCACATGCTTTTTTTGGAAAAGAAGAATTACGAGGTGGTTCCCTGCACCAATGGCGCCGACGCGGTTGAAAGCGTGAATGAGGAACAGTTCGACATTGTCTTTCTCGATGAGAACATGCCCGGTCTTTCGGGTCTTGAAACCTTGTCCCAGATCAAGGAGAAGCACCCGAACCTTCCCGTCATCATGATTACTAAGAGTGAGGAAGAGTATATTATGGAGGAAGCCATCGGCTCGAAGATTGCTGACTACCTGATCAAACCCGTCAATCCGAACCAAATACTGCTGAGCCTGAAGAAGAACCTCGACATTGGACGTTTGGTGTCGGAAAAGACAACCTCGAACTATCAGCAGGAATTCAGAAAGATTTCCATGGACCTGGCCATGGTCAACACGTACCAGGACTGGATCGATCTTTACAAGAAACTGGTGCACTGGGAAATACAGCTCGAATCCATATCTGATCCCGGGATGACCGAAATACTGGAAAGCCAGAAAGAAGAGGCCAATTCCCAGTTTTACAAGTTCATCAAGAAAAATTACAGAGACTGGTTCCACGGTGGCGATGCCCCGGTATTGTCTCATAAACTATTCAAGGAGGTGATTGCTCCGAAATTGAAAAAGGACAAGGGAACGCTTCTGGTTGTGATTGACAACCTGCGCTATGATCAATTGAGAGTACTCGAACCCGTTATCAACGAATACTACAAGCCAACAGAGGAAGTTGCCTATTTCAGCATCCTGCCTTCGGCCACCCAGTACGCGAGAAATGCGCTCTTTTCCGGGCTGACCCCTTTGGAGATGGAAAAAAAGTATCCACAATACTGGAAGAATGATACCGATGAAGGCGGAAAGAACCTTTTCGAAGGGGAATTCCTCACGGAGAACCTGAAAAGGCTGGGCATGAGCATCTCCCATGAGTATTACAAAATTACCACCGTAGGCAAGGGCAAGGACCTTGCCTCCAACCTGGCAAAAATCAAGGACAATGACCTGACGGTAGTCGTGTACAACTTTGTAGACATGCTATCTCATTCGCGAACCGAAATGGATATGATCAAAGAACTGGCCAGCGATGACAAGGCCTACAGATCATTGACCCTGAGTTGGTTTCGAAATTCGCCACTGCTCGAAATCATTCAGAATGCTCAGAAAATGGGACTGAACCTGATCATAACCACCGATCACGGCACCATAAACACTTCACGGCCCTCCAAGGTGGTCGGAGACAAGAATATAAGTTCCAATCTCCGTTACAAAACGGGAAAAAGCTTAAGCTACAATGAGAAGGAGGTCTATGAGGTAAAAGATCCAAAAGACATCTTCCTTCCTGCCCTTCACCTGAGCAGCTCGTTCATCTTTGCGAAAGAAGATTTCTTCTTCGCCTATCCGAACAACTACAATCATTATGTCAAGTATTACAAGAATACCTATCAGCACGGAGGAATATCACTTGAAGAGATGATCATTCCCTGTATTAGCTACGAAGCCAAGTAGAGATTAGGCAACTTTTTTTTAACCTTGAGATACGGCATTTGTCAAAGAATTTTATCAATTTTGCAGTAGAGACAAAACTCTTCTGTAAAATCAAAATTGATGAAAAAACACAATTTCAGTGCAGGTCCCTGCATCCTTCCCCAAAGTGTATTGAAGCAGGCGTCAGAAGCCGTCGTAAATTTCAACGACCTGGATCTTTCGCTCATAGAAATCTCCCATCGCAGTGCTGATTTTGTCGCTGTGATGGAAAAGGCGAGAAATTTGGTTCTCGAGTTGATGGACCTCGAAGGCAAAGGGTATTCGGTTCTTTTTCTCCAGGGAGGAGCCAGTCTCGAATTTTTAATGGTACCCTACAACGTTATGACTATTGGCGGTAAAGCAGCCTATTTGGATACGGGCACTTGGAGCAGCAAGGCCATAAAAGAAGCAAAAATCCTGGGAGAAGTTGAGGTGGTGGCAAGTTCTAAGGATAAGAACTACAGTTACATACCCAAGGATTATGATGTGCCCAGTGGAGTAGATTACGTACACTGCACCAGCAACAATACAATTTTTGGGACCCAGATCAAGGAATTTCCCAAAACCGAGGCGCCCCTGGTCTGTGACATGAGTTCCGATATTTTCTCAAGAAAGTTGGATTTCACACAGTTCGACCTGATTTACGCCGGCGCGCAAAAAAACATGGGCCCCGCGGGAACTACGCTTGTCGTGGTTAAAGATGAGATATTGGGCAAAACGGGGCGAAAAATTCCATCCATGTTGGATTACCAGGTGCATATTTCAAAAGACAGCATGTTCAACACTCCGTCCGTTTTTCCGGTTTATGTTTCCATGCTCACCCTGGACTGGTTGAAGTCACTCGGGGGCATTGAGGAGATCGAAAAGAGAAACGTGGAAAAGGCTCAGCTGCTGTATAATGAAATAGACAGAAACCCTCTTTTCAAAGGAGCGGCTGCGACAGAGGATCGATCTAACATGAACGTTACTTTCTTGCTGACCGATGGTTCGAGAAAAGAGGAATTCGATGCCATCTGCAAAGCGAAGGGCATCAATGGCATCAATGGACACAGGTCAGTTGGTGGTTACCGGGCAAGTATATACAACGCCATGCCGATCGAGAGTGTTGAGGTTTTGGTAGAGATAATGAAATCATTGTAAAATTTAAGAGTTTAATAAAGATGAAAGTATTGGCAAATGACGGAATTGCAACTTCCGGGATCGTGGCGCTGGAAAAAGCGGGATATGAGGTTTTACTGAATACTGTGGCTCAGGAACAACTGGCCAAATACATAGACGACAACCAGATCGATGTTCTGCTTGTGCGCAGTGCTACCAAAGTAAGAAAGGATCTCATCGATGCCTGCCCCAGTTTGAAGATCATCGGAAGAGGGGGTGTCGGCATGGACAATATCGATGTCGAATACGCCAAGGATAAAGGGATCAAAGTGATCAATACCCCTGCTGCTTCCTCCCATTCGGTGGCAGAGCTCGTATTTGCGCATTTGTTTGGCATGGTCAGGTTCCTTCACGATTCCAATCAAAATATGCCTCTCGAAGGAGATTCAAAATTCAAGGAATTGAAGAAAGCTTACGCAAAAGGGGTTGAGCTCAAAGGAAAAACTCTGGGTATTCTCGGTTTTGGCCGGATCGGACAGGCAACAGCAAAAGTAGGTTTGGGAGTCGGCATGCGGGTTGTGGCCTATGACCCTTTCATCGACAGCGCCCATATTGAGATTGATTTCTTCGATGGACAGGAAGTCAATTTTACGATTGACACGATTTCGAAAGAGGCCGTCCTGGAACAAGCTGACTTTATCTCACTTCATGTACCTGCCCAGGATGATTACGTGATAAGCACCAAGGAGTTCGAGATCATGAAAGAAGGTGTGGGAATCGTCAATGCGGCCCGCGGTGGAGTTATTGATGAAGAAGCCCTGATCGAAGCAATTGAGTCGGGCAAGGTGTCGAATGCAGCTTTGGATGTATTCGAGAACGAGCCTACGCCGGAGATCAGATTGTTGATGAATCCGAAAATCTCACTTACGCCTCATATAGGTGCAGCTACGCAGGAAGCGCAAACTCGAATCGGAGAAGAGTTGGCAGAGCAGATCATCAAGATCCTCAACTGATCCTCAATGGCGACGGTCAATCCCTTTAGGGCGGTTCGGCCGACCCGTGACAAGGTTTCTCTTGTAACGACCCGGTCCTACGAGCTTTACAGAAAGAAAGAACGCAACTGCATTTTGGAGTACAACCCCTACTCCTTTCTGCATGTGTTGCGACCGGGATTCAAATATCACAAGCGCGTTACCGGAAAAGAGCGATTCAAAATGGTGCACAACCGCTATGAGGAATTCATAGAGAATGGGATTTTGCAACAGGATGACAAACCCGCTTACTATCTCCATCAGAAGGAATATATGAACACGCGGTTCTGGGGCATAATCGGCCTGGCTTCGCTGGATGACTACGAAAAAGATGTCATCAAAAAACACGAGCGAACAATTCAGGATCGCGAGGAATTGTTTGGCGAATACCTCGAGATCACAGGCTTCAATGCCGAGCCGGTGCTGATCACGCATAAAGACAATTCCTACCTCAATTCGGTTTACGTAAAATACAGTCAGCAACGTCCTGAGTACGAATTCACCACGAACAAGGAAAGAACGCATAAGTTGTGGTTGGTTCAGGATCCGAAGGAAATCGAAGAGATTTCCAGGGCCTTCAAGGAAATAGAGACGCTCTACATTGCCGATGGACATCACAGAACAGCCTCTTCCCTCTATTTGAGAAACAAGAAGCAACAAGATCTGAGTGCCAGAAGCAATGAAGAGGACTACTCAAGTTTCATGGCCTATTTCATACCCGAGTCTCAGCTGAGAATCACTCCGTTTTATCGTTTTATCAGGACTCTCGGAGACATGGACAAGGATACGTTTCTGATCCGGTTAGATGCTTATTTCAGGATCAAAAACCTGGGAAATCAGTATTATCGCCCCTCTAGGAAACATCATTTCTCCATGTACCTGGATGGGGAGTACTACAAGCTCTATCTTCGAAAATCATTATTTAGATCCGAATCGGTCCTTGACGATCTCGATCCTCAGGTTCTCTACAATACGGTATTGCATCCCATATTGAAAATAGATGATCCGAGAGGCGATAAAAATTTGTATTATCTTCCCGAGAGCGGCAATGAAATGCAGCTTAAGAACCTGGTGGATTCGGGAGATTTTCAAGTAGGGTTTGCCACCTACCCTGTTTCAGTTGAACAGATGAAGAACGTGGCTGACCTCGGGCTGATCATGCCGCCAAAAAGCACCTATGTCGAGCCCAAACTGAGAAGCGCCCTAACGATTTATAATTTAAAATCATTATTTAAATAGATGTTCTAAATGTTTATAGATCATAATTATAAAGAGATAATTAAATCAATCCCGCAAAAGGCGGTCCTGGTAGCCGTATCCAAAACCAAGCCCATTGAAGACATCATGGAAGCGTACCGGGCCGGACATCGTGTTTTTGGAGAGAACAAGGTGCAGGAAATGGTCAATAAATATGAGGCATTACCCAAGGACATCACTTGGCACATGATCGGACATCTTCAGCGAAACAAGGTCAAATACATGGCCAGTTTCGTGAGCCTCATCCACGGGGTAGACAAAATGAGCACGCTCGTCGAAATCAATAAACAGGCCAAAAAGAATAACCGGGTCATCGATTGCCTTCTGCAGGCGCGAATAGCAAAAGAGGACACCAAATTCGGGTTGGAATTCAATGAAATAGAACAGATTCTGTTATCCTCAGAACTCAAAGCGCTCGATCATGTCAGGATTATAGGACTGATGGGCATGGCTACCTTTACGGATGATAAAGAACAGATTGCCTCCGAATTCGCAGGTCTCGGTGAGTTCTATGAAAGTCTGCGCTCGAAGGGCTGCAAATTGGAGGTGTTGTCCATGGGAATGAGTGGCGACTATAAAATAGCCCTGGATCACGGCAGCAACATGATCCGGGTCGGAAGCGCCATCTTCGGAGAGCGCAACTATATCGCAGGCCAGTGATTAGAAGAGGTCAATGCATGATTTTGAAGAGAAGCTGCTTGAGTATGTCTCCCTGGGATAAATTACTCGCTCCCACCCCTTTGCTTTTAAGATCCGCATCCCGAAGATGAGATATGACCTGAGCGACTTTGCGCATGGGGTAATTGAGTGCCGCTTTTTGATACTCAGGTACGAAATAGGGGTTTATTTTCAACATCTTGGCCGTGTTGATCCTGCCCTTGTCCTTCAGACCGTGATACAGAAGCAACTGTGTGAAATAATTATTGAGAAGTGAAATCGTCACTACCAACGGGTGGGTTTTGGGATTCTCTGCAAAGTAATTGATGATCTGATTGGCTCGAACAAATTGCTTCTCTCCGATTGCCTTTCGCAACTCAAAATTATTGAAATCCTTGCTGATCCCTATATTCTGCTCGACATCATTGGCATTGATCACGGTTCCCTTTTCCAGGATGAGCGCCAGCTTTTGCAGTTCATTGTCAATCTTGGACAAGTTGGTCCCGAGAAACTCCACGAGCATATGGGCTGCCTTGGGTTCAATGTCATAGCCCTTTTCCCTCAGGTTGGAACTGATCCAGTCGCCCACCTGATTCTCATAGAGCTTTTTGCTTTCGAAGAGAACGCCTTTCTCAGAGATGACCTTGCCCAGCTTCTTTCTTTTGTCGAGTGACTTGTACTTGTAACAAATTACAAGCACCGTGGTTGGCTGGGGATTTTCAGCATATGGCAGCAAGCGGTCCATGGTTCTGGACAGGTCCTGGGCTTCCTTGACAATAACCACTTGTTTTTCAGCCATCATCGGGTAACGTTTGGCCTGCGACACTACGTCTTCGATAGAAACGTCCCTGCCGTAGAAAACCATTTGATTGAATCCCTTTTCTTCTTCCGAAAGCAAATTTTTTTCGATGTAATTCGAGATCATATCGATATAATAGGCCTCCTCCCCCATGAGGAAATATATGGGTTTGGTGTTCCCTGTGTTAATATCTTCTACGATCTGTCGAATTCTATTCATAAATAAGGTCAAATACGTATTTTTACTGCATGATACGTTTAAATCTTCCCAGGTATCCGTTTCGAATCAAAAGTAAAGAAAATAAGCTCTACATCTTTGACCAGAATCGAAAAAAAGAGGTTCTATTGACAGAGGAGGAATGGGTCCGGCAGCACTTCGTTGAATACCTTGTAACAGGCAAGAACTATCCTCGTTCAAGGGTAGCTGTGGAAAAACAATGCCAGGTGGGACAAATGACCAAAAGGACCGATATCCTAGTATTTGACAGGAAAGGAGAAGTTGAAATCATCGTCGAGTGCAAGGCGCCCGGCATCGAGATAAATCAAGATACTTTTGATCAGATAGCACGATATAATTTAGAGTTGAAAGCCAATTATCTGATCGTCACCAACGGCCTCGAGCACTTCTATTGTCAAATGGATCACGAAGCTCGCGAATACAAGTTTTTGAGAGACATTCCAGGCTACATTTAATATTTGTTTTCGAATGTGGCGCAGGTTCCTTAAATATCCTATGTTTGCAGTGCTTCAATCAAAGGCAGGAGAGCATTGAAAATTGCAATTGTTATCTTGAACTGGAACGGACGGAAACTGTTGGAAAAGTTTCTGCCATCTGTAGTGCAATTTTCCGAGGGTCAAGCTGATATTTATGTGGCTGACAACAACTCCTCCGATGACTCGACAAAGTTTCTGCTCAAGAATTATCCACAAGTCGAAATCGTACAAAACAAGACCAACGGGGGCTATGCAAAAGGATACAACGACGCATTGGCCAGAATAAATGCCGACGTCTATGCCCTGGTCAATTCCGACATCGAGGTAACCGAGGGTTGGCTCAATCCCGTGATCGAAGAATTCAAAAAAAACAGGAAAACGGGAATAGTTCAGCCAAAGCTACTGGATTTCAAGGACAAGTCGAAGTTCGAATATGCGGGAGCAGGAGGTGGTTTTGTCGATTTTATGGGATATCCCTTTTGTCGGGGCCGCATATTTATGGAGCTTGAGAAGGACAAGGGCCAATACGATGACAGTGCCAACATCTTCTGGGCTTCAGGGGCCTGTTTCTTCATTCGATCCGAAATTTATCATCAGCTTGGGGGCTTTGACGAGGATTACTTTGCGCACCAGGAAGAGATTGATCTGTGCTGGAGAGTTCAGAATGAAGGCATGGAGGTCAGATATGTCGGCGGCTCAAGCGTGTATCACGTAGGAGGAGCAACACTCCGTGAATCACACCCGCGAAAGACCTTTTTAAATTTTAGAAACTCTCTTTTCACGATTGCCAAGAATGTACCGAAACGCTATGTTTTTATCGTGGTCTTGTTTCGGCTTCTTCTCGATGCTGTGGCGGGCATAAAGTTTGTCGTTGAGTTGAGGCCGATTCACACCTGGTCTATCGTTAAGGCCCATTTAAGCTTTTACGCTCATTTGCCCGCAATGATGAGAAAGAGAAGGAAACTCTCCTTCAAACAAACGCGCTACTTCCATTGTTTCAGTATTGTTTGGCAGCATTTCATCTTGAGAAAGAAGAAGTTCTCAGATATCTAGTCTTTTTATAAATTCCTATATTTGATCGGCTTGTTTTTTCAAGTCAACTCAAGCTTTGAAAATGAAAACAACCTATCTGACTAAAAGTCTGATCCTTCCACTGGTTTGTCTTTGGGCTTTAACTGCTTGTGGACCAGACAGGAATGCCTCAAAGCGGTCTGAGCGGGCTGATGACCCTGTGGCCTACGACCTTCCCCAGATTGTCGATAAGGGTGTCCTCCGGGTGATCACGACCTACTCCCCAACAGGATATTTCATCTACAAGGGGAAAACCATGGGATTTGAATATGAATTGTTCAAACGTCTGGCGGATCATCTGAAAGTGAGACTGGAAGTAGTTCTGGCGAGAAATGTGGATTCTGTGATCCCGATGTTGAACCGTGGCGAAGGTGACATCATCGCACTCGGCTATACCATCACTTCGGATAGAAAGGAATTGGTCAACTTCACGGATTCTTACCTGATCACCCACCAGGCCCTGATCCAAAAGAAACCTGACAATTGGAGAAAAATGACACTGGATCAGATCGACGAAACCCTGATCAAAGATGTCACGGAACTCATTGGTGACACGATCAGTGTGAGAAAGAATTCCTCTTATTACATAAGAGTCAAGCAGTTGAGCAATGAAATCGGGGGAAAGGTTCATATCGATATCCTGCCCGGATCCTTGAGCGATGAAGAAATCATTCAGAAAGTGGCCATGGGTGAGATTCGCTATTCAGTGATCGATTATAACAAAGCTGCCATTCACAAGAGTTATTTTCCAGTTATTGACGTGGGTACCCCGGTAAGTCTGTCTCAACGTATCGGCTGGGCCGTTCGGAAAACTTCTCCTGAACTTTTAAAAACCATCAACGAAGGATTGGCAGAGCTCAAGTCGAAGCCCGACTACAATGTCATTTACAGAAGATACTTCGAGAACAGGAAGTACTTCAACAGGCGTCTGGACAGTGAGTATTACACTGGGGTCACCGGGAAGTTCAGCAAATATGATGAGATGGTCAAAAAATACTCCAAAGATTTGGGTTGGGACTGGATTCTTGTCAAGTCACTGATTTACCAGGAGTCGATGTTTCGTAACAACCGCACCAGCTGGTCGGGGGCCCAGGGACTGATGCAATTGATGCCTGGAACGGCCGAAGAATTAGGCGTCAATGACCTGAATGACCCGGAGCAGAATATCAAGGCCGGTAGCCTGTATTTGAAGAAGATGCACAGCTCCTGGGAGCAGATTCCGGATTCAATTCAACGCATCAAGTTTGCCATGGCTTCTTACAACTGCGGATTGGGCCATATCAAAGATGCACAACGCCTTGCAGAGAAATACGGCAGGAACTCACTGAGCTGGGATGACGGAGTTGACTTTTTTGTGAAGAACCTGTCCAACCCAAAATACTTCAATGATCCAATCGTCAAGTACGGTTACGCAAGAGGCTCGGAACCCTATAACTATGTTCAAGATATTTTTGAACGTTACAGAAATTACAAGACGATCGTGACCAGTCTCTGATAGCCTTTTTCTCAAACCTTCAAGCAATGACTATTTTCAATATTTGGGACCTGGCAGGAACGGCTGCCTTCGCAATTTCAGGGGCGCTGTTTGCGATCAACAAAAAAATGGATGGCTTCGGTATTTTTGTTATCGCCTTCGTTACGGCTGTGGGTGGTGGAACCTTGCGCGATGTGCTGATCAATACCTATCCCATCACCTGGATGTCTGACCTGAATTATATCTACACCATCTTCATCTCAGTCGTTCTGGCCATTTTGCTCAGAAAGAAAATCGGATATCTCAGTCGCTCTCTTTTCTTGTTTGACGCCATCGGATTGGGAATCTTCACCATTATCGGAACCGAGATTGGAATTCAACATGGCTTTCACTCTATTATATGTGTATCACTGGGAATGATCACAGCTACTTTCGGTGGAGTGATTCGCGACACCCTCAGTAACGAGAGTCCGCTTATATTTCACAGAGAAATCTATGCTACAGCTTGCATTATCGGCGCTACAACCTTCATTGTTCTGAATTACCTTCAGGTTGAAGTATGGGTGAATCAACTCCTGACAACGCTGATGGTGATCATTGTACGTTTGATCGCCGTGCGTTTCAAGTGGCAACTTCCTACTTTCTATCAGTAGTCTCCCAGGGTTTCAGGGTTCTGCGCAAGGGCAATTTCCAATTGCTCATCATTAGGCGCTTTTCCGTGCCAGGCGTGGGTGCCCATCATGAAGTCCACTCCGTTGCCCATTTCCGTGTGCATCAGCACGCAAACAGGTTTTCCTTGTCCTGTTTCTTTTTGAGCCCGGCGCATGCCTTCCAGCACCTGCTCCATGTCATTTCCATTTTCAATTTCCAGGACGATCCAACCGAAAGCCTCAAATTTGGCTCGAAGATCCCCTAACGGCATGACGTCGTCAGTCGCTCCGTCAATTTGTTTGAGGTTGTAGTCCACGGTCGAGATCAGGTTGTCCACGTTTTTACCGGCGGCAAACATAGCAGCTTCCCAGATCTGACCCTCCTGAAGCTCCCCGTCACCGTGGAGTGAATACACCAGGTGATCGTCACCATTCAATTTTTTCGCACAGGCCGCACCGATGGCCACACTCAATCCCTGACCAAGAGAGCCGGCTGACATCCGAACTCCCGGCAAACCCTCATGAGTTGTTGGATGACCTTGCAAACGAGTATTGATCTTTCTGAACGTAGACAGCTCCTTCACAGGAAAAAATCCACTTCGGGCCAGAACACTGTAAAGTACGGGAGAAATATGTCCATTCGACAAAAAGAAAAGGTCCTCCCCTTTTCCGTCCATGTCAAAATCAGCAGAGTAGTCGAGAATCTCCTGGTACATGGCTGTCATGAATTCGGTGCATCCCAAGGAACCGCCGGGATGGCCTGAATTTACGGCGTTCACCATTCGTACTATGTCTCGTCTGACCTGGGTTGCAAAATCCTTTAACTCACTTACTGTAGGCATATTGAAGCACTTTTAAGGTGGCAAAATTAGTAAACTCGAAGGGATATGTCGAATTTTTCGTGAAAATTATTTTCGGAAGTGAAAGTGACGTCATTCTCACCGTTTCAGATTCAACGGAAACCGGTCGAAACAAGCTAACTGAGCACATGATTTATTTTTAGTTTAACAAATGTGACACTTTTTATTTGATGGAATAGCCTAAATTTGCAGCAATCAAAAAAATAAAGAAAAATGAAGAAATTATTGATCCTGCTGATCAGCCTTGGGTTGCTCTCATGTGCCAACGAAGCGCCCAAGAACTACGTTATGCTGACGGGAAAAGTGGATAACTCCCAAAGCAGCATGCTGACTGTAATGGGAAAGAATTATAAAAAAGAAATTGCCATTGATGAAGATGGAAGTTTTCAGGACACCTTGAAGGTGACCAATGGTTTTCACGGATTCAACGATGGAACCTTGCAGTCTTTTCTTTACCTGAAGAACGGATACGACCTGTCAATGAATTTTGATGCGAAAGATTTTCCTGCTTCAGTACGCTTCGAAGGGAACGGAGCCGTTACAAACAACTACCTCAACGAGAAACTGCAATTCATAAATAGAGAAGAGCTCAACAATTACCAGGCATACTTTGAATTGGATAAAGAGGATTTCGATGCAAAGATCATGGATGTGAAATACAAAATGGAGTCGATGCTCGATGAGGCCGAGGGACTCGATCCGGAAGTGATTGAACTGGAAAGAAAAGCCAATAACGACCTGATTAATTTTTATGTGTCAAACTATCCCTCGGAGCATTACAATGTCACCAGCCTGAAAAAAGGGCAGCCATCACCCAAATTCAACTACCCTGACATCAATGGAAAAAATATTTCCCTGGAAGACTTGAAGGGAAAATTTGTCTACGTTGATGTATGGGCGACATGGTGCGGTCCGTGCAAGAGAGAAATACCTTTCTTAAAGGAGTTGGATGAGCAGTATGACGGGAAGGACCTCGCTATTGTCAGCCTATCCATCGACAAAATCGAGAACAAGGAAAAATGGTTGCAGATGGTTAAGGATCAGAACCTCCAGGGCATTCAGATCATGGCGGACAAGGATTGGAACTCCGATTTCGTGACCTCTTACAACATCACCGGGATTCCTAGGTTCATTCTAATCGATCCGGAAGGCAACATTTACGATGCCAATGCACCGAGACCCTCAGACCCGAGACTCAAGGAACTTTTGAGCAGTCTGAATATTTAAAATTCGATTTTCGAAATCCATACCAAGCCCGTGCTCTGTCACGGGTTTTTTTATGCCTTAAGGTTTAAGTCCGTCAAAAAGTCACTTAACCGGCTTAATTTCAGACATTTTGTCTGCATTTGTTCTGAATGTCTTATTGGAACACTATTTGACATTGTTGCATTGAACAAAAAGAGAACAGATGAACTTTAACAACTATACAATAAAATCACAAGAGGCCGTGCAACAGGCGCAACAGATCGCCCAGGGCCATGGTCAACAACAAATCGAAAATGCCCATATTCTCAAAGGGATTTTCGAGATTGACGAGAACGTTACTCCTTTTATATTAAATAAATTGGGGGTGAACGTGGATCTCTTCCAAAACACGCTGGACAGCATTCTCAAAAGTTTTCCGAAGGTTGAAGGAGGAGATGTTATGCTCTCGAGGGAGAGCAACAAGACTTTAATTGAAGCTGGGAACATTGCTAAGAAAATGAAGGACGAGTACGTGTCACTTGAACATCTCATCCTGGCCATTTTTAAATCAAAAGGCGAAACTTCCCAGTTGATGAAGGACAATGGCATTAATGAGAAAGATTTGCTCAACGCCATTGAGGAACTCAGAAAGGGCAACAAAGTCACTTCCCAAAGCGCAGAGGAAACTTATAATGCACTCAGCAAATACGCAAAGAACCTGAATCAATTGGCAAATGACGGAAAGCTGGATCCCGTAATCGGACGGGATGAGGAGATTCGAAGAATTTTGCAAATCCTTTCCAGAAGAACCAAAAACAATCCTATCCTCATCGGTGAACCCGGTACGGGTAAGACGGCAATTGCCGAAGGATTGGCTCACAGGATCGTAAAAGGCGATGTGCCTGAAAACCTTCAGAACAAGGTGATCTATTCCCTTGATATGGGCGCCCTGATCGCAGGTGCCAAGTACAAAGGTGAATTCGAGGAAAGATTGAAATCAGTGGTCAAAGAAGTGATTTCTTCGGATGGAGAAATCGTTTTGTTCATCGATGAGATTCACACTCTTGTAGGAGCTGGTGGCGGCCAGGGTGCGATGGACGCTGCGAATATTCTGAAACCTGCTCTCGCCCGGGGAGAACTGCGTGCCATTGGGGCAACTACACTGGATGAGTATCAGAAGCACTTTGAAAAGGACAAGGCGCTTGAGCGTAGGTTTCAAAAAGTGGTAGTCAATGAGCCCGACACCGAGAGTGCCATATCCATTCTCAGGGGAATCAAAGACAAGTACGAGAATCACCACAAGGTGCAGATCAAAGACAGCGCAATCATTTCTGCCGTTGAGTTGTCGCAACGATATATTTCGGATCGTTTCCTTCCCGACAAGGCGATCGATCTCATGGATGAGGCCGCTTCCAAACTTCGAATGGAGATCAATTCCAAACCTGAGGAACTCGATGTGTTGGATCGAAAAATCATGCAGCTTGAAATTGAGCTCGAGGCCATTAAAAGAGAGAATGACAAAAAGAAGATGAAGCTGTTGCAGGAAGAACTGGCCAATTTGAAGGAAATGCGCAATGAGGTCAATGCCAAATGGACCAGTGAAAAGGAGATCGTTGACAAGGTGCAGGGAACAAAAGAAAAGATCGAAACTTACAAATTGGAGGCAGAACGTGCCGAACGCGAAGGAAACTATGGGCTCGTCGCTGAGATCCGATATGGAAAAATCAAAGAGGAAGAGGAAAGACTGGCTGCACTGCAGGAAGAAATGGACAAGAGTCAGGAGAATTCCCTGATCAAAGAGGAGGTGACCAGCGAGGACATCGCAGAAGTCGTGGCTAAATGGACCGGGATTCCCGTTCAGAAGATGCTTCAAAGTGACCGCGAAAAGCTGTTGCATCTCGAAGAGGAACTGCACAAGCGCGTCATCGGTCAGGATGAGGCCATCGAAGCGGTTTCGGATGCAGTACGTCGTTCACGTGCTGGTTTGCAGGACAGTAAAAAGCCAATCGGAAGCTTCCTTTTTCTAGGTACGACCGGCGTTGGAAAAACAGAGCTTGCAAAAGCATTGGCGGATTACCTGTTCGATGATGAGAGTGCCATGACCCGCATTGACATGAGCGAATACCAGGAGCGTCATGCCGTAAGCCGGTTGATCGGTGCGCCTCCAGGCTATGTTGGCTATGATGAAGGAGGGCAGTTGACCGAAGCGGTTAGGCGAAAGCCTTACTCGGTAATCCTTCTCGACGAGATCGAAAAGGCCCATCCCGACACCTTCAACATCCTGTTGCAGGTGCTGGACGAGGGGCGTCTGACTGACAACAAAGGTCGCGTGGCCAATTTCAGAAATACGATCATTATCATGACATCGAATATGGGGGCCCATATCATACAGGAGAATTTTGAGAATATGGACATGGAAGCTCGCGACGTAGTTCTGGAAACCACAAAACTTGAGGTTCTGGGCCTTTTGAAAAAGACCATTAGACCCGAGTTTTTGAACCGAATCGATGAGATCATCATGTTCACTCCCTTGAATAAGGAAGAAGTGAGAAGCATAGTTGAACTTCAGTTGCATGGCTTGTCACGAATGCTCAAGGAAAAGAACATCGAATTGACCTGGACCGATGACGCCCTTGACAGTCTGTCTGTGAAAGGATTCAATCCTCAATTTGGAGCTCGTCCGATCAAACGTGTCATTCAAAAGGAAGTGCTCAACAACCTGTCGAAAGAACTGCTCAAGGGAAATATAACAGCAACGAGCAAAATACTTCTGGATGCTTTTGATGACCAACTCGTATTCAGAAACAAGGAATAACAAAAGGTTTTCTAATTGCTTTGGCCGACTGATTGAACAGTCGGCCATTTTTTTGATATCGTACATAGATTCAAATCTTGTCAAATCTCAAACACTTGAGATGATTTCATGCTAATCTTGTTAAATTTGTCAAACCAAAGCATCAGCATGAACGCACAACCGAAATCGAAAAGGTTCAATCAGAACGTACTTACCAAATACCAGATCTTTAACAGCATCTTCATAACCCTGCCTTTTGACAACATCAGCAACACGGGGGTAATGATGCCCTTGTTGAACAACGAGTGTAGAAAGGGTTTTGAGAAGGGGCGCACCCCTGTGGAGATTTTGGACCGCTTTTTCGAAAAATACCAGGAAGACGCAACGGAGCAGGACAAAATCGATCTGATGTTCAAGTTCATTCAATACATAGAGAGGCAAGTGGTCCTCTTTGATGCCATTGAGGATGCCGCGTTTCCGATCATGAACAACCTCGATGGAAAAGGCACCCTGCGAAATGTAAAGGAGGAGGCCTTTGCACAGAACAAAAAAGAGGCGCTTCAGAATTTTTTGGATGAATTCAAAGTACGTATCGTTCTTACCGCCCACCCCACCCAATTCTATCCAGGTTCCGTTCTGGGAATTATCACGGATTTGACCACGGCCATTGAAGAGAATGACATTACCCGAATAAAAAAACTATTGGCTCAATTGGGCATCACGCCGTTCTTGAAATCCGAAAAGCCCACGCCATACGATGAGGCTATCAATCTCATCTGGTACCTGGAAAACATCTTTTACCATTCAGCCAGCAGTATTTACAATTATATCGAAAGCAACATTTACGAAGACAAGGATGTACACAATGAATTTGTCAACCTTGGGTTCTGGCCGGGAGGAGATCGGGATGGAAATCCTTTTGTTACTACGGAGATCACCCTTCAAGTAGCGGATCGTCTCCGTCAGGCGATTTTGCGAAACTACTATCGCGACCTCAGGAAGTTGCGGAGAAAGCTCACCTTTAGGAAGGTCTCCGATATTGTTCTGGATCTTGAGAAAAAACTCTATCAAAGCTTTATTGAACCCGGAAAGATCATTATCGGTCTCGATGAATTCATGGAAGGGCTGTTAAGCATTAAGAAGCTTTTGATCGAGGAATATCAATCGCTCTATCTGACTGAGCTGAAAGACCTGATTCACAAGGTTCGGATTTTTGGGTTTCACTTTGCTTCTCTTGACATTCGCCAGGACAGCCGGGTTCACCATGGAGTATTTGAAAAGATCGTCGATCATATTCTAAAGAAAGATCCAAATGCGCTTCCAGGTGATTACGAAGAGCTCAGCGAGAAAGACCGGGTTAAAATCCTCGGCGGGCTTTCCGTATCGGCTGACAAGTCTTCTTTCAAAGATGAAATGGTTCGGAAAACTCTGGGATCGATGCAAGCCATCAAAGAAATCCAGTATAAAAACGGTGAAAAAGGAGCAAATCGATACATCATCAGCAACAACCAAAGTGCCGTCAATGTCATGGAAGTATTTGCCATGCTGAAGATGTCGGGTTTTCCTGATCAGCTGCCGGTTGACATCATTCCGCTCTTTGAAACGGTAGATGATTTGAAAAGGGCCTCAAACGTAATGGAAATACTTTACAGGGATGAAGTTTACAGGGAACACGTTCGCCAAAGAGGAAACCAGCAAACCATTATGCTGGGTTTTTCCGACGGAACGAAAGACGGAGGCTACCTGATGGCAAACTGGTCGATTTTCAAGGCCAAGGAAGAACTCAGCAGAATATCGAGAAAGCACAATATAAAGGTCATTTTCTTTGACGGACGAGGCGGCCCACCCGCCCGGGGTGGAGGTAAAACACATCAATTCTATGCCTCTTTAGGACCGACAATTGAGAATCAGGAAATTCAACTCACCATCCAGGGTCAAACCATCAGCTCCAACTTTGGCACGATTGACTCTTCCCAGTACAACCTGGAGCAATTGATGAGCTCCGGAGTCAGCAATGAGATTTTTGACGCCGGGAACAATCGACTTAATGAGGATGAAGTGGCTTTGATGAACGATCTTGCGACACGCAGCTATAAGGCCTACAGTGATTTTAAGAGTCATCCCAAGTTTTTGGCTTACCTGGAGAGAATGAGCACCTTGAAATACTATGCAAAGACCAACATAGGCAGTCGTCCCTCGAAACGCAAGAGTTCCGACACGTTGGATTTCAGTGATCTCAGGGCCATTCCCTTTGTTGGCTCATGGAGTCAGCTCAAACAAAATGTCCCGGGATTCTTTGGCGTGGGCTCAGCCTTGCAGAAATTTGAAGATGAAGGGCGTTTCGAAGAAGTGGTTCGTTTCTATAACAACTCCAAATTTTTCAAAAGCCTTATTGACAACAGCATGATGTCCATGAAAAAATCCTTTTTCGACCTGACGCGTTACATGGAAAACGATCCCGAATTCGGAGAGTTTTGGCGTTTGATCTACGCTGAGTTCCTAAATTCGAAGCGTTTGGTGTTGAAGTTGGCCAACCAAACCGAACTGATGCAGGACTATCCGGAGAGCAAAGCCTCCATTGAAGTCCGCGAGGAGATTGTGCTGCCGCTCCTGACCATTCAACAGTACGCACTCAAGAAGGTCAAGGACCTCCAGGGTGAATCTGAGGCGGATCAGTCGAAAAGAGCGGTTTATGAAAAGATCATAACAAGATCACTCTTCGGCAACATCAACGCCAGCAGAAACTCGGCATAAGGCCGAATTTACGACTCGAATCGGCAACAGGGGATTGGAGCAAATGAAAACATCAACTCAAACGCAATAAACACCTGTTAGCAAGCGTTATAGGTTTAATCATTAACAATAACCTTTAACGTGGATGCTATGAAGAAGATTGTTGCGATGGGTGTTCTCTGTTGCTATGCCCTACTGTTTATTTCCTGTTCGACCAATGACGTCAAAGAAATTTCCGGGACCCTGCTTTTCAATGATTTCGGGGACCATGAATTTCACATCAATGCCGAAAACATCGAAGCTACCGTGACCATAGTCGGTCCGAACAACGGTGAAGTCCAAGTTTTTGAAAATGTAAAACTGGACAGAACCTCAAACTACCACGCGAAAATTGGTGTTGAGACCATTGGAACCTCGCGATCCGAATTGCGAAACAACCTGGTTCTGATGTTTGAGGCCGATTCGGGGAGTGAAGCCAAGTCAGGATTGAATTCGCTCGGCGACCCGGGTTACATCAAAATAGACTGGAAAGGTTTAAACTAGGCGGGTGCGCAAGAAAGTTTTATTAGCTTTGCCCCATGCAAAAACCGATAAACATCCAGAACAAAAAGGCGCGACACGAGTACGAGATTCTGGATACCTACATTGCTGGCATCAAACTTACGGGGACCGAGATCAAATCGATCCGGGAGAGCAAAGCTCGAATAACCGAGAGCTTTTGTGAATTCAATGACAAAGGGGAACTCTTCGTCGTCAATATGTTCATCGAAGAATACAGCCACGGAAGCTTTTACAATCACGCTTCCAAGGGAGCCAGAAAACTCCTTCTGAATAAGAACGAACTAAAAAAATTGAAAAAGGAAGTCCAGAATGTCGGTCTGACCATCATTCCTCTGAAACTTTTTATCACAGACAAGGGATGGGCCAAATTGAAGATCGCTCTGTGTAAAGGGAAGAAACTCTACGACAAGAGACAGGTCCTCAAAGACAGGGAACAGAAAAGGTCCCTGGACAGGTTAAAGAAAAACTATAAATGACCCCTAAAGATTATTTGAATTTCATTCGATGGAAGAATGTCGTTATGATCGGTGTTCTCCTGTTCCTGATCAAGTACGTATTATTTCAACGCTTCGAACTGAACGTGGCACTGGATCACTTCCACTATTCCGTATTGGCACTGTCAACCATCTGCATTGCAATTGCGGGTTATATCATCAACGACATCAATGATGTCGAAGCCGACCGAATCAATAAACCAAAACGCCTCTTTGTAGGCAGCAAAATTTCAAGGACCCGTTCTTACAATCTCTTCATTGTCTTCAACTCTATTGGGCTCCTCGCAGGGATGTATCTCTCATACCACGTTGGACATACTTCGTATTTTATTATCTACGTGCTTACCTCACTCCTGCTCTACCAATATGCAAAGTACCTCAAGAAGAAGTTATTGATCGGGAACCTGTTGGTTGCATTTGCGGTTTTTTTGAGTATCGTGCTTCCTCTGGTATTTGACTTGCTTCCGGTAACGAATCCGTTGAATGAATCCAGGCAAGTGGTGGTTTTCAAGCTAATCGGTGTCCTGGCTCTTTTTGGATTTTTTCTAACCGTCATTCGCGAATTTGTAAAAGACATCGAGGATGTTAAAGGTGACAAGAAAATTGGTGTCCGGTCTCTTCCCATTGTGATTGGCATTCAAAAAACAAAAGGGGTAGTTTTGGTGTCTACTCTTCTCCTGAGTTCAGCAATTGCGTTTTTTGCGGTCATGTTGGTAAGTTTCGACAGAATCGCAACTGTTTATTTGAGTATTTTTGTCCTGGCTCCACTGCTCTATTTCATGTTCTATCTATGGAAGGCGAAGAGTCAAAATGAATTGCATCGCAGCAGCGGCATTCTGAAAATAGTCATGCTGCTGGGCATCTTAACCTTACTGTTGATTAAAAGTGCTTAAAAGCGGTCTTAAAGGAAAAAACCTGATACTTGCCTCGGCATCTCCCAGAAGAAAGTTCTTTTTGGAAGAGCTGGGACTTGACTTTGAAGTCAGGCTAAAACCCATAGAAGAGGACTTTCCTTCCGAATTAAAAGGGCACGAGATCAGTGATTACCTGGCTGTTTCAAAGGCTCGGCCTTTTCTAAAAGAACTCGGGTCCAGAGATGTGTTGATTACGGCAGATACTATTGTATGGTGTGACAATAAGGCTCTGAACAAGCCTGAAAACAAGGATCATGCGAAGGAAATGCTGACCAAATTGTCGGGTATTGAACACGAAGTCATAAGCTCCGTTGCCATTACTACAGCTCGTGCGCAGGAGATTGTAAACGAGACAACCCGAGTCAAATTCAAGGTACTTCAGCCTGAGGAAATTGACTTTTATATAGAGAACTACAAGCCCTTTGACAAAGCGGGAAGTTATGGGATTCAAGAATGGATCGGCTATATCGGCATCGAATGGATCCACGGAAGTTATTTCAACGTGATGGGATTTCCTGTTCAGAAGTTTTACGAGAGTATCCGAAAATTTTGAGTTTAATTGCTATTTTTGCCGTGCCCATTTAAAAAGAACTACAAGGGCAATTTGTTAATACGGGAAGATGAAAAAATACACCTTTACAGAGAAAAAAGACACGCGTTCCGGATTTGGTGCGGGATTGACAGAACTTGGTAGAACCAATGACAAAGTTGTGGCGCTATGCGCCGACCTGGTGGGGTCACTCAAAATGGACCAGTTCATCAAGGAGAATCCCGAAAGGTTCTTCCAGGTAGGAATTGCCGAAGCAAACATGATGGGAATCGCTGCCGGTCTCTCGATTGGCGGCAAAATCCCGTTTACGGGAACCTTCGCGAATTTTTCGACTTCAAGGGTCTATGATCAGGTGCGTCAGTCCATTGCTTATTCAGGAAAAAACGTTAAAATTTGCGCTTCCCACGCGGGTTTGACACTTGGTGAAGATGGCGCCACGCATCAAACTTTGGAAGATATCGGAATGATGAAAATGCTGCCGGGCATGGTGGTCATCAATCCCTGTGATTACAATCAGACGAAAGCGGCCACTTTGGCTATTGCCGAGCATGAAGGCCCGGTCTATCTTCGTTTCGGTCGACCTGCTGTTCCGGTATTCACTCCGGAGGACCAGCAATTTGAAATTGGTAAAGCCATTCGTTTTACAGAGGGATCTGACGTGACGATCATTGCTACGGGCCATCTCGTTTGGGAGTCTCTTCAAGCCGCCGAAAAGCTGAATGAAGAGGGAATAAGCGCAGAAGTCATAAACATTCATACAATCAAGCCGCTGGATGAAGCAGCTATATTGGAATCCGTCAGGAAAACAGGATGTGTTGTGACGGCAGAAGAGCATAATGTACTTGGAGGACTTGGCGAAAGTGTTGCCAGAACCCTGGCCAAAAATCATCCGGTCCCGCAGGAATTTGTCGCCGTTGACGACAAGTTTGGTGAATCAGGCACCCCGGCTCAACTCATGGAAAAATACAAACTCAACGATCAGGCTGTTCAAGCAGCAGCGAAAAAAGTGCTTCTACGGAAATAATCGCTATTTTTGTTTGAAAAGCACTTTACAATGAAAAAACTCATCCTTCTTGTTGCTCTTTTCGCAGGGATGATCCATGGACATGCCCAGTTTTTGAATTGGGGAGTCAAAGGAGGTATCAACTACAATTCCAACGGTGATCTTCGAGCCACAGACTTTTCAGATTTTGCAAAAATCGGATCTGGTGAAGAAACCGGATATCACCTGGGTTTGTTGGCCGAGATCAAACTTCCTCTTTTTTTGTATATACGCCCGGAGCTGATCTATACGCATACGGAAAGCAGTTATTCCAGTGGTGGAGAGCGAACAAGACTTAAAATGGATAAGATTGAGGCGCCTGTTTTACTTGGATTCAGAGTACTCCGGATTGGTCGCTTCTTTTTTGGCCCCTCTTTTCAATACATTGTCAATACAGATCTGTCTCCAACAGAATCCCTGGATGAGATCCGGAATCTAGATTCTGATGATTTTACCGTTTCGGGGCAAGTCGGAATCGGTCTGAACTTTGGCCGATTTGGAGCAGATGTTCGCTGGGAGTCAGGATTTACGGAAAGTGAAGCTGACTTCATAGGGGATTCTATTGATGGAGACAATCCTGTAGCACTAAATGTGGATACCTCCCATCAACAGTTTATTCTGAGTTTTTACTGGAAGTTCGGCAAGAGTAAAAAGTAGTTTTTAGTATCTTGCAAAAAATCCAGGGCTGCATAGCCTTGACAATCATTTAAAAATCAATTTATTTTCCATGAAACACTTTTTCTTTCTTCTGATTGGAGCCGCTCTTTTGTTCAGTTGCGGTCAACAAAACAATAAGGCCAATGTGGCTTTAATTGAAAAATATGTCAAGGCCGTTGAAGAATTGGACTACGAGTCGATCGAGAATGTCCTGGACGAGAACTACCTGGGACTGGGACCATCGGTTGGTGATTCGATTCGTAAACCTGAAGTAATTGAAACCCTTAAGATCAATTTTGAGCACCTGTATGAGAGCATTGACTACGACAGATCAAATAGCATTGCAGTTACTATAACTGATGGTCCTGAAAAAGGAGACTGGGTTTCGACCTGGGCCGAATTGACCATTACCTACAAGGAAGATCAAAATCGTGTTCGCTTATGGACCAACTCGGTATACCAAATTAAAAATGGGAAAATCATAAAGAGTTATACTTTTTACAACGAGGCTGATGCGATGGAGCAGTTAGGCTATGTCTTTATTAATCCAGCTGATTTATAAATTAGAATATCACAAACAATAAGAAAATGAAAAAAAATATAAACTTTAGTATTCTTTCCTTTGTACTCCTCAGTTTTGGAGTCTTCACCATGCAAGCTCAAAGTTCGAGCATTTCCAGAAGCTTGGGGCTTTATGTTTTTCCATCAGAAGGACAGGATGCAGCACAGCAAGATGCAGATGAAGCAGAATGCTTCAAGTGGGCCAAGCAACAATCAGGATATGATCCTTTGAATCCAACTATAGCTGTTGGAAAGGAGGTTGATAGATCTGCAGATGGAAGTGCCGTAGGAGGAGCCGCTGTTGGCGCTGCGGGCGGAGCTGCCATCGGAGCTATCGCCGGAGATGCTGGAAAAGGTGCTGCAATCGGTGCTGTGGTCGGAGGTGTTCGCGGAAGAAGGTCAAAAGTAGTGGGCGATGAAATGGAGCAACAGGCAAACGATCAGGCTGCGGCGGCTGAAACACAACGTTTGGCTCAGGACTACAACAAGGCGTTTTCAGCCTGTATGGAAGGAAAGGGATATAAGGTTCAGTAGGATTCTTTTCATTCCACCAAATTCAAACCCGTTCCAAAAAATCTGTATTTTGAAAAAGAAAATAATTCTGATTCTTTTCCTGTTCATGGGTTTGTCGATGCAATCTCAAGTGCTAATTGCACTTCTTTTGGGAGACAAGCTCAACACCGGAAAGATTGAATTCGGCCTGGATGGGGGCTTGAATTATGCTACAATTGCTGGCATGGAGTCCAATACCTGGACACGTAATTTCAATCTGGGCTTTTATTTTGACATCCGAATGAAGGAGCAATGGTTCCTCAATACCGGAGTATTGGTCAAATCTAATTTCGGATTGGATGATCTCTCGGATGCTGATCTGGAATTTCTCAATGCCACAACCTATGATACAGACGGGGAATACCGGCAAAGAATAAGTTATTTTATGGTTCCCGCCTTGGCGAAATACAAGTTTGACAACAATATGTATGCTGAAATTGGGCCGCAGTTTGGATTGATGTATGATGCCTATATCGAATTCACCTCCGAAATTGATGGTAATTCGGCAAGGATCCGCGAGAAGAATAAAGATGCCATCAATCGATTTGACATGGGATTGTCAGCTGGAGTCGGATACAGATTACTCAAGGGAATGGGTTGGACGCTGGGTGCCCGATATTATTATGGCTTTCTGAATGTTTACAAGGATCGCTCAGGCACCAATGTCAACTCACTTTTCCTAAAGCTCAATATTCCCATCGGTCTAAGTGTTGAGAAAAAGGACGAAATAAAAGAGTTCAAGGCAGAAAAGAAAGAAAAGAAGGCGGAGAAGAAGAAAGCTAAAAAGGCGGCTAAACAAGAAAAAAAGAACAATTCTTCAGAAGAACGAATTTAACACACCGTCCAATGAAATGTTTCAAGTACTTAGTAATTCTGTTGATTTTCGTGTGTTCAACAGCAAATGTCTCAGGTCAGCAATACGCTTCGACCCGTGTCAAGGACAAATATCAGGCCTACACAGATAGTCTCAAACAGGTGGAGTACAATTATGTTTTCCCAATTTGGGGTCAGCAGGCGTATTCAAAAGGGTTTGACATCCCCTACCCGGCTGGATTGATGGGCAATTATATGTGGATGCGCCAAGGAATAGTTATAGACAATCTGCAGCTCGGTGTGAAAACAGACGATCTCGACATTCCTTTGACACCCGTTGATTTTGTTGAATTTGGTGACAATTTAAATACCTCATATTCTGTAAATGTGCGCCCTGATCTTTGGATATTTCCTTTTCTCAACGTTTATGGAATTTTCGGTTATGGAAATTCAGATACAGAAGTGAATTTGACCTTTCCTGTCGAGTTACAGTCCGTTGTGAATCAGGATTTAAGGACAGCAGGAGTTGGGCTTATGGGCGCCGGAGGCATAGGACCCGTTTGGATTTCAGCAGACTTCAATTTCACATGGAACAAACCGGCACTGCTCGACGAGGCCGTGCTGGTCAATGTATTGGGAGTGAGGCTTGGACACACCTTTGAATTCAAGAATCGTCCCCATAGCAATCTTGCTATATGGGCTGGAGGCATGCGAGCCAGTATGAGCTCGGAAACACGTGGGGAGATTCAATTAATCGACGCGCTTCCCCCAGATGCCTGGGAAAGGCGTGACGAAATTGTACAGGATTATTACAACTGGTACGAGAACGAAGCAACACCGCCACAAAGAATTGTTGCCGACAGGGTTCTTACACCTATTGTGGAGCGTCTGGATGCGGCAGACGGCAGCACGATTATTCGCTATGGCATGGACAAGCAAGTCGAACAAAAATGGAACGGTATCGTCGGGATCCAATATCAGCTCAATAAGAGATGGATGCTCAGGTCTGAAGGAGGAATCATTGGAAATCGAAAATCATTCCTAATCTCATTGAATTATCGTTTTCTACTCTAGTTTGATTGAATAATATATAGCTGTTCCTGCATGGCTGCCCTGCCAGTTTTTCTTAATTTTGGACAATACCCCGTTCAGGATTATCAATAGGTATGAGAAAATACATCATTGCGTTTCTATTCATCGCGACAGGGCTTCTTCTTATTTTTTTAGGTTTTTCCAAGAGAAGCAATAAGAATGTTTACGCTGAAAATGCATTTGCACAGCACGTAAAGGATTTTGATACGATTTTCAATGGATTCACCAGTGTAGTCCAAAAAGACCTGTCACGGGTCCGAGAGATTTACAGTGATACGTTGCAGATTAAAGACACGCTTCGCAATCGGGAGTTCTTCCTCAACGAGTTAAGGAATTCTGAGGAACTGGTTACTATTGCCTTTTTTCAGCACCGATTTAAGGTTGTCGGACGCCGTGATGGTTCAAGCTTGGTTTTCGCTGTAGACAGTACTGCACAAATGGATGTTGTGCGATGGCAACGCTTCGAAGATTCGAAATACATCAGCAGCTGGAACGAAAGCTTCGAAGATGAAGTGGAAAAGAGCGACTGGTATAGAAAATTAATCCGTTTCAGTGACCAATCGATTTGGTTCAGCCTAAATGAAGACACAGATTTAAACTTACCGGACGAAGAAGGAGAATCCATTTTTTGCGGTTATGCCTACGAGGCTGACGGTGCGAAATCCATTGTTGTCCTGGAATTTTCCAAAGACAGGTTGATGAAGCGATTTGGAAACAAGGTAAAAAACCTTTCACCCCTTTTGAAAGTGAAAACAACGGACGGAAGAACACTTGAATTCACTCCTGTAAGTTCCATGTCAGAAAGCTATAAGGACAGTCTAGAGATGGCCTCATCGAATCATTTCAAGAGATTTGATTCCTTACAAGCCGGAACTTTCAATTTTAGCTTCAAAAATGATGTCTACTGGAATGCGTTCCGGAGATTTGAAAAAGAGTCCGGGTTGAAGTATTACTTGTTTACGATTAACAACAAGAATCTTTCTTCGTATACGGCTGCTTCCGAATCCCGCTTTTATCTGTGGATTGGGGGAGCATTGCTTGTGCTGGGCATACTTCTTACAGCCATTCGCAAAAGATTTTTTTACAGGCCGAACCGCATGGATATGCCGTCCCTGGAAAAATTGTTGGAAGATGATGAAAACCGCTACCTGGAGTTCAAATCCTCCCTCCGTTGGGATTACAGGCTTGAGAAGACGAATCCAGAATTGGAAAAAGTCATTCTGAAGACGCTGGCGGCCTTTGGTAACACCGACGGGGGCATACTTCTCATCGGTGTAGATGATGACAAAAATGCAATTGGACTTGAGAAGGACTTTCAAAGCCTGAAACGCCAAGACTCCGATTATTACGAAATCCACTTGAGGAACCTCTTGCACAAGGAAATGGGAGTGAAATACGTTAGCAAATACATCCGAACACAATTCGAAACCGCTGCCAATGGAATGATCGTTTGTAAAATAAAAGTCATTTCCGGGGATGAACCTCTATTTTTAAAAGTAAAGGACAAAAACGGCAAACAAGATGAAAAATTCTATGTTAGGAGCGGGAATTCATCCCAGGAAATCGTATCGATGGCCGAAGTAAACGATTATATCAATAAAAGATTCAAGTGATACGAAGGGGGCGGCGCATAAGAAATCATAACTATTGGCTGCTCTCGATCTGCATGTTCCTTTTTTTTCCTTTTTTGTTCTTTGGCCAAGACACGGGTGTGTCGTCGGAGCCAGATTCTATCCTTCCAACATTCAACGAATATATTGAGGACCATAAAAAACAGCTGAACATCAAGTTTGAAGTAAGTAATGACATCAATGAGTTTTCGGTTGAGGATGGCGGAACAGACCTCACCTTGAGACCCAACCTCAATTTGAGGTATGCCTTTGTTTTCAGTTACAAGTTTCTGAGTGTACGTCTCGGCTTAAGGCCCAACACAAGCAAGGAAGATCAGGAGAACAAAGGTGAGTCTGATACCTATCGCTTTCGAATACAGCTTCTTTTTGACAATTGGTCGCATCTTCTTCAATACGATTATGATCGTGGCTTCTATCTGGACAACACAAGCGCCCTGTTGAAGGGTTCAGAACCTGTTCGCATTCAATTTCCATATATGACCACGAATGTATTTTTCGGCACTTCTGTATATAAATGGAATGAAAACTATTCTATTCGGGCCATAGAATCACAGACCGAGATTCAGACAAAAAGCGCAGGTTCTTTCGTTTTAGGAGTCTTATACAATGTGTACAAACTTGTTGGATTGGATCGCATTCTTTACCCCGGCGAAGAGATTGAGCAACGAGATCCATTCAATGAGTATTACGGAGCGAGTCTAGCAGCTACAGGAGGCTATTATTACACCTTTGTTATGAACCAAAACTGGTTTCTCAACGGTTTTGCATTGCCGAGTGCCGGTATTGACATGCATCAGACGAAAACAACTGCTGGAGAACAACAGAAAACAAGACATGGCCAAGACTTTTTTACTTCCCTGGATTACGGTGCCGGAATCGGATACAACGGTAAAAAATTCTTCTTTGGCGGAAAAATAAAAAACAGATGGACCAATGAGAAGTTCAACAAAGACAAAATCAACATCCAACCTCAAAAATATACATTCAGCGTCTATTTTGGTTATCGGTTCAGAGCCCCTAAAACAGTCAGTGCACCGGTTGATATGATCGAAGACAAGGTCCCGATTCTGAAGGATGATAAAAACTAGGTCATTCTTTATTATTTGGCTACGTTGACCACACGAGTTTCACGAATTACAGTGACCCTCACCTGACCCGGGTAGGTCATGTCATTCTGAATCTTCTGCGTGATGTTGAAACCGAGTTCTGCCGCTTTGGTGTCGTCTACCTTTTCACTTTCCACGATGACCCGCAATTCACGTCCTGCCTGAATGGCGTAGGCCTTTTGAACACCGTTGAAAGAGAAGGCAACGTCTTCAAGCTCTTTCAAGCGCTGGATATAAGAATCCACGACCTGTCGTCTTGCACCCGGCCTTGCCCCTGAAATGGCGTCACATACCTGAACGATGGGTGCATAGAGGGATTTCATCTCGATCTCGTCATGGTGAGCTCCGATGGCATTGCAAACATCCGGTTTTTCACCGTACTTTTCTGCCCATTGCATTCCCATAATTGCATGCGGAAGCTCGGAGTCTGTGTCGGGCACTTTTCCGATGTCGTGCAGCAAGCCTGCACGTTTTGCCACTTTGGCATTCAAACCCAGCTCGGCGGCCATGACGGCACAAAGATTCGCTACTTCACGTGAATGTTGCAAGAGGTTCTGACCGTAGGACGACCTGTACTTCATGCGTCCAACCGTTTTTATCAATTCGGGATGCAGTCCATGGATGCCGAGATCGATCATCGCTCGCTTTCCAACTTCAGCGATCTCTTCATTGATTTCTTTGGTGGTCTTGGCCACGATCTCTTCAATTCGGGCCGGGTGAATTCTTCCATCCGTAACAAGCTTGTGCAAGGACAAGCGCGCTATTTCTCTTCGAACAGGATCAAAACAGGACAAAATTATGGCCTCCGGAGTATCATCAACGATGATCTCCACACCCGTAGTCGCCTCAAGCGCCCGAATGTTTCTCCCTTCACGACCAATGATTCGTCCCTTTACGTCATCGTTCTCCAGGTTGAAAACAGATACACAATTGTCAATGGTCTGCTCCACTCCGATTCTTTGGATCGTATTGAGTACGATCTTTTTCGCTTCTTGTTGGGCTCCCAGCTTTGCCTCTTCGAGAGTGCTCTGGATGAAAGTCATGGCATCTGTCTTGGCTTCTTCCTTGAGTGATTCCACAAGCTCTTTCTTAGCTTCTTCCGCTGAAAGGCCCGTAAGGGTCTCCAATTGCTCCACCTGTCTTTTGTGCAGCTTTTCAATTTCTGCGTTTTTCTTCTCGATTTGCTCAAGACGGTAATTCAATTGTTTGTTCTTTTCCTCCAGGCTCTTGTTGAGCTTCTTTCCCTTGTCCAACTCCTGAGACACGCGAGATTCCTTGTCGCGGATTCTCTTTTCGGCCTCTCCTATCTTTTTGTCCCTTGAAAGGATGACTTTTTCATGTTCCGACTTCAGTTCAATGAACTTTTCCTTCGCCTGCAGGATTTTGTCTTTCTTTATCCCGTCAGCCTCTATTTTGGCTTCTTTGAGTATGGTCGCTGCCTGTTCCCCCACGTTCTTCAGAGTCGAGGAAGCCTTTTTCTTTTCAAGTACTTTGGCGATGAAATAACCCAGGACAAGGGCTACGATCGCTATTGTTATCGTTGTTGCTATCATGACTTTTATATATAAAAAAAGCCTACATCGGTTACGGTTTTGTAAACTCCTGTTAACAAGTTTAGGACTAACTTAAAGGTCAAGTATCCAATTTTATGGCGATAAATCGCTTAAATAGGCACGCTTTCACTAAAAAAACTCATCCTTTTTAAATTGATAGTGTTGAGTTTATTAAACAAATAACTAATGTAGGCAGTAATTGTTTTCTTTTAAAGAACGTATTACAGGTGTGAATCGAGCAAACTGCTCAATTCCCGTAATTTATTTTCCACCTGTTCTGAAACGACATTTTCCTGAACCGATTTCACTTCTTGCTGAGATGCGAATTGCAAGGCACACATGGCTAGCACATCTTGTTTGTCTCTCACTTCATAACTCTGTTCAAACTTCTTGACCAGATCATTGATTTTCTTAACAGCTGCCCTGATTCCCTCTTCTTCACTTTCGTCTCTTATGGTTAACGGATAGACTCTGTCGCCTATTGTAACTTTAATTCTAAGACTATTTGTCATAATTATGCTAATCGCTTAATTCTACGATACATTTGTCAATCTCTCGAATCAGTGCATTGATCTTTAGCTTGGTCATATGTTTGTCTTCTTTGCTGCCTACCATGGTTCGCGCGATTCTCAAGGATTCATACTGGTTTTCCAGGTCTTCAATTTTCCTCTGTTTGCTCGCCACTTCCTGCTGAAGCCCTTTGTTCTCTTGCAAAAGGTTTTCGTACTTCCCTTGCAGTTCAGTCTGGCGCTCTATCAATTTCGATATTTTTGCTTCCAGGCCATTGACTATTTCAAACAAATCGTGCATCAACTCAAAGAATCAAACTATTCCAACAAATTTAGTATACCTGAACCTATAAAACAACTATTTTGTCATAATTCACTGTGATTCTCAACAAAATATTGAGTCAGAATCAGTTAAAATCTGCATTTTTTTCTATCGCTTCGAATTCCTATTTTAGCGCAATTATGCGCGAAATCCTGCTGTCTTTTTGCTGTGTGTTCATTCTGAATATTGTTCTGGCTCAAAACCCGTATCCCAAGGATTATTTCATCAACCCGATGGAAATTCCTCTGGTCCTGTCAGGAACTTTTGGAGAGCTGCGCACCAATCATTTTCACGCGGGTTTAGACATTAAAACTCAACAAAAAGAAGGGATTCCCGTTAAGGCTACAGCTGACGGATACATCTCGCGAATCAATGTTTCACTATGGGGCTATGGGAATGCATTGTACATCACCCATCCCAATGGATACACTACCGTTTACGGGCATTTGAAGCAGTTCTCTCCGGAGATCGATGCCTATGTCCGAAAGAAGCAATACGAAAAAGAGAGTTTTACGATCCGGCTCTACCCCAAAGCCGGCGAGCTTCAGGTCTCTCAGGGTCAGACAATTGCCCTAAGCGGAAATTCCGGGAGCTCGGGAGGGCCGCACCTGCATTATGAAATCAGAGACGTCAAGCAAGACATTTTGAATCCCTTTGATTTTGGACTTGAGGTTCCTGATCACAAAAACCCATCGATTCAGGCTGCCTTCGCCTACAGTCGGAATGACACTTCCCAGGTGAATCAGTCGAATAAGGTCGTACAACTGGTCATAAACAGAAAACTGGATGGAGATCTGCAGGCCAATACGATATATGCCCATGGCGCTATCGGATTCGGAATCAACGCCTATGATCGTCTTGACGGAGCCCTGAATCGAAACGGGCTATACGAGTTGGAGATGAGTGTGAACGGAAAAGAAATGTTCCAGTTCAAAGTGGATAAGTTTTCGTTTAGCGAGTCCCGGTGGATAAACTCGTATATTGACTACGATCGACTCGCCCGCATGAGACAACGTGTTCAGAAATGTTTTCTCGACCACGAACAAAACAAGCTGAGTCTCTACAAGGAAATCAAAGACAAGGGAGTCATCAGTGTCAAAGACAGTACGGAGTACGAAGTCGTCGTGACAGCTCGGGATTATGAGGGAAACTTCACGCGCCTCATCATTCCGGTGGTGGGTAAAAAAGACACCATTGTAGCAAGAAATGAGATTAAAAAAACACCGTATTATTTCAAATCCGATCAGATCAACCAGATCAAAGACTCGGTTGTCACAGCATATTTTCCCAAAAATATTTTCTACGAAGATTTCTATTTCGACTACAGCTATGAGGACGGGATCGCGAAGCTTCACAATTCAACTGTTCCGGTGCATAATTATTTCAAATTGACTTTTGACGTCTCCGACGTTCCAAGAGATGAGCTGAAACAGACCTACATAGCAAAAAAGAACCGCCATGGAAAGTGGTATTACGTGAGCACCAAGAAGAAAGAGAACACCTTATACACTTCAAGTAAAAGTTTAGGTGAATTTAGTTTAAAAACAGATAATGAAGCTCCAAAAATTAGTCCGGTAGGGTTTAAAGAAGGGCAATGGCTCACCAAGTACAAAAGTTTGAAGGTGAAGATCTACGATAAAGGGTCGGGAATAAAATCCTTTAGGGGAGAATTAGACGGCTCCTGGATTCGGATGGCGTTTAACCCCAAGAATGGAACCCTTACCTATGATTTCAGTGATCGGGAGCTCACAGAGACAGAACACAGCCTGAAAGTTGTAGTTGTGGACAATGTGAACAACAAAACCACGTTTGAAACTAAATTCAATAAGAAGAATTAACTCTCAGATATCTTTGAAGGCAAAACTCCTCCCCTTTTTTGTTCTTTGTCTGATTATCCAGCAACTGTCGGCACAGCAATCGATTATCAGAGGAAGGGTCACTGACAGCATCAATCAGCCGATTGAAAATGTTTCTGTCACAGTAAATGACCAGGGTACGGTTACAGATGCTGACGGGCGTTATGAACTTACCGTTATTGGCGACAAGAGAGTTGTCATTGTTTTCAGGCACATCTCCTATAAAATGCTTTCGCGAAGCTTTAGGCTAGATCGGGGCAAGACCATGAATTTTTCACCCCGACTCTATCTCAGGGCCGAGAAAATGACTGAGATCATCTTGAAAGATGACGGTGACGATGCTGAAGGGATATTTAGAGCGGATCCTGCATTGGTCCAGAATCTTCCCTCTGCGAACCCGGGAATTGAAAGTGTATTGAAAACCCTGCCGGGAGTGAGTTTCAACAATGAGCTCAGCACCCAGTACAATGTGCGTGGAGGGAGTTTTGAAGAGAACTTGGTCTATGTCAACGGCATAGAGGTGTATCGTCCTTTTTTGGTTCGATCCGGGCAACAAGAGGGTCTGAGCTTTGTCAATCCTGACATGACACAGAAGGTTGAATTCAGTTCGGGCGGGTTTCAATCGAAATACGGGGACAAAATGTCCTCGGTGCTAGACATCACATACAGAAAACCACAGCGATTCTCTACGCGCATTGAGGCCAGTTTTCTTGGCGCGTCGGCGACCGTCGAAGGCCTTTCTAAGAATGAAAGGTTCAAAGCCCTGGTCGGTGCCCGTTACAGAAACAATTCGCTTCTTCTGAACAGCACAGATGTAGATGCGAATTTCAATCCGAATTTCACCGATATTCAAACTTTCTTGTCGTATGATTTGACTCCCAGGCTGTCCCTGGACTTTCTGGGCTCTTATGCCCTGAACAACTACGAGGTGACCCCTGTTTCCCGGCGTACCAATTTTGGCACCCTCAATGAGCCCCTTTCGGTAGTGGTCAACTACCAGGGCAAGGAGGAGGATCGCTATGAAACTGTTTTGGGAGCTCTGACCGCTCGCTATGAAGCCTCGGACAACCTCTCTCTCACGCTTACGGCTTCAACCTATCAGACAAAAGAGCAGGAATACTATGATATCCTTTCGTTTTACAGTCTGGGAGAGGTCAATAGAGACTTCGACTCAGGAGATTTTGGGCAGCCAATCTCTACACAATCCATCGGATCCCAGCTGGATCATGCCAGAAACGACCTGATTGCAACCATAAGCAACATCCGCGCAACAGCTACCTGGGTGAAGGGAAACCACCTGATCGAAGCAGGTTTGAAATATCAGCGAGAGAACATCAAGGACAGGGTCGACGAATGGCAGGTTGTCGATTCTTCAGGATTCTCCCTGAGACCACCCGGACTCTTACCGCGCAATGACCAGCCTTATGAGCCCTACACGGGTCCTCTTGAGCCTTTCATTGGAATCAATGCGGAGAACGATGTCGACATTGACAGGATTTCGGGATTTGCTCAATGGAGCAAAAAATCATTTTTGGGAGAACATAAGGTCTGGTTCAATCTCGGTATTCGGGCACAACACTGGACCGTCAGTGGCGAGGGACTGCAAACCACAGATCACACTGTGGTCAGTCCAAGAGCCCAATTCAGCATCAAACCGGATTGGGACAAGGACATGTTGTTCCGCATTTCAGGAGGATACTATCATCAACCTCCTTTTTACCGGGAGCTCAGGGACTCACTCGGAACAGTTCATCCCGAGGTGAAAGCCCAGCAAGCCATTCACATTGTAATTGGAAACGACTATAGCTTTTCGCTTTGGGGACGTCCTTTTAAATTGGTCAGTGAGGTCTACTACAAAGATCTTACCGATGTCAATCCCTTCACCATCGACAATGTGCGCATACGTTACAGGGCCAGAAACAATGCCATTGCCTATGCAGCCGGATTGGACCTGAGATGGAATGGTGAGTTTGTTCCGGGAACAGAATCCTGGATAAGTTTGGGGTACCTTCAAACCAAAGAGAATATAGATGACAGGGGCTATATCTCAAGACCGACCGACCAAAGGCTCAAAGCAGCCATTCTGTTTCAGGACTATGTCCCGGCGGTCCCCACCCTGCGTATGTATCTGAACCTTGTTTACAGCACCGGAGTTCCGGGTGGGTCTCCTTCTTACGCAGATCCGTATCTTTATCAGAATCGACTACCCGATTATTTCAGAACCGACTTGGGCATATCCTATGTTATCGTGGATCCAAAGAATCCCCCGCGAAAAAATTGGCAAAAGCCCTTCAGGGAGTTGATTGCAGGACTGGAGCTTTTCAATATGTTTGACAATCAGAATTCGATTACCAACACCTGGGTTCGTGACGTTTCAGCAGACCGTTACGTAGGAATACCCAATTATTTGACGAGCCGAGTTCTCAATCTGAAGCTTTCCATGCGGTTCTGATTTCTCGATTTGGGATTAAACCTTTTGGCTTTGTAGCCGTCTTATAATAAAGTGATCGACCTGGAAGATAAAGAGCTCATAGAAATGTTGCGAAACCCGTTTCAAAGGGAGGAGGGGTTCCGAATCTTGATAAACCTTTATAAAAAAAGGCTTTACTGGCATATTCGCACTCTGGTCCTGCTGCACGACGATACTGATGATGTTTTGCAGAATACATTCATTAAAATCTACAGAAACATAGACAAATTCAGGGGTGACAGCGCTCTCTTCACCTGGATGTTCAGAATTGCGACCAATGAGTCCCTTAGCTTATTGAAAACCAGGGCAAAAAAAATGAACCAGAGTTTTGAAGACGTCCAGCAGGAAAGCGTAAGGAACCTCAAGAGTGATCCCTATTTCGACGGGGACGAGTTGGAACTCAGCTTGCAGGAGGCCATTGTCAGATTGCCTGAGAAGCAGCAGATGGTATTTCGGATGAAATACTTTCAGGAAATGAAATACGAAGAGATGTCTCAGATTCTCGGTACCTCCGTGGGTGCTCTCAAAGCTTCGTATCACCACGCTAAAAAGAAAATAGAATCAAGGATATTGAAAAATGCGGAAGGATGAAAAAAACAGATGAAAACAGAAAAGGGTTTCGTGTGCCGGAGGAGTATTTTGACTCTTTGGATACCCGATTGATGACCCGTCTGAAATCGGATTCAAAAAAGGGTTTAAAAGTTCCCGAGGGTTATTTTGAGGAATTTGAGGTAAAACCACCGAGAAACAGACCCGATGTCAAAAATTTGATTTGGTTGGCAGCCGCGGCCTCCATTCTCTTGTTTTTTGGTCTTCAGTACATGGACACAAATCAGAGGACCCTGGATTGGAATGATTTGGAGCAGGAAGAAATAAGTTCCTGGATAGAATCTGATCTTGTAGAACTCAATGCCTATGATATTGCAGAAGCCTATCCGGAGGTAGAGCTGAATGTCCCGAACCTGAGCAATGAAGAATTGAACGCATATTTAAACGAAACAGAGCTGGATCAAATCCTCTATGAAAACTGAGATTATGAAAAAAATAGTGTTTTTTGGAATCGTTTTGTGCCTGAGCATGGCAGCCTGGTCTCAAGGGAGAGGCCAACACGAGAGAGTGAAAGCCTTCAAGACAGGCTATCTGACCCAGGAACTGGACCTGAGTTCGGTAGAGGCAGAAAAATTCTGGCCCATCTACAACACCTATGAAAAAAAGATATTCGAGCTACGGGTAGAAAAGCGAAGGGCTGAACGAGAAAAGATGAATTCCATGGGAGGACCAGAGGCTCTCTCGGATGCGCAGGCATCAGATTTCCTTAAGGGTCTGTTTGAGAATGAAGTGGATATTCTTGAGACAAAACAGGAGCAATACAAGGAGTTGGGAAAGGTGTTGTCTCCTAGAAAACTTCTCCTTCTCTATAAGGCTGAGGCGGATTTCAACAGGCGATTGCTCTCTGAATTCAAACGCCGGGGGCCCAACCATCAGGGCAATTGAATGGACGAACTATTTACCCGCAAAATTTAGTACGTCTTCTTTGGAAATGGATTCTCCACCCAGAATGAGCAAACGTTCAACCACATTTCTCAATTCGCGAATGTTACCGGTCCAGCTGTAGTTCTGTAACTGGCCCAGGGCATCTTTGCTGAACTTTTTCGTGCTGCTTCCCTGGCTTTCCGCAATTAGGTTGCAAAAGTGTGAAACGAGCTCCGGGATATCCTCTTTTCGCTCATCAAGGGACGGAACGTGAATGAGAATTACCGCAAGTCGGTGATAAAGATCCTCCCTGAACTTCCCTTTCTCTATTTCTTTTTTGAGGTCCTTATTAGTAGCTGCGACAACACGAACATCAACTTTAATGTCCTTGTCACTGCCGACCCGATTGATCTTGTTTTCCTGAAGGGCACGAAGCACCTTGGCTTGAGCAGATAGACTCATGTCACCAACTTCATCCAGAAAAATGGTCCCACTATTGGCCGCTTCGAACTTCCCGGCCCGGTCCTTGCTGGCTCCTGTGAAGGAACCTTTCATGTGACCAAAGAGCTCGCTCTCGATGAGTTCGGATGGTATAGCTGCGCAATTCACCTCAACCATGGGTTTCTTCGATCGTTCACTTTTCTGATGAATCCAGTGAGCAACGAGTTCCTTTCCAGTACCGTTGTCTCCTGTGATCAGGACCCGTGCGTCCGTCGGAGCGACCTTGTCAATGATTTCTTTGATCTTGAGTATGGCTTCCCCCTGACCAATCATCTCATAGTTCTTGTCTACCTTCTTTTTCAGCCTCTTGTTCTCGACGATCAGGCTCTTCTTGTCAAGCGCATTTCGAATGGCATTGAGGAGCCTGTTCAAATCCGGGGGTTTTGAGATATAGTCATAGGCACCCAGACGCATGGTCTCAACAGCTGTCTCGAGCTCGCCGTGCCCAGATATCATGATGAAAGGAATCTCAGGTTTGATCTCCTGAACCTTTTGAAGGACCTCTACCCCATCCATTTTGGGCATCTTGATGTCACACAATACAAGATCGTAATCCGTTTTCTGGATCATCTCATAACCTTCTGCCCCATCTTTGGCCTCCTCGACGACCATTTCGCCATCTTCATTGAGAATAATCTTGGACAAAACCCTTCTTATGGCGTCTTCATCTTCAACAATCAGTATTCTTGACATGGTATTATATTTTAGATCAGTATCGGATCCATTTCATCAATTCTTTGTAATTCGTCTTCTTTCCGTACATAAGGATTCCAACTCGATAGATTTTGGCCGCAATCCAAACCACCACGATAAATGTCATGAGCAACAGGATGAGTGAAATCAGGATTTGGTACCAGGGTACGCCAAAGGGAATGCGCATCAGCATGACAATCGGCGAGGTAAAAGGAATCATCGAGAAAACAGTGGCAATCGTGCCATGTGGATCATTGATGACAGTTGCAAAACCAACGTAAACCCCGAGCACCAGTGGAAGAAGAACAGGGAGCATGAACTGCTGCGTATCGGTTTCATTGTCTACGGCAGCCCCAATGGCCGCATACAGGGAGCTGTACAACAAGTATCCCAACAGGAAATAAAGGATGAAATACACGAACATGCTCACGAGAGGAAGATTGAGTAGCTCGGTGAAGAGGGTTTGATTCTCATCCTGGGAAATCATCTCCATTTGAGCATCCATTTGCTGGACCGCCATATTGGGATTTGCGTTGGAAGCCTCGCTGAGATCGACCCCAAAGAAATAAGAGCTCCCTACAAAGATCATGGTGATCAAAAGGCCCCAGATCAAAAACTGGGTAAGCCCGGCTGCTGCTGTTCCAAAAATTTTGCCCAACATAAGTTGAAAGGGCTTGACCGACGAGATGATCACCTCGATGATACGACTTGTCTTCTCTTCGATCACGCTTCGCATGACCATCGCACCGTAAATCAGGATGAACATCATGATCAAATACCCTGCACCCATTCCAATGGCAATTCGAATGCCGTTGATGAGCTTCGAAGATTTGATTCCGCTGAAATTGGAGAGTTTAATGTCGAGTTTCACCTTGGAAGTCTCGAGCTTGTTCAGATCAATGCCCGACTGGACCATTTTCTCGCTCTCGAGCTTGGTGCGCAACAAATTCTCGACTTCCCCGACAGTGATCATGCTCGGAGACTCCTCCGAAAAGAATTGAACCCCCTCTGCGATGACATCAATGGAATCTCCTCTGGGAATGAAAAGCAGACCTTCGTGTGAAGATTCCTGAACGATGATTTTCGCTTTTTCAAAACCAATTTCCGTCATGTTTTCAAAGTCAATCGTCTTGCTGTCGAAGTCATCCGGAGAAAAAAGCCCAGAAGCATCAACATAGGCAACAGAGGTGTTCTTTTCAATGCTGCTCTTGGTCAACAAAACAACCAGGGCAATCATGCCCACCATAAGCACAGGGCTGAGAAAGGTCATGATGATGAAGGTTCGATTCCTCACCTTCGACAGAAATTCCCTTTCGATGATCAAAAGAAGTTTTTTCATAATGCGTTTGCCTGTATCGTCTTGGAATTACTGTTTACCGTTTGGATGAAAATATCATTTGCGCTTGGGATAAGCTCCACATAGTGATTGATGGTGGCCTTGGTATTGAGATAGCGAATCAGTTCGGTGGAGGTGTCCCCGTTTGCCAGTTTGATGTTGAGTTTCAAGTCATCTTCAAGCGATTTGAAATCCGCTTCACTCACGACAAAGCGTTCATTCAAATCCCGCATAAGGTCATCTTTCTGGTCGGTGACCAAACCTACTTCATAGGTATTGGTCTTGAACTGTTTTTTAATGTCCAGAAGCCGTCCGTCCAAAACCTTGTTCGACTCGTGAATCAGGGCAATGTACTCGCAGAGCTCCTCTACAGACTCCATGCGATGCGTAGAAAAGATGATCGAAGCGCCTTTCTTTTTCAGGTCGAGAATCTCATCTTTGATCAGGTTCGCGTTTATCGGATCAAAACCACTGAAGGGCTCGTCAAAGATCAAGAGCTTCGGTTCGTGAAGAACCGTAATTATGAATTGAACCTTTTGAGCCATGCCTTTGGATAGCTCTTCCACTTTTTTATTCCACCAGGGTCCGATGTCGAATTTCTCGAACCATTCCTTGAGCTTCGTTTTTGCATCATTTTTAGACATCCCTTTGAGCTGGGCCAGGTAAAGTGCCTGCTCGCCTACCTTCATCCTTTTGTAGAGTCCTCTTTCTTCCGGCAGATAACCGATCTGGTGCACGTCTTCTGGCCTGAGCTTTCGACCGTCGAAAAGAACCTCTCCTTCATCCGGCATGGTGATCTGATTGATAATGCGAATGAAAGTTGTCTTGCCTGCGCCATTAGGTCCGAGCAGGCCGAAAATACTTCCTTTCGGAACCGAAATGGAAACTTCGTTAAGAGCCTTGAAATTACCGAAGTTCTTTACGACTTTATCGGCGATGAGTATCTTTTCCATTTTGAATTTTAGAAATTCAAATATAGGAATATCTCAGGCGAATCCGAATATAAAAAATCAGGAGAGCCGGTCGAGGTACTTTTCACGAATGGTCTTGACCATATCCACACTGATGTTTGGCTTGATGACACGAAGCATGTCGGTGATGCCTTCGTTTTCGTAGAAAATACCCTTGGCGATGTCGTAGTTGATGACTGAAATATTGTTTTTTATATCGAAGGTGAGTTCCCTGAACTCCGGCCAGTCCATGTAACGAGGCACCTCAAAATAAAAACGATCCGGGTTATTCGGCGATCTGTAGATAGCCTCTTCAACATCGATGATGTTGAAAAATTTGTTCACGCGAATAAGGGCGTCGGTACCTTTGCTCATCCTAACGTTCTTATGAAAGTCGAACCCCGAATCCTTGTATGCTTTCTGGATTGTGTCGATGTTGGAATAGCGTTTTATGCCAAAGACACGAATTCCGCTGTATTTGTTTTTACCAATCATCACCTCACACTTGGCCCCACTTATTCCATAGTCGAACTGTGCATTGATCTTGCTCGTCGCCCTTAGAATCTTCTCGAAGGAGACTGCATCTTTTGTGACGAAAACAATGGAATTGGGCCGGTTAACCTCTGTAAAACGACTGTAATATGTAGCTAACGGGTTGGGAATGTGGATAACGAAGGTACCACTGATCTTATTCCTTTCAATGGGGCTCACATTTTCTTGCAAAGTGATTTTACCGATTAATTCTCTTACTTCCATAAAGTGCCAGTTATAGGTTGATTATTCGTTGTGTTCTAAAATTACAAATATTATTTGAATGACAACTTTTTTTAATTTTATTATGCGTGCATAGTATTATTTTTTATATTTGGGCATGCAGAAAGAGAAAACCATTGATCATGCATTGCGAGCCACATGGCAGGCAGTGGCCAAATCCTATAATGAACAGGCAGCAAAACACCAGAGCACCATGGCGATGGCAATGGCCCTTCTCTACATAGACCAGGAAGATGGAACTCCATCAACCTCTCTTGGACCTTCCATGGGAATGGAAGCTACAAGTCTTTCCAGAACCCTGAAAAGCATGGAAGAAAAAGGTCTCATCTGCAGGGAACGAAATCCTCAGGATGGAAGAGGAGTTTTTATCAAACTGACGGATCTCGGAAGGGAGAAAAGGGAAATATCCAAAGCTTCCGTGTACAAGTTTAACCAGGCCATCAGAGACAAGGTGGATGAAATTAAAATCGATCACTTTTTCGAGGTGACGGAAATGATCAACCAACTCATTCAGGAAAGGGCCATTTTTGAGGATTAACCACTGGAGAATTCATATGAAAATTCATGTATAGATGAAAAAACGACGCATTAAAAAAGTAGCTGTTATCGGTTCCGGGATCATGGGCTCAGGCATCGCCTGTCATTTCGCCAACATCGGGGTAGAAGTCCTTTTACTGGACATTGTGCCCAGAGAATTGTCCGAAAAGGAAAAAGCCAAAGGATTGGATCTCAAGAATCCACAGGTAAGAAACCGAATCGTAAATGACAGTCTCCAGGCCTCACTCAAGTCAAAACCTTCGCCAATCTACAGTGCCTCCTATGCCCATCGGATTTCTACAGGAAACCTTGAAGACGACATACAGCGCATTGAGAAAGCCGATTGGGTGATTGAAGTGGTAGTTGAAAGACTCGACATTAAGAAGCAGGTATTTGAAAAGATTGAGGCCCACAGGAGAAAAGGCACTTTGGTCACATCAAACACCTCGGGTATCCCCATTAGCATGATGAACGAGGGACGCAGCGAAGATTTTCAGAAACACTTTGCGGTAACCCATTTTTTCAACCCACCCCGATACTTGAAGTTGTTTGAAGTGGTACCCGGACCTAATTGTGATCAAAAAGTCGTCGATTTTTTGATGGAATACGGTGAAAAGTTTTTAGGCAAGACCTCAGTGCTGGCCAAAGACACCCCGGCTTTTATTGGAAACCGAATTGGGATATTTGGTATCATGAGCTTGTTTCACATTGTGAAAGAACTCGATTTGACGGTGGCGGAAGTTGATAAACTGTCGGGTCCCCTGATCGGGCGGCCCAAATCAGCAACCTTCAGAACAATTGATGTGGTTGGGCTTGACACGCTTGTGCACACGGCCAATGGAGTTGCCAACAATGCCCCTGAAGATGAAATGCAGGAGACGTTCAAAATTCCTGATTTTGTTCAAACCATGATGGATAAGGAATGGCTGGGCAGCAAATCCGGGCAAGGTTTCTACAAGAAAATAACTGATGCGGATGGGAAAAAGAAAATACTGGCCCTGGATCTAAACTCCCTGGAGTATAAAGAATCAAAAAAAGTGAAATTCGCGACCCTCAACCTGACCAAGAACATTGACAAGGTAATCGACAGGTTTGCGGTTCTGATCACGGGTCAGGACAAGGCTGGAGAGTTCTACAGAAAAACCCTCGCTGCCCTGTTCGCTTACGCATCAAACAGAATTCCGGAAATCTCCGATGAACTCTATCGAATCGACGATGCGATGCGCGCGGGATTCGGCTGGGAGCACGGACCCTTCCAGATATGGGATGCCATAGGTGTCGAAAAAGGATTGGAACTCATCTCTGAAGAAGGCTATGAAGCGGGACAGTGGGTGAAAGAGATGCTGAAGAATGGACAGAAATCTTTCTACACAGTTCAGAATGGCGCCTCATTCTATTACGACCTGGAGAAAAACGAACAGCTCAAAGTACCCGGGCAGGATGCCTTTATCATACTTGACAACATTCGTGGGGCCCAAACGATCTGGAACAACAGCGAGGCTTCAATTCAACATTTAGGTGATGGAGTTTTAAACGTTGAATTTCAGTCGAAAATGAATACAATTGGAGGCGGGGTCCTTCAAGCGGTCAATAAAGGAATTGACCTGGCTGAACAGGAATACGAAGCCGTGATTTTAGGGAACCAGGCGGCAAATTTTTCAGTGGGAGCCAACCTGGCCATGGCCTTCATGCTTGCCATAGAACAGGAGTACGACGAGCTCGCAATGGCAACCAAGATGTTTCAGGACACCGTGATGCGTCTTCGCTACAGCTCTGTGCCTACACTGATCACCCCGCGGGGGATGACCTTTGGCGGAGCCTGTGAAATGAGCATGCACGCTGACAAGGTGATTGCCGCAGCCGAAACCTATACAGGACTGGTCGAATTCGGAGTGGGTATCATTCCTGCAGGAGCCGGAACCAAAGAAATGACCAAACGGGTCTCGGATCTCTGGGCCAAAGATGATGTAAAACTGAATCGACTGCGAGATGCGTTTATCAATATTGCCATGGCCAAAGTGGCCACCTCGGCTGTGGAAGCCTATGATATGGGATACTATCAGCACGGCAAGGACCTGGTTGTAGTCAATGCAGACAGGCAGATTGCCACTGCAAAAAGGCACGCGCTTCAAATGCTCGAAGACGGATACACCCAACCTGCACCTCAGCAGGTCAAGGTACTGGGCCAGCAGGCAATGGGAATGTTCCTGGTTGGAACCGACAGCTTGTTCCAGGGCAAATACGCCTCTGAACATGACAAGAAAATCGCAAACAAACTGGGCTATGTCATGGCCGGTGGAGATCTCTCGGAACCAACAATGGTGAGTGAGCAATATCTGCTGGACCTTGAACGTGAGGCCATTCTCTCGCTTTTGACCGAGAGAAAAACACTTGAGCGCATAGAACACACCTTGAAAACAGGTAAACCTCTTAGAAACTAGATTATGAAGACAGCCTATATAATTAAAGGATACAGGACCGCGGTCGGAAAAGCACCCCGCGGAACCTTCAGATTCAAAAGACCGGATGAGCTGGCCGCTGAAACCATAGAACATCTGCTGGGACAAGTTCCTGCTCTGGATAAGAGCCGAATTGACGATGTAATCGTCGGAAACGCCATGCCGGAAGCCGAGCAGGGGCTCAACGTCGGACGACTGATCTCTTTGATGGGAATCAAAAGCGATGAAGTGGCGGGCATGACCGTGAACCGCTACTGCGCCTCTGGTTTGGAGACGATAAGCATCGCAACGGCCAAAATACAGTCGGGCATGGCCCATTGCATCATTGCGGGCGGTGTTGAAAGCATGAGTTACATTCCCATGGGAGGCTACAGGCCGGTTCCCAATTACCAGTCAGCCAAAGAAGGGCATGAAGACTACTATTGGGGTATGGGACTCACAGCCGAAGCCGTGGCGCAGAAATACAAAGTCAGCCGTGAAGATCAGGACGAATTTTCCTACGGTTCGCATATGAAATCCCTGAAAGCGCAGAAAGAGGGTCTGTTTGATGAAGACATCGTGCCCATTGAGGTCGAACAGGTATACCTGGATGACAAGGGGAAGAGAGCGACAAAAAGTTATACGGTAAAATCGGATGAAGGGCCGAGGAAGGGAACAAGCATCGAAGCTCTAGCCAAGCTCAGACCCGTTTTTGCGAATCGCGGAAGTGTTACTGCAGGAAATTCCTCGCAAATGAGTGACGGAGCCGCTTTTGTCCTGGTCATGTCTGAGGAAATGGTCAAAGAGCTGAACCTGGAACCCATCGCCCGCATGGTATCGTATGCAGCCGTGGGCGTGGATCCGAAAATCATGGGGATAGGACCCGTCAAGGCCGTTCCCAAAGCACTGGAGTTTGCCGGACTGAAACTTAATGACATTGAGCTCATTGAGCTCAATGAAGCCTTTGCCTCACAATCATTGGCGGTCATTCGGGAACTCGGCATGAACCCTGAAACGGTTAATGTGAACGGAGGGGCAATCTCACTCGGACACCCACTGGGATGCACTGGAGCCAAACTCTCCGTACAGCTCTTCAACGAGATGAAAAGACGAAAAAAC
>JAHEHE010000013.1 GCA_024644725.1 Flavobacteriaceae bacterium | reverse complement strand
GGTTGCGGTTTCAGACCTGGAGCTTATCAAGTCTGTAGATAATAGTACACCATTTGTAGGAAGCCAGGTGAATTTCACGGTGACCCTGGTGAATCAAGGTCCGAGTTTGGCTACAGGAATTGTAGTTGAAGACTTGTTGCCTGATGGTTATAGCTATGTGTCTGACAATGCTGGTGGCGACTATGATAATACTACAGGACTGTGGACTGTTGGAAGTCTTGCGATTGGAGCGAGCTCATCCCTGACAGTTACGGCAGATGTATTGGCTATGGGTGACTACAACAATGTGGCTCAGGTAGTGGCTGCCGACAATATTGATCCGGATTCAACCCCGGGGAATGATGTGCTGACAGAAGATGACCAGGACAATGCGGATACCAATCCGATTCCTGTGTCCGACCTGGAACTGAGCATGAGTGTGGATGAAATGAATCCTTACGTGGGCGCCAATGTGACCTTCACGATTGAAGTGAGCAATATTGGCCCAAGTGACGCCACGGGGATTGAGGTTTCAGACCTGTTGCCAAGCGGATACACCTATGTTTCGGACAATGCAGGCGGAGCCTACAACTCGGGAACTGGAGCCTGGACCGCTGGAGACCTGACGATTGGAACTTCTGCAAGCATCGAAATCACGGCGCTTGTTAATCCGACAGGGAACTATACGAATATTGCTGAAGTGAGCGCTTCGGACAATACAGATCCTGATTCGACTCCTGGAAACGGAATTGCATCTGAGGATGACCAGGAAGAGATCACAATTGATCCGATTCCAGTTGCCGATCTGAGCCTGATCAAAACGGTAAATGACATGAACCCCACCACGGGTGATGTTGTGACCTTTACGATCACGGTGCAAAATGACGGACCGAGTGCAGCCACAGGAGTTTCTGTGGAGGACATAGTACCGGATGGATTCGGTTCAATAGGCAACATCACAAATGGCGGAAGCCTGAGTGGTTCGACATTGACATGGTCGGGTCTGACGATTGCCAGTGGCAGCTTGGTAGCCCTTGAGTTCAATGCAGAAGTGTTGACCACGGGAACCTATGAGAACCCGGCGGAAATCATCGCTTCGGATGTGATCGACTTTGACAGTGATCCTTCAGTGAGCTTTGATGCGGATGACCTGAATGACGGGATCGAAGATGATGACGAAGACATTTTGGATGACATGGTAATCAATTTCTTGCCAACGGCGATCGATGATCAGGTGATTGTTGTTGAAAACACAACTGACAACGCTATCCGTGTGCTTGATGACAATGGAAATGGAGCGGATGACTTTGGAGGCGACGGGCCTTCTGACTCTCCAATCGTTTTGACCACTGGACCATCGAATGGTACAGCAGCGGTCAACGACAACGGAACGCCAGCGGATCCGACCGATGACTTTATCGAGTATACCCCAAATCCGGACTATGTAGGCTTTGACTCATTCACCTACACGATTGAAGATGGTCAGGGACTGATCGGAACGACAAGTGGCGACACGTCTACGGCAACCGTGACTATCGAGGTGCTTGTAGATACGGATGGTGACCTGGTGGGAGACATCTACGATGTGGATGATGACAATGACGGAATCCTGGACACTGTCGAAGGCGACAATGACACGGATGGTGATGGTTATGCAGATAGCCTGGATCTCGATTCAGACAACGATGGATTGCCAGACAATGTGGAAGCTCAAACTACGAATGGATTTATCGCTCCTTCGGGAACGGATTCCGACAGAAACGGACTGGATGATCTCTATGAGAGTGCGCCTGGTACTGGAGAAGGATTGAGCATCACAGATTCTGACGGGGACGCTGTAGCAGATTACCTGGATGAAGATTCCGACAATGACAACGTGCCCGACACGATTGAAGGTCATGATTACGATCGCGACAGCATGGGAGATGTCTTCCCGCTGGGTACCGATGCGGATGAAGACGGATTGGATGACGGATACGAGGGATCGGACATCAACGACGGTTTTGTGCCCAATGATGAGATCCAGGATCCATCACAGCTTCCGGATACGGACAATGACGGTGAAGCCGATTACAGGGATGAAGACGATGACAATGATGGCATTGCAACGATTGACGAAGACCTGAATGGAGACAATGATCCGACAACAGATGATACTGATGGTGACATCGTGAGAAACTACCTGGATATCGATGATGATAGTGACGGTGTGCTCACAGTAGTGGAAGGTAGCAGTGATGATGACAATGACGGTTTGGCGAACTACCTGGATCTGGATGCTGACGGAGATGGAATCCCTGACAATATAGAAGCTCAGCCCACGTTGAACTATGTGCTGCCTTCATTCGCAGACTCCGATTCTAACGGACTGGATGATGCCTATGAGAGCGGGCCTGGAAGTGGAGAAGGAATTTCTCCGGTCAACTCCGACAATGACAGCACGCCTGATTACCTGGATCTGGATTCAGATGATGACAATGTGCCGGATGAGATTGAAGGTCATGATTTCAATGCTGATGGATCCGCTGACATTGCCATGTCAGGCAACGATCAGGACAATGATGGTTTGGATGATGCTTTTGAAGGTTCAGATGCGAATGACGGGTTCATTCCGAACGATGAGATCTTTGATCCGCTGACGGATCTGCCGAACAACGACGGTACAGACGACGTTGACTACAGAGATATGGATGATGACAATGATGGCATCGCCACAATAGAGGAGGATGACAATGAAGACGGAGACCCGACCAATGATGATTGTGATGAGGACCTCACGCCGAATTACCTGGATGTAACACCGTGTAATATTGTACCGAACGGTTTCTCACCAAACGGTGACGGAAAGAATGACGAGCTGATCGTACCTGCCTTGTCGACCTATATGAACTTTGAAATGCAAGTTTTCAACAGGCAAGGAAACAAGGTCTACGAGTATAAACGAAATGGAGCCCTGAAACCGGATTGGTGGGATGGAAGATCCTCCGGTCAGTTGAACCTGGGAGACGATATTCTTCCTGCCGGAACGTATTTCTACGTGATCAAGTTCAACAGGGATGGCAGAAAGCCTGAGACAGGTTGGGTGTACTTGAATAAGTAAAAAAAGGGAGCGGGCAGGCGCAGACCTGCCCGCTAAGAAATAACAATTTTCAGATGATGAAAACGAGAGTAGTAATTTTAGTATTGTTCCTGATTTGGTTCAACGACACGTTTGGCCAGCAGGACCCCCAATTCACGCAATACATGTACAACATGAATGTGGTCAACCCGGCCTATGCGGGATCTCGGGGAACCCTTTCGCTTGGGATGTTGGGAAGGACCCAGTGGACCAATGTGAACGGGGCGCCGAATACCATGACCTTCGATGCGCATGCACCAGTTGGTAGACGCGTCGGGATGGGACTCTCCATGATTGCTGATGAAATTGGGCCAGCTAAAGAGCAGAATCTTTATGCAGATTTTTCATACACCATTACGACTTCACTGGACGGAAGACTTGCCTTTGGTCTTAAAGCTGGGGTAACCCTTCTCAATGTCAACCTGGTGGATGTGACTTTGCCACAAACCCAAACGGGAGATGACCCGCTATTCGATGAAAACATCAATGAGGCCTTCCCGAATTTCGGAGCTGGGGTCTATTACTATACCGATAAGTTTTATGTTGGATTTTCCGTGCCAAACATCTTGAAATCGGAACACCTGGACAAGGACAACGTCTTTACCAAGGCTTCTGAGGAAGTGCATTATTTCCTGACAAGTGGCTACGTATTCAATCTGTCGAGCACCCTGAAGTTCAAGCCTTCAGTGATGTTCAAAGGTGTCACCGGGGCCCCATTGTCCTGGGATCTCAATGCGAATTTCCTGATGTATGATCGTCTGGAGCTCGGAGCGAGCTACAGGTGGCAGGATGCTGTAAGTCTCCTTGTCAACTTCGGAGTCACGCGTGCATTCCGGGTAGGGTATGCCTATGATTACACCGTCTCTGAATTCTCCAATGCAAGAACCGGAGGAGCGCATGAACTTTTCCTATTATATGATATTGATTTCACCAAAAAGAATCTAAAATCCCCAAGATTTTTCTAGATCTATTGAAATATTGTTAAATTTACCCAAAATTCCCCGAATATGAAGAAAACGATTACGTTTTTACTTTTGATTTTATGTATGGTGCCAGCCTGGGCACAACTCGTGACCACGCCTGGAGAATACACAATCAAAAACCTGGACATCAACACAAAGGAGTCAGACTTTGGAACCGCCTTTCTCGGCAAAGACAAAGTCATCTTCGCGGCGCCTACGACAAATACCATGATCATCCGAAAAACGTGGGCCGAAAGCGGTCAGCAATTTTTGGATCTCTATACGGGTCTCATTACTGAGGACCGGCAGGTAATCCAGAAAAAAAGGATGCCGGGTGATGTGAATACCAAGTATCACGAGGCAGGTGTATCCGTTACAAAGGATTTGAAAACAATTTATTACACCGCCAATAACTATTACGAGAAAAAATATTTGACCGACTCGTCAGGAGTAAACAATTTACAGTTGTTCCGGGCTTCCCTGGATTTGGCTGGAAATTGGATTGAAAAGGAGAAGCTACCCTTTAACGATGTGGAGTATTCCTTGGGACACCCTGCTCTGAGTCATGACGACAAGAAGTTGTATTTCGTGTCAGACATGCCTGGAGGATATGGCCAAACAGATATCTATGTGGTCGACATCCGTGAGGACGGATCTTTTGGCGAAGTGCGTAACCTCGGCCCCAAAATCAACACGAAAGGAAGGGAAATGTTCCCCTATATAGACAAGGACAATGTGCTATATTTTTCTTCGGACACCCATCCGGGATATGGAAAACTCGATGTTTTTGCGAGTAAGATCTTCGATACAACGGTATCGACACCTTTGAACCTTGAGGAACCGGTCAACAGTGTTGACGATGACTTTGCTTTCATCATTGATGATGAGAGAGATCGCGGTTTCTATTCCTCGAACCGAGAAGAGGGCAAGGGAGACGATGATATCTACTCCTTTCTCGCCAACCCTGGGCTTTACATTCACTGTGACCAGGAAATATCAGGGTTTGTGCGATCCGAATCTTCCCAGGAGCCCATTGCGGGAGCTACTGTGGAGCTTCGCGATGAAAGTGGTGAAGTTCTTCAAACTGTGACATCCGGAAGTGATGGTTCATACAGCTTCGATGCAAGACTCTGTAATTCGCCTTTTGTCGTAGTGGGTATGAACAAGGGCTATTTGAATGATGAGCGTGCCGTTAGAACGGTCAATGACATCGATGTAGGCCCTTTGCGCGTGGATCTCAACCTGCCGGATCAATTCGTGTCCAATAAAGTCAATATCAATACGATCTATTTCGATTTCGACAAATATAACATCCGCCCTGATGCTGCGAAAGAGCTGGACAAGGTGGTCCAGGTCATGAACGAGTATCCTGAGTTGCTCATTGAAGCCGGTTCGCATACCGACTCTAGAGGCCGCGACAAGTACAATCAGAAATTGTCTGAGAAGCGGGCCAAGGCAACGGTGGACTATATAGTCTCTAAAGGAATAGATGCCAGTAGGTTAACCTTTACAGGTTATGGCGAGACCCAACTGGTGAATGACTGTGCTGATGGCAAGAAATGCTCTGAGGAAGAGCATCAATTGAATCGAAGAACAGAGTTCACGATCAACAACGAAAGTGGTTTCGAGCTGGTTCCTTCTCCCCAGTAATATTGTTTAAAACCTTGTTAACATTTCATTTAGAAAAAAAACAAGGAAAAATTGATAAGAAGCAAATTTTTATATATTTGCTTATACGGTATAGAATGTGGGAAAACTATTCGAAAATACTAGCGAATCTTATAAAATTAAAGGCTTGATTTTATAAATATTACGACTCACTTTGTTGAAAAATGAAGTGAGTCTTAGTGTATAATTGGGCCAACAAAAATATTTGGAAATCTCCTGCTCGGGATTTCCCTGCTTAAAAATTAATCATATGAAAAGAGATTACTTGCCATTCAATTCGGAAATCTTGGATTTTTGGTTGCCAGTGAAAAGAATGGTTGTTTTAGCCATATTCTTTTTGAGTACTATGGTTTATTCTCAGAGTACTTTAACCATTGTTACAACTTCTGACAATCCGAATTGGGAGGTGGCGGTTGGCAACCCTTCTATTTTTATGGATTGGACAGCTACAGGCGCCGTAAACGATACTCGAGATAACACGAACACACCCGTCTTCGATTTTAGTTCCAATGCGGGTGGCGGAGATATTTTTGTTGAAACGACCAACACTCCGGCAATCTTCAACTCTATCACATCAGTTACGGCAGATGCAGGTTATGGTCAGGAAATAACTTCTATTGATTTGACCGATTTACCGAATCTGCAGGAGCTATTTTTGGCAGATAATCTTTTAACTACCATCGATCTTTCTCAGAATCCTCAGCTGGTTGAGTTGGAATTGCAGCGCAACCAATTGACTGCTCTTGATGTGAGTCAGAATCCAAACTTGGAAATACTCAATGTGGATGCGAATTTGAATTTGACCAGTCTGGATATTAGCAACAACCCGAATTTGGAGGAGCTTTCTGCCAGAGATATTGGAATAACCACTCTTGACATTTCCCAATCCCCATTATTAAGGGAAGTTGACCTTACAAATGCACCATTGACGAGCGCAACAATCGATGACATATTGAATACTCTTGATGGTTTTGGGCTTTCAAACGGGGACTTGAGATTAAGGAATACTACCGGAGGTGTAATTACAAAGAACGGTATTGCAGCCTATATCAGTTTGCTGAATAAAGGTTGGGCCATTGAACCTCCTCAAGGTTTTGAGCTGGGAGATGCTCCGGCGAGTTATGGTACTCAATTGACATCTGGAGGTGCCGTTCACCTGTATGACCCGAACAGAGACCAATTCGTTTTAGGTAATGCAAAAGATGCTGAAGGCGACGGTTTCCCAAGTGTTGATGCGGATGGAGATGACAATGACAACGTCAATGACGAAGACGGTGTGGATCCGAATGAATTCCTTGGAATTTCCACGTCCTCAACGAGTGTCGACATCGATATATCAGTAATAAATAATTTCAGCGGCTCTGTGTTTGTTCATGCTTGGATTGATTTTGATGGCAGTGGTGGATTTGACACCGATGAATACAGCACCCTTTCGGTGCCAGCCAATGCGGGTCAGGCAATCTACACGCTGAACTGGGACATAACAGCTCTTGGAGCAGATATCCAATCCGGACAAACCTACGCCCGATTCAGACTGACCAGTGATACTGACCTGACAGAGGCCTCATTTGGTGGGTTCGCCACAGGAGGGGAAGTTGAAGATTACACGCTTCTAATTGATCTTGATACTGATTTGGACGGTGTGCCGGATGATATAGATGTTGATGATGACAATGACGGGATATTCGATACAGTTGAAGACAACGGAGTTGTTGACAGGGATACAGATGGAGATGGTACTCCAGATCGCATTGATTTGGATTCTGACAATGATGCCTGTTTTGACGTCACAGAAGCTGGATTTACTGACGGTGACTTAGACGGAGAACTTGGTGACGCACCGGTAACTGTAGATGCCGACGGGCAGGTGACCAGTGGGACAGATGGATATACAACACCGAACGATCTGGATGGCAATAGCATACCTGACTTCCAGGAAGCTGGAACGGGTGCAACGATTACAACGGAGCCTACAGATCAGGACTTGATCATTGGGGTTTCGACCTTCAGTGTTGTCGGTACAGGTGACACTTACCAGTGGGAAGAGACACAGGATAGTGGAGTGACCTGGGTGCCTCTGGTTGACGGCGGTGACTATGCAGGAACGACAACTCCTGACCTCCAGGTGACTAATAGCGACGTGACTAAACTGACATACAGATACAGGGTAATCGTGAGTAATATCGCATTTGCTTGTGATCCGACGGTGACTTCTGTAGATGTCGGGTATATAATTCCAGATGACTTTGATTTAGATGGTGTTTTTGACATTGTGGATGTCGATGATGACAATGATGGAATTTTGGATGTTGACGAAGACAATGGTGTCGTCGATCGTGATACTGATGGTGACGGAAACCCGGACCGCATCGATTTGGATGCAGACGGGGACACTTGTTTTGATGTAACAGAAGCTGGCTTCACGGATGTGAACGGTGATGGTTTCTTAGGAGATGCTCCAGTTACGGTTGATCCAGTTACTGGCCAGGTGACCAGTGGAACGGACGGGTACACGCCACCAAACGATTTGGATGGCAGCGGCACACCTGACTTCCAGGAAGCCGGAGCTGCAGCGACAATTACGACAGAACCAACAGATCAGGACCTGATCATAGGGGTTTCGACCTTCAGCGTAGTGGCCACGGCTGACACTTACCAATGGGAAGAGACGCAGGACGGTGGCACAACCTGGGTGCCTCTGGCAGACGGAGGAGACTATGCAGGAGTCACAACACCTGACCTGCAGGTAACAAATAGTGACGTAAGCAAGGTGACCTTTAGGTACAGAGTGATTGTCAGCAACATTGCCTTCGCTTGTGATCCAACAGTGACTTCAATAGACGTAGGTTATATCACGCCGGATGACTTCGATCTCGATGGCGTATTTGACATCGTTGATATAGATGATGACAACGATGGGATCCTCGATACAGTAGAAGAGGATGGCGACGTGAATCGCGACACGGATGGTGACGGTTTTGTAGACCGCATTGACCTGGACGCCGATGGTGATGGCTGTTTTGACGTAACGGAGGCCGGTTTTACGGACGTAAATGGAGACGGCCAACTGGGAGATGTACCAGTTACTGTTGATGCGGCTACGGGTCAGGTGACCAGCGGAACGGATGGATATACGCCTCCAAATGACCTAAACGGAAATGGAACTGCTGACTTCCAGGAAGCTGGAGCAGCTGCAAATATTACAACCCAGCCCACAGACCAGATTTTTGTTCTGGCTGGAAGTTCGACCTTCTCGGTTGTGACAGATGTCGCGGCAGGAGATGGAGACTATCAGTGGGAAGAAAGTACCGACAACGGGGTAACCTGGGTGCCACTAACTGATGGAGGAGACTATGCCGGAACGACCACAGCTGATCTTATCGTGTCTACGCCTGACTTCAGCAAAGTGTTTAATCGCTACAGGGTGATTGTTAGTAACATCGCCTTTGCTTGCGATGCCACAACAACGTCAGCCGAGGCTACCTTTGTCACTCCGGGTGACTTTGATCGTGATGGTGTTTTCGACGTAGTAGACGTAGATGATGACAACGACGGAATTCTGGATGTCGTTGAGGATAACGGAGTTGTAGATCGCGACACCGATGGTGATGGAAACCCGGATCGCGTTCAATTGGATGCGGATTCTGACGGTTGCTTTGACGTGACCGAAGCGGGATTCACGGATGTGAACGGAGATGGATTCCTGGGTGACTTCCCGGTCGCGGTTGACGCAGATGGACAGGTTACCAGTGGAACCGATGGATATACCCCACCGAATGATTTAGATGGAAACGGAACGCCTGATTTCCAGGAAGCCGGTGCCTCAGCAACGATCACTACACAACCGGTTGACCAGCCTTTGGTGATCGGGGTCAATACCTTCAGCGTGGTGGCCACAGCGGATACCTTCCAGTGGGAAGAGAGCCAGGATGGCGGAACCACATGGATCCCACTCGCCGATGGCGGAGACTATGCAGGAACGACTACCGCGGATCTCAGCATTACAAATTCAGACATCAGCAAGGCGACTTATCAATACAGAGTCGTGGTAAACAATATCGCTTATGCATGTGATCCTATTACTACTTCTGCAGAGGTTGGATTCGCAGCCTTGAATGACTTTGATGGAGATGGTGTGGTGGATATCCTTGACGTCGATGACGACAATGACGGTATTTTGGACTCGGTTGAAGACAACGGTGTCGTTGATCGCGACACGGATGGTGACGGCAATCCGGACCGAATTGATTTGGATGCCGACGATGATGCTTGTTTTGATGTAACAGAAGCCGGATTTACAGATGACAATGGAGACGGACAATTGGGCGACGCTCCGGTAACCGTGGACGCCAACGGTCAGGTAACGAGTGGCTCAGATGGCTATACCGCACCGAATGACCTCGACGGAAACGGAACGCCAGACTTCCAGGAAGCGGGAGCGGCAGCAGCAATTACAACACAACCTGTTGACCAGGAGTTTTTACCTGGAAACAGTGTTACTTTCTCTGTCGTTGCAACGGCAGACACGTACCAATGGGAAGAGAGCCAGGATGGTGGAACCACATGGAACCCATTGGCTGATGGAGGAAACTATGCGGGAACAACAACCGCTGATTTGACAGTTAGCAACCTGGATGTATCTGTTTTGTCATACCAGTACAGGGTTTTGGTGAACAATGTCGCCTATGCTTGTGACCCGGTGACTACATCCGATGTGGTCGGTTTTGTGCTGCTTGATGATACTGATAATGACGGTGTGCCTGACCTGGTGGATGTTGATGATGACAATGACGGTATTCTCGATTCAGTCGAGGATGACGGTATAACTGATCGCGACACAGATAATGACGGAACACCTGACAGGATTCAACTGGATTCAGACTCGGATGGATGCTTTGACGTCACAGAAGCCGGATTCACCGATGGTGATGGGGATGGTGAGCTTGGAAGTGCCCCAGTAACGGTTGATGCCAATGGACAGGTGACCAGCGGAACGGATGGTTACACACCTCCGAACGATCTGGACGGCAATGGAGTACGTGACTTCCAGGAAGCCGGCTCAGGAGCAACCATTTCAACGCAACCCGTTGATCAGGACTTCATACTCAATGGCAGCGCAACCTTTACGGTTGACAGTGACGGAACCGGTTACCAGTGGCAAGTCAGCACGGATGGCGTGAACTGGACCGATCTGACGGATGATGCGACTTACAGTGGCACAACAACCAATAGTCTTACCGTATCCAACTTGTTGATCCCGAATTACTTCGACTTCTACAGGGTAGTGGCTACCAATGTAGCCTACGCTTGTGATCCCGGAGATATTTCAGATTCGGTTACATACAACACATTGGCAGATACCGACAATGACGGCGTATTCGATATAGTTGACATCGATGATGACAACGATGGTATTTACGATTCGGTTGAGGGTGAAGATACAGATTCCAATAACGACGGCACACCTGACAGAATAAGTTTGGATTCAGATGGTGACGGTTGTGATGACGTGATTGAGGCCTTGAGAGACATTAGCGATCCAGGTTCAAATCCGGATCCGGACGGAGATGGTATTCTAGGAACTTCACCCGTGAGCGTTGACGCTGACGGACAGGTTGTCGGACAGGGCGGTTACACAACTCCGAATGACAACAACAACAACGGAACATTTGACTTCCAGGAAGCAGGTTCACCATCATCCATAGCGAATCAGCCGGTTGACGCGACTGTTTCCCTGGGTGAGGATGCTGTTTTTGAGGTTTCAGGCTCAGCTTCAGCATTCCAGTGGCAAGAAAGCTCAGACGGTGGAGCCAACTGGACAGACCTGATGAACAGTGATCAGTACAGCGGTGTAAATACGGATCGCCTGACCATTGCTGGAGCGCGCGGACGCTTAGAGGGCAATCGTTATCGCGTGGTGCTCACATCCTATGATTTTGCTTGTGATCCCAACCCTGAGTTGATCTCAGATGCGGTCCGATTGATTTTCGATACCGGAATCATACCGAATGGTTTCTCACCCAATGGTGACGGAAGCAACGATGTATTCCTCATCCCAGGATTAATAGAGACACCGGATTTCAAAATGGAAGTATTCGATCGATGGGGCAACAGCGTTTACAAGTATAACAACAACGGCAGTTCAAATCCTGTATGGTGGGACGGAAGATCAACCGGTAACATGACCTTGAGCAAAGGAGAGCTCGTTCCGGCCGGAACCTATTTCTATTTGATTGATTTCAATGATGGAGGAAATACAAAACCTGCTAAGGGTTGGGTTTACGTTAATTATTAAAGGAACGGTGCAGAATCCCGAAAGGGGTTCTGCTCCCTCAATAAAGACATACAACAAGAGAGGTTAAGCTGAAATTGCTCCGATCTATTTAAATGACAAGCGATTGTCAAATGAATAAACTTTAACAAATGAAAAAATTATCAATTTTCCTTGCTTTAGGTTTTTTACTGTTCATACAAGAAGCCGAGGCCCAGCAAGATCCCCAGTATACACAATATATGTACAACATGAACGTTGTAAATCCAGCGTATGCTGGTTCAAGAGGGACTTTGAGTTTTGGTTTGTTAGGACGGACCCAGTGGACAAGTATTGATGGCGCTCCAAAAACCCTGACGTTCAACACCCACGCACCTTTAGGAAAGAAAGTGGGAGTAGGGATTTCGGTAATCGCTGACGAGATCGGGCCTGCAAAAGAGCAGAATATTTATGCCGACTTCTCCTATACATTGAACACCTCAGACGTTGGAAGATTGGCCTTCGGATTGAAAGCCGGAGTTACTTTGCTCGACGTTAACCTTTTGGGCGTTGTTTTGCCAGAAACGTTGAATGCAGGAGACCCTGTATTTGATGAGAACATTAATGATGCTTTTCCGAATTTTGGAGCTGGAGTCTATTACTACACCGATAAATGGTATGCAGGATTCTCCGTTCCGAACATCTTGAAATCAGAGCATTTGGACAAAGACAATATCAACACCAAGGCTTCAGAGGAAGTTCATTATTTTTTGACCGGTGGATACGTTTTCGATCTTTCAAGCACAGTGAAGCTCAAACCGTCTTTGATGGTGAAAGGAGTAGCTGGCGCACCGATATCGTTTGACATCAACGCGAACGTTCTGCTCTACGAAAGATTGGAGTTTGGTGCAAGTTACCGATGGGAGGATGCAGTTAGCGCTTTGGTCAATTTTGGAGTGACCCCTGACTTTAGAATTGGTTATGCGTATGACTACACGATCTCAGAGTTTTCAAATTCTCAAACGGGAGGATCCCACGAGATCATATTGTTGTATGATCTTGACCTCTCTAAAAAGAACTTGAAGTCGCCTAGATTCTTCTAGGAGGTAGAAGTAAAATATAAAAAAAGGGGAACTCATGAAAAAGTACATCTTGGCTTTTATGCTTTGTTGCACAGTCACGTTAATGGCTCAACAGAGAGAAGGAGCTGGAAAATATGCCATTAAACAACTTTCAGTCAATACCGAGAATTCGGATTTTGGCGGTGCCTTTTATGGACAAGACAAGTTGGTTTTTGCCTCACCAAAAAAGGGAATCACAATCGTAAATGACGTCTGGCTCGAAAACAACCAGCGCTACCTGGAGCTTTATGTGGCAGACATTCTTCCCGATGGAGACCTGATGAATCCTGAATACCTCAAAGGAGACGTAAACTCACGTTATCACGAAGCAGATGTGGCATTCACCAAAGACATGAAGACGGTTTACTTCACCCGAAACAACTATTACAACAAGAAATTATCAAGAGATTCAAGGGAGATGGCGAATCTGGCCATGTTCAAGGCAACAGTGAATGACCTGGGGGAATGGGTGAACATCATTCCGATGCCCTTTAACAACGTAGAGTATTCGGTAGGTCATCCGGCTTTGAGCGAGGATGAGCAAACCCTGTATTTTGTCTCTGACATGCCTGGCGGATATGGTGAAACCGATATATACAAAGTAGACATTAATTACAGTGGTTTTGGCAATCCGGTCAATATGGGACCGAAGATCAACACTCCAAACAAAGATGTTTTTCCTTTTATTGACGGGGACGTGATTTACTTTTCATCCGACAGAACGGGAGGCATGGGAGGCCTGGATATCTACGCAACAAGACTTACTGATTTTGTACCGGATCCTATACTTTTGAATGAGCCAATAAACTCTTCAGCCGATGATTTTACGTTTATCATCAATTCGGAAACGAGAAGAGGCTATTTTTCATCCAAAAGAGAGGGTGGAGCAGGCGATGATGACCTGTATTCGTTCCTGGAAGAGGAGCCTGTGATCTTCAGATGCGCCCAGGTAATTGCGGGTGAGGTAAGAGATCAGAACACCACCGAGATCATAGCGGGAGCCACCGTAGCGATCAAAGATGCAGATGGCAATGTAATAGAACAAGTGGAAGTTAAAGAGGACGGTTCTTTCCAACTCCCGGTTTATTGCGAAACGGAGTATGTTCTGGAAGGAAGCAAAGAAGGTTACACCACGCAGAGCAAATCGCTAACAACCTCTTCGGAGCCTGACAAGGAGTTGAAGTTGCTGATCCTGCTTGGAACCGGTGAGATCACGGAAATGGCAGTTGCCACTGAAGATCGTCCGGAAGGCATGCCTGAGGAGATCCCTGAAGAGATTGTGAAAGTTAGGCCGAGTACCTATGTGGTCAACATCGAACCCATATACTTCGAATTGAACTCATCCTACCTGAACAAAGAAGCCAAGCGCGAACTTGACAAGGTTGTAGATCTTATGAACCGTTATCCGGAGATGATCATTGAGTCTGGATCCCACACGGATTCGCGAGGTATTACAGGATATAACATCTGGCTTTCAACAAGAAGAGCCGCTTCAACAGTCAACTACATCATCGATCACGGCATTGATTCCAGTCGAATCACGGGTAAAGGATACGGTGAAACACAACTTATCAATGAATGCTCGGATGGGGTCAAATGTACAGAGGCCCAACACGCCATGAACAGGCGAACCGAATTTGTCATTATAAAAATGTAGTACAGACGTCATAAAAATGTAATAGATCAGATACTAAAAGCCAACGAATTCCGTTGGCTTTTTAGTAACAATTGTGCAAGTTTGAAAGTTTATGAGAAGTATTTTATTCCTCCTTATTTTTCTATTCTCCGTCTCGACTTACTGCCAGCTCACAGCCGCCCAGTACAAAGTCAAGAGTTTGGAGGCCAATTCAGATTATGGCGATTTCGGAACCACTTTCTATGGCACTGACAAAATTGTATTCTCTTCTTCGCGAAAAGTGGGGCTTTCTTCCAAAAAATGGGATGGCAATGATCAACCCTTTCTCGATTTGTACATTGGAGACGTCGAACCTGATGGAGAGATAACCAAAGTCAGACCTTTCAGCAGCACACTCAACTCAAAATATCATGACGCCATGGTGGCTTTTTCACCCGATTTGCGTTATGTCTATTTCACGTCAAACAACAGTCGCCAGGGTAGAAAAGGAGGCGGGATCAAAATTTTCAGGGCTTCTGTAGGATCTGGTGGGCAGTGGAAGGACGTGATGACCTTGCCTTTCAACAGTGACAAGTACGACACGGGTCATCCTTCGGTGAGCAAAGATGGCAAACGACTGTATTTTGTATCAGATATGCCCGGAGGATATGGCGACAAAGACATTTATGTTGTAAGCATCAACAACGGTCACTACGGTGCACCAAAAAATCTCGGGCCCACAGTCAATTCGAAATACAAGGAGTACACGCCTCACGTGGATCAGGACATCCTTTACTTTTCAAGCAACCGCCCGGGGGGTATCGGCGGATTCGACATTTACATGACCAAACTCGATGAGTCAATCGAAGAGCCTATCAATCTCGGCAAGCCGATGAACAGCAAGGGTGATGATCTCTCATTCGTAATCGATACGGATACACAACGGGGCTATTTTTCCTCGAATCGATCTGGAGGCAAAGGAGATGACGACATCTATTGGTTTGAAGAAGTGACCGTCAATCCAATTTGCGACCAGGTGATCAAAGGAGTTATCGTAGACAAGATCAGCGGTCAGCCGATTCCCAATGCTTTTGCTACGCTGTATGACTCTTCGGGTGAAAAGTTGAGACGACTCGAAACGATGCGCAACGGGGAATTCTCATTTATGGTAAAATGCGATCAATCCTATAAGGTTACCGGTGACAAATACGGCTATTTTGTAGCAGAAGAATCCCTGGTGACGAGCAAGGAAAATGCCTTTCAGAACAACCTGACCCTGAGTCTGGATGAGAAAGAGTTTATCGACCTGGAGGGAAGACAGATTTTGAATATAAAGTCGATTGAATTTGAGTTGAACAAATCCAATATCCTCGAAAGCAGCTATGACGATTTGGCCAAGGTAGTGAGACTCATGGACAAGTTTCCTGAGATGATCATCCGGTTCGGATCCCATACGGATTCACGTGGAGGTGACGGGTACAACATGTGGCTGTCTCAGAAAAGAGCTTCTGCCACGGTATCTTACCTGATCAGCATAGGTGCAGATCCAAAACGAATAACCGGGAAGGGCTATGGAGAGACCCGCCTGGTCAACAACTGCTCCAACGGTGTGAAATGTACCGAGGTTGAGCATCAACAGAACCGAAGAACCGAATTTGAGGTAATCAAGAAGTAATGCGTTAGAATTCGAAAGATCAAACTTTTAGTGGAAAAGCATTCGGTAAAACCGGATGCTTTTTTTGTTTGAGGCCACTGTTCTATTTGAGAAAATATGTACTTTTGCACTCTTAAAGGAATCAGCTGTTGATTATGGGTCAGAAATTCAGAGAATACAAGGGCTTGGATCTGGTGAATGTCGCCGACGAAATACTTCGTTTTTGGGACGACAATGCTATTTTTGAGAAGAGCATTTCTACCCGCAAAGGAAACACCCCGTTTGTCTTTTTCGAAGGTCCGCCATCTGCCAATGGCCTTCCTGGAATCCATCATGTGATGTCCCGGGCCATCAAGGACATTTTTTGCCGTTATAAAACGATGCAGGGCTTCGAGGTTGAAAGAAAAGCAGGTTGGGATACCCATGGACTGCCCATCGAACTGGGCGTGGAGAAGGAGCTTGGAATCACCAAAGAAGACATCGGCAAGAAGGTAAGCATCGAGGAGTACAACGAGGCGTGCAAGACAGCGGTCATGCGATTTACCGACGTTTGGGAGGACCTGACGAAGAAGATGGGGCATTGGGTGGATATGGAAGAGGCCTATGTGACCTACAAACCTAAGTACATGGAGACCTTGTGGTGGCTTCTGAAGCAGCTGTACCAAAAAGGACTCCTTTACAAAGGCTATACGATACAACCCTACTCTCCAAAGGCAGGAACCGGATTGAGCTCACATGAGTTGAATCAGCCCGGAACTTATCAGGATGTCACAGACACGACTGTTGTTGCTCAATTCAAGGCGGTCCGGGATACCTTGCCGGAGTTCTTGAAAGATGTTGAAGGAGATCTTTATTTCCTGGCCTGGACCACAACTCCATGGACGCTTCCATCCAACACCGCTTTGACGGTTGGCAAGAAGATCGATTATGTGGTCGTGAGTACATACAACCAATATACTTTTGAGCCGATCAACGTTGTGCTGGCCAAAAATTTGTTGGGTTATCAATTCGGAAAGAAGTTTCACGAGGTCTCCGACCCGGCGGAACTCAAGACGTACAAGGAGGAAGACAAGACCATCCCCTACCGGGTGGTAAAAGAATGCAAGGGAGAGGATCTCCTGGAGATCCGATACGAACAATTACTGCCCTATGCCAAACCCTATCAGGGAGTTGAGAACGCATTCAGGGTGATCGCAGGTGATTTTGTCACGACCGAAGACGGAACGGGAATTGTTCATACGGCTCCTACTTTTGGAGCAGACGATGCCCTGGTTGCCAAAATGGCCGAGCCCGAAGTGCCGCCTATGCTGGTATTGGATGACCACGGAAACCCGGTTCCATTGGTGGACCTTCAAGGGAAATTCACCCTTGACATGGGTGAGCACGCCGGCAAATACGTAAAGAACGAATACTACGGGGCCGGAGAAGAACCTGATCGCTCTGTGGACGTGGAGCTTGCTATCCGACTCAAGGAAGAGAACAAGGCCTTCAAAGTAGAGAAATACAAGCACAGCTATCCGAATTGTTGGAGAACCGATAAACCGATCCTCTATTACCCATTGGATTCCTGGTTCATCAAGGTGACCGAGAAAAGAGATCTCATGTACGAGCTCAACCAGACCATCAATTGGAAGCCCAAGTCAACGGGAGAAGGTCGATTCGGCAATTGGTTGAAGAACGCCAATGACTGGAACCTGTCGCGTTCCCGCTATTGGGGAACCCCGCTCCCAATCTGGCGAACGAAAGACGGATCTGAAGAACTGATCATCGGATCGGTGGAGGAGCTCAAAGAAGAGATGGCCAGGGCGGTGGAACACGGCTTGATGGAGAAAGATCTTTTTGAGGATTTCGTAGTCGGCGACATGAGCGAGGAAAATTACGATCGAGTTGATCTTCACAAGAACATTGTAGACAAGATCGTTCTCGTATCCCCAACAGGGAAACCTATGAAAAGGGAGGCCGATCTGATCGACGTATGGTTTGACTCAGGTGCCATGCCGTATGCCCAGTGGCACTATCCTTTTGAGAACAAGGAGCGCATTGAGAATGACCAATTCTTTCCGGCTGACTTCATAGCCGAAGGAGTGGATCAGACCCGGGGATGGTTCTACACCTTGCACGCGATTGCATCGATGAATTTTGAAAGTGTCGCCTACAAGAATGTAGTTTCAAACGGGCTACTACTCGACAAGAACGGCAAGAAAATGTCCAAAAGACTGGGCAACGCAATTGACCCGTTCGAGACGATGAGAGAATACGGACCGGATGCAACGCGCTGGTATATGATCTCCAATGCAAACCCCTGGGACAATCTCAAATTCGATTTGGAAGGGGTTGCAGAGGTCAAGCGAAAATTCTTTGGAACGCTTTACAATACCTATTCGTTTTTCTCACTCTACGCGAACATCGATGGATTCGAATACGCAGAGAACGACATTGCAAAAGAGAAACGCCCCGAGATCGACCGTTGGATACTCTCTGAATTGAACACCCTGATCAGTAAGGTGGAGTCCTACTACGAAGATTACGAGCCGACGAAAGCGGCCCGCGCCATACAGGAGTTTGTGGGTGAGAACCTCAGTAATTGGTATGTGCGACTGTGCAGAAGAAGATTCTGGAAAGGGGAATACCAGGAGGATAAGATATCGGCGTATCAGACCCTATACACCTGTCTGTTGAACGTGTCAAAACTCGCAGCTCCCATCGCCCCGTTTTTCATGGACAACCTTTACAGGGACCTGACAAAAAACGTTTCCTCAAATGAAATAAGTTCTGTACATTTGGCTGAATTTCCGGAAGCTGATGTTTCGTGGATCGATGCCGATCTCGAAAGAAAGATGCAGAAAGCCCAGAATATTTCCTCCATGGTGCTTTCTTTGAGGAAGAAGGAGATGATCAAAGTCCGTCAACCTTTGCAAAAGATCATGATCCCTGTGATGGATGAGCAGGATCGCAACGACATTGAAGCCGTTTCGAACCTGATCACCTCGGAGGTCAATGTCAAGGAAGTGGAGCTTTTGGATGATGCGGCCGGCATACTGGTCAAGAAGATCAAGCCGAACTTCAAGGTTTTGGGACCCAAATACGGGGCCAATATGCGCTTGGTCAACCAGGCGATTCAGGCCTTGGGAGATGAAGAGATCAACAGAATGGAGAAGGAAGGTCAGATCGAGATGGAGGTCAACGGAAACAAGGAGATTCTCCTGCTTGACGAGGTGGAGATCAGCACAGAAGACATTGAAGGCTGGCTCGTTGCAAACCAGGGCAATTTAACGGTTGCTTTGGACGTTTCTATAAATAAGGATCTGAAGGATGAAGGCATAGCTCGTGAGCTGGTCAATCGGATTCAAAATATGAGAAAGGAACAAGGTCTGGAAGTAACCGACAAGATCAGGCTTTTCGTGAAAAAGGACGGAGTTGTAGATCGGGCCATAGAATCCAATGCGGATTATATAAAAAATGAGACCCTTACGAGGGATTTGATATTAAAGGAAGAGATTGATAACGGAAATGATGTGGTGTTTGATTCAGTGAACACAGCATTGTTATTAGAAAAAGTTTAAAAAAATGAGCGAGAACATAGTTAGATATTCAGACAAGGATCTTGCTGAATTCAAAGCAATTATTGAAGAGAAAATACATCAGGCAAAGACCGATCTGGAATTGATCGAGAGCACGTTCAAGAATGACAGCAACAACGGTACAGATGATACGTCTCCTACTTTCAAGGCTTTTGAAGAGGGGTCTGAGACCATGTCGAAAGAAGCCAACGTGCAGCTGGCCATCCGCCAGGAAAAGTTCATTCGTGATCTCAAGAACGCCTTGCTGCGCATTGAGAACAAGACTTATGGCGTATGCCGGGTAACCGGGAAACTGATCCAAAAGGAAAGGCTCAAATTGGTTCCTCATGCGACATTGAGCATCGAGGCCAAGAAGCAGCAGTATTGATAGCAAGCCAACCGAGTGAAAAAGGCCCTTATCATCATTTTTCTGGTCTTGCTCGTCGATCAGGCGAGCAAAATATACATTAAAACCCACTTCGTTTTGAGTGAGGAGATACGTGTATTCGGCCTCGATTGGTTTCGCATTCATTTCCTGGAAAACAATGGAATGGCCTGGGGCAAGGAATTTGGGGGCAGATCCGGGAAACTATTCCTGACCCTGTTTCGAATCGTTGCCATCGCCGGGATCGGATACTGGCTTTACGACGCTTTAAAGAACCAGGCACACAAGCTTCTAATTGTTGCAATTTCCCTGATCTTTGCCGGAGCTCTTGGCAATATAATCGATTCGGTCTTCTACGGGATATTTTTCAGCGACAGTTATCACAAAGTGGCTACCTTTTTACCTCCGGAGGGAGGATACGAAGACCTCTTTTACGGCAAAGTGGTCGATATGCTCTACTTTCCAATCATCGATACTATGTTGCCCGATTGGGTTCCTGCGATCGGGTTCAATTTCCCGGATTGGCTACCCTTGTTAGGCGGCAATCGCTTCTCCATTTTCGAAAACAGACATCTGACCTTTTTCGACCCGGTCTTCAACATTGCGGACACGGCGATAAGCACGGGGGTCGGATTATTGATCGTTTTCAACAAGTCGATCTTTCCGAAAAAGAATGAGACGGCTGCGGTTGAACAATCTCTCGTCTAAGCGTCTGTTTTTTCCGTTTCCTTCAGGGTATCCACCAATTTCATAAGGTCATCGATTTCCACGTGATCCATGATCACCACCTTGTACCATTTGTTATTCTCGTTGTGCTGTTCGGGAACGAGATCGTATTTCAGAGCCAGCTCCGAAGGTATGGAAGAGGAATCTATTGTGACGATGTTCATATGCTCATTGCGGAAGTACTTTACTTTGAGCTGATCGAGCTGCTTGCAAAACCAGTCGGTTCTCATTTGCAAGACGCTGATTTTTTCATACCAGCCATAAGGACCATAGGTAAAGAGGATCATATAAACCGCTATGGCATTGGCGCCGGAGCGGCTGCCGCATAGGGTAAGATCCATGCCCTCGACATATTCAGCTTCCTTGGTCAGCACATTCTCGATGAGTCCCTTTCTGCAAATGTAAACACCAGTTCCGTAAGGAGCCTGCAGCATCTTGTGCGCATCAATGGTCATCGAATCGATTTTCGGGTTTGAAAAATTGATCTTTGACTGCAGGTTGCTGAAGGGATAAATGAACCCTCCATAGGCCCCGTCTATATGAAGCTTGTAATTCAGGCCGCGTTTTTCGAGAGCTTCCGTGTATACATCCGGATCATCAACCGATCCAAACATAGTGGTGGCCATGTTGGCAACCACGATAAAATATTTTTTCCCGTCTTTTATCGCCTTGTCAATGACTTTGTCCAGGGCTTCCGGATCCAGTTCACGGTTGTCAAATTTCACGGGAGCCGGGTACAGATCCATACTCAGAACGTTTGATCCCTTGGGAATGGAGTAGTGGGTGTCTTCAGAGGCCAGGAGGCAAATCTCCTCGGTTCGGGCCTCAAAATGCCGTCTGAAATAGTTTCTGAAAACCCACATGGCCTGGATATTGGCTTCGGTTCCCCCTGTGGCGATGTAACCGTCGAACTGCTCATCCTCCATTTTAAAGAAATCCACAGCTAATACACGTAGCACCTCTCGTTCTATCTCCTGGGTGCCGCTGAACGCCTTTTCGGAAGTTCCATAGGTATGACAGCCAATATGATTCGGGTTGGCGACATAGGTTTTCAAGGTTGGAGCATCCTTCAAAAAAGGAGCATCACTGTAGAATACCTTGTCATCCAGTTTGGAAGCGGGATATCCCAGGGACACATCCCTTTCAAAATCTACGTTTTCTTCCAGTGCTTTTTCAATTCTCTCCTGCAACTCCCGGTGGGGAAGTTTTTTCCAATATTTCATTTGCTTGCTTTTAAAAGCGTATTTTTAACGCGAAAAGTGAGCACAAAATTAAGAATAATAAACCGTTTTCAGGGACGGAATTTTTGCTCGTTAAGTATTGAATTGTGTTGGAGCTGGATATTCAAATACGTTCATTGCCCGATTCCCCCGGGGTTTATCAATATTATGACCGGGAGGACAAAATTCTCTACGTGGGCAAGGCCAAGAACCTGAAAAAAAGGGTTTCGTCTTACTTCACCAAAACCCATGAGAATGGCAAGACGCGGGTCCTGGTTTCAAAGATCGCCCGGATCGAGCACATCGTGGTCAAGACAGAGACCGACGCGCTCCTACTCGAGAACAACCTGATCAAGAAGTACCAGCCCAAATACAATGTGCTGCTCAAGGATGACAAGTCCTATCCCTGGATCTGCATCAAAAAAGAAGCCTTTCCGAGGGTTTTCATGACCCGCAATATCTGGAAGGACGGCAGTGAGTACTTTGGCCCCTACACCTCGGTAAAGACAGCCAGGGCGCTGCTTGCCCTGATCAAGGAGCTGTATCCGCTAAGGACCTGCGCCTACAACCTTAGCGAGGACAACATCAAAAGCGGAAAGTACAAGGTCTGCCTGGAATACCACATCAAGAATTGCAAGGGCGCCTGTGAGGGAATGCAGGAGGAAAAGGAGTATCTGGCAGACATTCGGGAAATACGAAACATAATCAAAGGAAACTTCAAATCGTCTCTCAAGCGCTTTGAGAAATTGATGATGGAATTTGCTGAACGAGCCGAATTCGAAGAGGCCCAGAAGATCAAGGAGAAGATTGAGGTTTTGTCGAGTTACCAGGCGCGATCCACCGTTGTGCATCCGTCCATCAACAATGTCGACGTATACAGCATCGTTTCGGATCAGACCTATGCCTATGTCAATTTCTTAAAGATGGCCAATGGGGCGATCATCCAGTCGCATACGGTGGAAATCAAAAAAAAGCTGGACGAATCGGACCACTCCTTGCTGGAATTGGCTGTGGTGGAGCTCCGGGAGCGGTTCAGGTCAACTTCCAGAGAGATCTATGTGCCTTTCCGAATTGATCTGGGAGTTGATATCAAAGTGTCGGTGCCCAAACAGGGTGACAAAAAGAGAATTGTCGAACTTTCGACACGAAATGCAAAATACTTCAGACTGGAGCGTCTCAAACAGATACAAATTGTGGACCCCGACCGTCATACAAAAAGGATCATGCAGCAAATGCAGAAGGACCTGAGGCTTGCCAGGGAGCCCCATCACATAGAGTGTTTCGACAATTCAAATATCCAGGGGACGAATCCGGTGGCGGCCTGTGTGGTATTCAGAGACGGAAAACCCGCTAAAAGCGAATACCGGCATTTCAACATCAAAACCGTGGTCGGTCCGGACGACTATTCCTCCATGGAGGAGGTGGTGCACCGGCGATACAAGCGGCTGGTGGAGGAAGACAAGGAATTGCCCCAGCTCGTCGTGATCGACGGGGGCAAGGGACAGCTCTCATCCGCAGTAAAAAGCCTGGATGTGCTTGGTCTGCGGGGAAAGATAGCCATAATCGGAATCGCCAAAAGGTTGGAGGAGATCTACTACCCCGAGGACCCGATTCCCCTTTATCTCGACAAGAAGTCGGAAACCCTGAAGATCATACAGCAGCTGCGCAACGAGGCGCACCGCTTCGGAATCAATCATCACCGCAACAAACGCAGCAAAAGCGCGTTACAAACTGAAATGACACAGATTCCTGGTATTGGTGAGAAGACAGTTGTGAGCCTTTTGAAGAAATTCAAATCACTAAAACGAATAAAAAATGCAACGTTTGAGGATTTGGAGCAACTTATAGGTAGGGACAAGGCTCTTCGCATTACCACCCATTTTCAAGGAGAAAAAATCAACAAGCCTGAAACGTGAAAAATTGCTTCTTTCTTATTGTGCTGTTAATTTCCGCACTGGTCGTGGGTCAGACAGATCCCGATCAGCAGGAGGACCTGAAGGTTGGCCTGGTGCTGAGCGGGGGAGGAGCCAAAGGCTTCGCACACGTTGGCGTGCTCAAGGTCCTTGAAGAAGCGGGAGTCGAGGTGGATTACGTGGCCGGTACCAGCATGGGTGCCATCGTTGGGGGTCTTTACGCTTCAGGGTACAATGCCCGGGAGCTGGATTCTGTGCTGCGCGTCTATGACCTCAATGGGCTCGTTCGTGATCAGCTGCCCCGGGACGTGTCGTCTTTTTACCAAAAGGAGAATGATGCCAAATACGCTATCTCCCTGCCACTGGTCAGTGGAAAGATCGAGCTGCCGTCAGCCGTCTCAAGAGGACAGAGTGCCTTCAATGTCTTTTCACAACTCACCGAGCATGTGCATGCCATTGATGACTTCAGCAAACTGCCAATCCCTTTCTTTTGCATCGGAACCAACCTGGAGACCGGGGAAGAAGTTGTTTTGGATCACGGTTTTCTGCCTGAGGCCATACGAGCAAGCGGTTCCTACCCGGGTCTCCTGACGCCGGTTCGCGTTGGCGATCAGGTTCTTGTCGACGGTGGGCTTGTGGATAATTTTCCGGTAGAGAAAATGATAGAGAAAGGCGTAGACATCATCATTGGAGTGAATGTTTCGGGAGGACTCAGGGACATTGAGAACATCAATAGCCTGCCGGAGATCCTGATGCAGATAGCGGGCTTTCAGATGTATGAGCAATGGGATTCAAAGATCGAGCAATGCGATATCTACATTCGCCCGGAACTGGATGAATACAGTACCTTTTCATTCGAGGAGGGACAGGAGATCATCGTCAAGGGTGAAGAAGCCGCCAATAAATTGAAGGAGGAGCTTATGGCCCTCGCCAGGCGCCAAAAACACGCAGAGCCCAAAAACACCATCAAAAACTACCCGGAAAATCAGGACCTGCTGATCCGGGAGATCTCAATTCGTGGCAACCGGAGCTTTACGGATCAATACTGCATCAAGAAACTGGGTTTGGAAGAAGGTGAGCTTGTCAAACGCAAGGACTTCATGAAGGGCATTGACAAACTTACGGCAACAGGGAACTTTGAAAGTGTTTTCTACAGGTTGATTCCCCTGGAAGATGGGGTGAAGGTCGAATTTGAGATCACAGAGACAGAAGGGCGAAGCATGATTCAGTTTGGAGCTCATTATGACGATCTTTATAAAACCGGTATCCTGGTGAATTTCACGACGCGCCACCTCCTGTTCAAGAACGATTTCATATCGGCAGATTTCGTGATCGGTGACAATCTGCGTTATGACATTGATTACTTCCTCGACAACGGGTTCAACTGGAGTTTTGGGATCAATACCCGTTTCAATTCATTCAAGGCCGATGTGGTGTCGAGCACTTTGCCACAGCCGGTTCGAAATGCGCCCCTGGAATCCGGTTTCAAAGTGCCCATCGACTACTTTGACTTCACCACCCGTCTTTATCTTCAGACAACATTCAGCGATCGCTGGGCCCTCAGCATTGGGGCGGAGCACAAATTTCTGAATGTCCATACCGATGAGATCATAGACGATGAGATCAATCGAATCTATTTTGACAAGAGCCATTACCTGAACCTGGTTGGAAAGGTGACCCTCGACACGTACGACAGCAAGGTGTTTCCAAAGAAAGGTTTCTATCTCAATGCAGATTATATTTTGTACACCTATTCGACTGATTATAACGACAATTTTGATCCCTTTTCACACTTATATGGTCGATTGGGAATCGCCCAAACCTTATGGGAAAAGCTCACCCTGCACCTGATCTCTGAAGCCGGGGTGACCCTGGGGAATAATGAAAATCAGGTCCTGGACTATCACCTGGGGGGATACAATGAGAATTACATCAACACATTCGTCCCATTTTACGGTTATGGATTTTCCGAATTAAACGAGTCAGCATTCTTAAGGACGGCATTGACGGCTCGTGTAGAGATCTTTCGCAAGAACTTCCTCTCATTCACCGGAAATTTTGCCCGTGTCAATGATGACATCTGGAACGATGGAAACATTTTCGAAGACACACGATCAGGATATGCTTTTGGCTATGGCCTGAACACCGTTGTCGGGCCCATTGAGCTGGTCTATTCCTGGAACCCCGACAACAGCAATAATGTCTGGTACATCAATGTGGGCTTCTGGTTCTAAAAATAAATCCGGACCCTTTTAAGGATCCGGATTCGATTAGGCTGCTTCGAGCTTTCTTCTTTTTGTGACCGTCACGGGTTGTTTCTTTCCTCGTATTCTCATTTTGAGTTTGGTGGTGAGAAAGAACAAGATGGGTACCACAATCAAGGTCAGGAAGGTCGCCACCAGAAGACCGTAGATGACTGTCCAGGCCAGTGGCCCCCAAAAGATCACATTGTCCCCTCCGAAATAGATTTGAGGATCGAACTCCGTGAATAGTGTGTAGAAATTGATGTTGAAACCGATAGCCAACGGTATCAATCCCAGTATGGTGGTGATGGCTGTCAGCAGAACAGGTCTCAGACGAGCCTTACCGGCCTGAACAATGGTCTGGAAGAGCTTGGAGGTTTCCAGGTACTCCTCTTCCCCAAGGTTCAACTCGGCCTTTTTTCTGTCGATCAGCAGCTGCGCATAATCCAGCAACACTACCCCGTTGTTCACCACAATCCCCGCAAGGGAAATGATTCCCATCATGGTCATCATGATTACAAAGGGCTTTCCTGTAATGATGAGCCCACCAAATACCCCGATCAGACTCAAGAAGATGGCCAGCATAATAATTCCGGGCTTAGAAACCGAATTGAATTGAAAGATCAGGATCAGAAATATCAATGCCAGTCCGGTGAAAAACGCGCCCATGAGGAAATTCATTTGCTTGTTCTGTTCTTCGATCTGCCCTGTGTAGTCCACTTTTGTTCCTCTTGGCAGACCCTCAAAGCCTTCCATTTCCGACTGAATTCGGCCCACGATGGCACCGGCGTCAGTAAACCCGGGAGAAAGGGCAGAGTAGAGGGTAACCACCCTTCTGCCGTCATTGTGCTTGATGGCAGAGAAACCTGAGTTGTTCTTTACGCGGGTCACCGCCGATACCGGTATTTCCTTGATCTTGCCGGTTGCGGGATCCCTGAACGTTATTTTCTGGTTGAAAATGGCGCTTTTGTTGTACCTGTCTTCTTCACGGAACCGAACATAGATGTCGTAATCCTCCCCTTCCTCTTTATAGGTGCCTGCCTTGGCCCCGAAGATGGAGTTTCTCAGTTGTTGACCCACTTGCCCGGCACTTACGCCAAGCTCCCCGGCTTTTTTCCTGTCAATTTCCACCGTCATCGAGGGTTTGGAACGATTCACATCAATTTTCAGCTCGTCGATGCCCTCAATATTCTGAAGATTGATAAAGTCTTTCATTCTTTCGGCCGTGTGGATCAGCTCCGCATAGTCATCACCTTCGATCTCGATATTGATGGGGTATCCGGCCGGAGGTCCATTCTGATCTTTCTCCACGCTGATGGCTACTCCAGGGTAAATTCCAACCAGGGCCTCCTGAATCTTTTGCCGAAGCTCTTCACTGTCTTTGCCATTTCTAAATTTGTATTCGCGCATCGAGGCCGTGATCTTTCCCTTATGAGGCATTTCAGCTGTGGAACCACCATCCGTTTGCGGATTTCCGGCCCCTTCTCCCACCTGGGAAACGGCACTTTCCACCATGAAGTTGAAGTCTCCCTCCTGGTATTGATCCTCGTTCAAATAGGCATACACTTTGTTTTCAATCTCCTTCGTGATTTGATTGGTCTTCTCAATATCGGTACCCTGGGGATACTCAATATAGACGATGATCTGGTTCGGTGTGTTGTCCGGGAAGAATTCCACCTTGGTTCGCTGGCTTCCCACAGAGGCGCCAAATCCGCCAAAGGCGATGAAAAGCAAGACAAAAGTCCCTATTGTAATCGCATAGGGTTTCCATCCGGTAAGGGCACTTTTCAGGGTTTTCTCGTAAACAACCTCCAGCTTGCTCAGGATATTGGTTTGAAAATACCTGGCCATTTTCCTAAGGATCAAGCGATACACCCATAACAGGACCGCGGTGACGATGAGGAGTGATCCGATTAATCGATAAGGACCGCCAAAGATCAATATCAAGGTGCCGAAGAGCAAGGAGATGACCGTTACTTTGATGATCTGTTTGCGCGGCATGTCCTTGTCTTCAATGCTCATGAATTGTGAGACCATGACCGAATTGAAAAAGATGGCCACGAACAGCGATGATCCCAACACCACAGAGAGTGTAATCGGGAAATAGATCATGAACTCACCCATGACCCCGGGCCACATGCCCAGAGGTATGAAGGCTGCAACCGTGGTTGCCGTGGAAATGATAATCGGGAAGGCGATTTCGCTGATTCCTTTTTTGGCAGCCTCTTTGCGACTCATCCCTTCTTCATCCATCAGGCGATAGACGTTTTCCACAACTACGATTCCGTTATCTACGAGCATTCCCAGTCCCATGATCAGACCGAAGAGAATCATCGTGTTCATCGTGTACCCAAGAGCGTTCAGGATCATCAGTGACATGAACATCGACATCGGGATCGCGAAACCGACAAAGAGGGCATTTCTAAAGCCCAGGAAAAACATCAGCACCGTGACCACCAGGATGATCCCGAATACGATGTTGTTGACCAGGTCATCCACCTGACCGATGGTCTTTGAGGACTGGTCGTTGGTGATCGTCACGCTGAGATCCCTCGGGAACACGTTTTGTATGGCATCTTCCACGATGACATTGATCTTTTCGGCAGCGGCCACCATGTTCTTGCCACTTCTCTTTTTCACATCGAGCATGACCACCGTGTTTCCGAATTCGCGTGCATAGGTCGTGCGCTCTTTTTGCTTGAAAGATACGTCGGCGATGTCTTTGAGGTAAATGGATTTGTCGTTTTCGGATTTGACGACGAAATTGTTCAGATCGCCCGGGGTGTCAATCTCTCCCAGAATTCGAATGGTTCTTCGCTGGCCACTGGTCACCAGGTTCCCGGCAGACATCGTGACGTTTCCGTTGTTAACCGCTGTGATCACATCGTCGAAGCTCACTTTGGCCGCCATCATCTTGTAGATATCGACGGCTATCTCGACCTCCTTTTCCTGTGCCCCTCTGATATCGACCTGCTTGATCTCCTGCAGCTCCTCGATCTCGTCTTCCAAATATTCACCGAATTCCTTGAGCTTTCCAACAGGGTAATCCCCTGAAATATTGATGTTCAGTATTGGGAATTCTTCAGATATGCTCAGTTCAAAAGCATTGGGCTCTACCTTGGCGCCATTGAAGGTCGGCCAGTCTTCTCCTGCCGTTTCGGCGTCGATCTCGTCCTTTACCTTTTGTTTGGCGGCATCGACCGAAATGTTCTCGTCGAATTCCACGATGATCATCGAGTAGTCCTCCTGAGAGGTCGAAGTAATCTCGATGACGTTGCTGACCGTCTTTAGCCGGTCCTCCAAAGGATCCGTAATCAGTTTTTCAACATCCTCTGCGGTGTTGCCCGGGTAAAGGGAGCTGATATAGATCTTTGTCTCCTTGATCTCCGGGAAACTCTCCCGGGGCATGCTGTTGTAGGCAGACAAACCGCCAAAGAGTATGATGGCGATGATCACATAGATCGTGGTCTTGTTGTTGATCGCCCATGAGGACAACCTGAATTCTTTGTCCAGTTTTTTGTTGTTCGGGGGCATAATTTTAGGATTCGGAGTTAATAATGCGGACCTGCTGTCCGTCGTTCACGCTTCTTGCGCCTTCCAGGATGATCTCTGTTCCGCTCTCAAGACCATTGAGCACCTCAATAACGTCGCCTTGTGTCAAACCGGTTTCGATCGTGATCTTTTCGGCCACAGCGTCTTCTCCCTGCTTGTCTTTGACTATATATATGTATTGCTCACCGCTGGCATTCTCTGAGATCACGCTCTGGGGGATCAAAAGAGCCTTTGGATTCGTATAATCATTGATGTTCAACTTGGCCGTCAAATTGGGCTTGATCGAACTATCGTTGTCAGGTACGGTGATCTCGACTTTGAATGTCCTGTTGTTCGGATCTATGAAGTCGCCTACCTGTCTGATTTTCGACTCCATCTGTTTGTTCAGTATCGGGAAATCCACCAGCACCTTTTTGTTTGTTTTGATGTTTGAAACGTATTTCTCCGGAACGTCGGAGACAATGTACATGTTGTCCAGGCTGACAATGCGCATCAAGGGGGTCTGACCCGGAGTGACCACGCTTCCCTGTTCGGACAGCACGTCATCGATGGTACCCGAGAAAGGGGCCGTGATAACTGTTTTTGCCACTTGTTGCTCCAGTTGAGCAATGGCCTGGGCCTGGGATTCGTAGTTCGATTTGGCCTGCAGATACTGCATTTCGCTACCGATTTTCTGATCCCAAAGGCGCTGCTGCCTTTCAAAAGTCGTTTTGGACAATTCTGCCTGGATCTTGAGCTGGGCCAATTGCTGGGAAAGTCCGCCATCGTCTATGCGGGCGAGAACCTGTCCTTTTCTCACCTTGTCGCCGTCTGTTACGTAGACATCGGTCAGGATGCCGGAATACTCCGGATAGATCACAAGGAGATCCTTGGTTGTGACGCTGCCCTGGAGCTCCAGGTAATGGGTGAATTCCTCATGGTCCACCTGGTAGGTGGTTATCAATGGAATCTTGGTATTCTCGTCGAGCTCGGCAATTGCCTTGTCGAGCAGCTGAATCTGGTCCTTAATTCGGTTTTGCTCAGCTATGACCTCAGCTTTTTTCGCGCGGATGGCCTTGAGGTCATTGGAGGCAATAATACTCTCTACGGACCCCTCGCTTTGGGATCCACAAGCCACGAGGACAAGGAGACTGATGATCAGGGGAATTATTTTTTTCATTTTAGAATAGGTTAAGTGCGTTTTCAAGTTCTACTTTTGACTGGATGATCTCCAGGATCGATTGGATATAACTCTGCTGTGAGCCGAACAATTGATTTTGAGTGTTGGTCAGGTCAATACTGGTGCTCAGCCCCTCGAAAAATTTGATCTGTTCTTTGCCTGCAATGCTCTCGGCCAGGGCCAAATTCTCCTTCGAGGTTTGAAACTGATCCAGGGCAAACTGGTATTTGTTCTTCGCCGTGCTCACCTGAAGCTTGAGATTCTCAGAGATCTCGGTTCGTTTGATCTCTGACTGCATCAGGCTGATCTTTGCCTGCTGGGTTCTGGCGTTTCGCTGCAAACTGCTGAATACGGGAATTTTCATGCTAATCCCCAGCAAGGAAGAAGTAAACCAGTTGTCCTCGGGGTTCTCGAAGAAAACCAGGTTATTCGCATATTGGAAAGTGGAATAGTTGACAAAGGCGTTGATCGAAGGAATGTTCTTGCTCTTTTCGTACTTGACCAGCAACTCGTCCGAAAGGACCTGGTTGTCTGCAATCCTGAAATCAACGTGGTTTTCCAGGTCAAATTCCTGGTAGAGCATTTGCATGTCGGTACTTTTCAAGGCCAGGTTTTCAAGACTCTCTGTAAGCTCGGTTTGGGTTTCGATAGGTATGCCCAGCGTAAGATTCAACGCTTGCTTGGCAATGAGCTCGAGTCGAGATGATCGGTTGATGTCATTGTTGATGTTCGACAGGGTGATCTGCTGCTGCTCGAAGTCCTGCTCCTCGGCAAAACCGTTCTCAAAAAGGATCCGGGTCTCATTGAGGTTCTTTTCCAGGACTTCCTTGTTTTTATACAGTATTTCGAGTGTTTCTTGCGCCACCAAAACGTTGCCGTAGGCATTGATCACTGCTTCTCGAATGGTCTGGTCCGTCTTTTCCTTGGCCAGGTTCGAGATTTTCAAAAAGGTCTTGGCAGATTGCAATCCAACCAGGTAGGAGCCGTCGAAGATCAGCTGATTCAAAGTGGCTGTTGCGGTCATGTTCTGCTGAGTACCGAATATTACGGGGGTGAATTCGCCCGGAGGTCCACCAACGATCTCGGAGGGCAGAAAGGTCACCTGCTGTTTGAGCCATTGGTTATAATCTATATTCGCGTCGAGCTGTGGGAGTCCGAATGCTGTGGCTTCCCATTTTTGCTTTTCTGCCGAATTGATATCCAGACCGGCGGTTCTGACCGTGTAGTTATTTTGCAGGGCATATTCTACGGCCTCATCCAGGGAAAAGGTATAGACCTCTTCCTGTGCTCTGAGAGAGGCATTCAGGAAAATAGCGAAAAGTAACAGAAGGTAAATTCTTTTCATTTGTTCAATAGGTTTTCAAGTGATTTCAATCCTTTTTCAGTTGCGATTGCACGGATGTGATATTCGAGGAAAGCCGCCTTGAGCGAGCCCATGTCGAATTCATCCACAGGAAAGATGTCGAGGTTCATCAGGCCCAGATTTCCGTTGAGATAGAACTTGGTCATCAGCTGGATATCGAGGTCATCACGATAAAAGCCGAGATCTATCCCCCGCTCTAGATTTTTTGAGACGCACTGATTGATGGACTCAAATTGCTTTTCCTTCAGCTTGGCAAAGATCTTCGGGTAGTACTTTTGCAGCTGGTAATGAGGTGAGGTTTTTTCACCTTTGAGCTGCTCCATGACGAGAGTTTTGATGTTGTACAACTCGTGTACCGGGTTTTCCTCACCCGCACAAATCTGACAAATGCCCTGGTTGATCTGTTCGAAGACGTGAAAAGTCGTGTCATTCACCAGGTCGCGCTTTGTCGGATAGTTCGAATAGACCGTTTTCTTGGAGATCCCCAGGGAATTCGCAATGTCGTCCATCGTTACGCTTTTGAATCCGTAAGAAAGGAAAAGGTCGGCCGCCTTATTTAGAATTTTATCTTTCATTTTCACAAATATCGACTGCAAAGATACGATCAGGAAACTTTCGAAACAAAAAAAGTTTCCAAAGTTTACAAAAATTTAACAAATGAAGTTTTCAGGAATTTAGAGGGGCTTAAGGATAACCGCAAGAACTCATGCTCGGGTAAATTAGACGAAAGCATGCGGCATTCGTTACGCGATAATGGCTATTTTTGCTACATACATAATTTCCTCAAAGACACCTATTGCCCATGGAATTTTACACCGACCTGTTCAAGACTCATTTGCAGGACATTATAGAATCGAAAGAACCGGCCAACCTATATGACCCCGTCAATTACATCATGACACTGGGAGGCAAGCGCATACGCCCTGCCCTGGCCCTGATGAGTTGCCATCTATTTGGAGTTGAACCATCCAAAGCCCTGGATGCGGCCATGGCCATTGAAATGTTTCACAATTTCACTTTGATTCACGACGATATCATGGATCGGGCAGACATTCGAAGAGGTAAAATGACCGTCCACAAAAAATGGGATCTCAATACGGGGATTCTTTCCGGTGACGTCCTGCTGATCCTGAGCTACGAACAGCTGGAGAGTTACGAGGCCGGGCTTTACAAGGAGTTGATGCAGCTATTCAACAAAACAGCTGTTGAGGTTTGTGAAGGCCAGCAGATGGATATGGATTTTGAATTGAGAGTGGATGTGGAAAGCCATGAATACTTTAAGATGATCCGATTCAAGACAGCTGTGCTATTGGGGTGCGCCCTTCAAATGGGAGCAAAGATTGCGGAAGCAAGTTCTACCGATCAGAGGGCCATTTACGACTTCGGGGTCAACCTGGGAACCGCCTTCCAACTTCAGGACGACTATCTCGACAGCTTCGGGGGAGACGATTTTGGCAAGCGCATCGGAGGAGACATACTGGAAGCAAAGAAAACTTTCCTCTATCTCAAGACCCTAGAACGCGCGGATGCAGAAGACCGGGAAGCCATATTGGAAATTTACACGGCGCCTCTGCAACTTGCCAACAATGCCCCGACAGTCGATGAGGAAGTGGCTTCACAGCGAATAGAAAAGGTAAAGGCGCTTTACAAAAAGTACGGGGCGGACAAGCTTCTTCTCGAGGAGATACAAGACTATACGCACAAGGCCCTTGAAAGTGTTGAAGGACTCAGCCTCGATCAGCAGGGCAAAGCTTTTTTGCGGGAGTTTTCGAACGTTCTGATGAAAAGGAAAGTATGACTACACAACACTAAGCATGACCCCAGACGACAATAAGGAAGAGAACCCAGCTGCAAAAGGTCTACAATTGTTTTCAAAACCTGAATCTCAGGGCCTGGAGAAGCAATTGATCCGGCAGCTCAACAAGGATCTTTCGATGTGTGGTGTCAACGCATTGATCGATGAGGAATTTTCTCCTGGGGAGGTGGTAAGACGATTGAAACAGATTCTCGACGGTCTTGTCAAGGATGATTTTCAGGTCTTTCTGAACCTTTTATACCGCGTCGATGTGCCCCAATCCAAAATGAGCAGATCCGAAGACAGCAGTTTTTCTGATTATATCGAGAGAAGCACCTACGAACTCCTCAAAAGGGAATGGCAAAAGGTTTGGATCAGAAATAGAATCCGATGAAGGGGGTCCAGGGAGATCCAAAAGCGCTGGTTCCCGAATCGTACAAAACGTCGTAGCGAACACCAAAAGAAACGACTCCGGAGACGAAGGAGGCCCCCAGGTACAGCGCATTGTTCCAATAGGTATCTGGAAAAGCCCCGCTGCGGGTCGTATTCAATCCTTCGTATTCTGCCGAGAGTTGCAACATAGGAACCGGTCGGGCCCCCACCATGATACTGCCTCCGATGGAGTTTGAGTGGTAACTGAACACATCGTCGTTTGAGTCTGAATAGATATAGGTCACCCCAAAACCGGTGAGGAACTTGGGAGAGACGTGGTAGTAGGCTTTTGGTGCTATCAGCAGATCCGTGCCGCCATTCCAGAAAGACATGCTGAACCACCCCCCGAAACTCCAGTGTCTTTGATAATCGGGTTGCTGTTGTGTTTGGGATTGGGCCGAATTTTGTTCCTGAACACCTTTTTGATAAGTGTATTGTGAGTTGGATGATTGGGTGTTCTGTTGTCCGAAGGCATTCGAAACGAGCAAACAGACAAGCAGGCCCGCAAAGAGAGTTTTAAACATGGCGACGTGGATTATGGCGTTCAATTATTCAAATATAAGTATTGTATAGAACGTAAAAAAATAGTAATATTGCAGCCCGTTTGGGACCCATAGCTCAGCTGGTTAGAGCACCTGACTCATAATCAGGGGGTCGAAGGTTCGAGCCCTTCTGGGTCCACTGAGAAATTCAAAAAATTGAAAGCCTGATCCGAAGATCAGGCTTTTTATATTTTCAAGGAAACAGCGGCAAATGCTAAATTATTTCCATTGAATTTGAGAATACTCAACATTTAATTTGCTGACTTTTGCAAATTCATTGAATTAAATGTTAAATTTGTACTTTCGTTTGGAAACAATTTTTGTTCATTTTTATATATTTGCAACAAATCAAAGTTGTTTTCGTTATACATACGGAAAGAAATAAATTTATGGCAAATAAATACTTTCGAGCGGTAGCCCTCATAATAGCGCTCTTTCTTTTAAACGTTAGTGGGATGGTAGCCCAGGGACCACCACCACCTCCTCCTCCTGTGTCTCCAATTGATGGAGGACTAGCTGCATTATTCGCCTTAGGGGTGGGTTATGCCTTGAAGAAAATCCACGATCATTCCAAGAAATAAACTGACGTGCTCAAGATTTTTTTTGAGCTACGCCTGCTTCTGAAGAAGTCTAGCTACATATTTCCCAATCACATCAAATTCCAAGTTCACTGTGTTACCCACACGAATCTGTTTGAAATTCGTGTTTTCATAGGTGTAGGGTATAATCGCCACACTGAAGCTGTTTTCTTTTGAACCCACAACGGTCAGACTGACTCCATTGACCGTAATGGACCCTTTTTCAATAGTGATGTTGTCAAAACCAGGATCGTATGCAAACGTATACATCCAGCTGCCTTCCAGTTCCTCGACCTTTGTGCAGGTGCCTGTCTGGTCGACGTGTCCCTGAACGATATGTCCGTCAAGCCTGGATCCGATTTTTGTCGCTCGCTCGAGGTTGATCCTTGAGCCTGTCTGGAGCTCTCCCAGGTTTGATTTTTCCAGGGTTTCATCAATGGCTGTTATGGTGTGAGTGTCTTCGCCCAAAGCCACTACGGTAAGACAAACCCCGTTGTGCGCAAGGCTCTGATCGATCTTTAATTCCGATGACAATGAACTGCGTACGGTGATGTGAAGATTGTCTTTTTCCCGCTGGAGTTTTGTCACCTCTCCAAGCCCTTCGATGATTCCTGTGAACATGTTCTATTTATATTGATTAAATTTGTCCTCGGACGTTCCGATGGGACGCTCAAAATTAAGAAATCTACTAGATCTGAATGAAAAAACAGGAGAAAATTAAGGTTGGAATTTCGGTGGGAGATCTCAATGGTGTAGGCATCGAAGTGATCCTGAAAACCTTTGAGGACAGCCGCATGCTCGAGTTTTGCACACCGGTCGTCTTCGGCTCTTCGAAAAGCGTGAGCTTTCACAAGAAGGCTCTTGGCATTGACACCGGGATACACGGTGTCGATCGGATGGACAAAGTGATTCACAACAAGTTGAATTTGCTCAATGTCTGGAAAGAGATGATAGACCTGGAGCTTGGGACACCTACCGAGATTTCGGGCAAATACGCCTACGAGTCACTGCGTCGGGCCGTGACTGCCCTGAAAAAAGGGGATATCGATGTTTTGGTGACAGCGCCCATCGACAAGCACAACATGTCGTCAGAAGATTTTCAATTTGCGGGACATACCGAATACCTGGAGCAGGAACTCGAAGGAGAAGCACTGATGATCCTGATGACCGAGGAACTGCGCGTCGGATTGATAACGGGGCACCTTCCCTTAAAGGAAGTGGCGGCAGCCATAGACGCCACACGGATTGTAAAAAAGGTTGAAATCATGCATCAGGCGCTTAAAAATGACTTCAGCATCAATAAGCCTCGCATTGCCGTCCTGGGCCTGAATCCTCATTGTGGGGACAAGGGCGTCATTGGAACGGAGGACGATGAGATCGTGGCCCCTGCCATTGCCGAATTGCAGAAAAAAGGACGATTGGTTTATGGACCCTATGCTGCGGATGGTTTCTTTGGCAGCGGAAACTACAAGAATTTTGACGGGGTTATGGCCATGTACCACGATCAGGGACTCGCTCCATTCAAGACTATCGCGTTCGGACACGGAGTGAATTTCACAGCGGGGCTGAACAAGATTCGTACCTCACCGGATCACGGTACGGCATTTGATATTGCGGGTCAGGGAAAAGCCGATCATCAATCGTTCAGAGAGGCCTTGTTTGCCGCCTTAGAATTGTTCAGGTCCAGAACAAGCAATATGGAACTGGGAAAAAATAAGCTTGAAATCCAGCGAGATACAAGAAGAGGAGATCGAGAAACTAAAAGACCGGAACGGGAAATGAAAAAGCAATAATCTCAAAGGAATGCTTTTTTTAATTCAAACAAATGATTATCTTTGCGCGCTCAAATTTGTGTTCGGATGAAAATGTTGAAAGAATATGAGATTTCTTTTTTCGGACTGAAAGAGGGTCTGCACAGATTCGAGTACGAAGTTGACAAAGAGTTCTTTGAGTTTTTTAAGTACGATGAATTTCGCAAGGCGAAATTGTTCATAGATCTGGAGTTTCGAAAAAAGAGCAACATGCTTGAATTGCATTTTGCCGGAAGTGGAAACGTCCGTGTGAGCTGTGATCTGAGCAATGAGCCATTTGATCTTCCGATTGAGGGTCAATTGGATTTGGTGGTCAAATTCGGCGAGCACTATGACGATGACAACGATGAGGTGTTGATTTTGCCTCATGGAGAGCACCAGTTGAATGTAGCGCAGTACATTTATGAAATGATGGTGCTGGCGGTTCCCTCGAAGAAAGTGCATCCCGGAATCGAGGACGGAACGCTGAAATCGGACATACTTGAGAAACTGGATGAATTGAGTCCGGAGAACAAAAAAGAAATAGAAGAAACGGATCCCAGATGGGACGAATTGAAGAAATTACTAATAGACAAAAAATAAGCAATAATGGCACATCCTAAAAGAAGAACGTCCAAGCAGCGCAGAAATAAGAGAAGAACGCATTACAAAGCTTCTGTTCCTCAAATTGCGAAAGACCCGACGACAGGAGAGGCTCATTTGTACCACCGTGCACACTGGCACGAAGGCAAACTCTACTACAGGGGTCAGGTGCTGATCGACGCCGAGGAGAACCAGGCCTAAGGCTCGCTTCTCGTTCGGTATTTTCGGCGAAAAAAAAGCAAAAAACTCTCAATTTTGAGGGTTTTTTTGTGTTTTTAGACCTTTTTTTTCAAAAAATAGATTTTTTTTGATCCACTTAGAATCCGAATTTTATTACTTTTGAATTCTGTTTTGTGTTCCTTTTCGCTTCATATGAAGGGCGTGAATCAGTAAATCTGCAAAAATGAGCAAAGTAACAGCCGCGATCACAGCTGTCGGGAAGTACCTTCCTGATTACATTCTGACGAATAAGGAGTTGGAGACCATGGTCGATACAAATGATGAATGGATCACAACTCGAACGGGTATCAAGGAGCGGCGCATTTTGAAGGATCCCGACAAGGGAACCTCCTTCCTGGCGATTAAAGCCTCTGAAGATCTGTTGTCAAAGACGGGCCTCGACCCGAAAGAAATTGATTTAGTCATTCTGTGCACGGCAACGCCCGACATGCAGGCTGCTTCAACAGGAGCCTACGTAGCCTCTGAAATAGGAGCTGTTAATGCTTTTTCTTTCGATCTCGAGTCAGCCTGTTCCAGTTTTCTTTATGGAATGTCTGTAGCAGCCGGATACATCGAGTCCGGGAGGTACAAAAAGATATTGTTGATCGGGGCAGATAAGAATAGCTCGATGATCGACTACCAGGACAGAACGACCTGCATCATTTTTGGTGATGGGGCCGGTGCGGTGCTGGTGGAGCCCAATACCGAGGGATTGGGCCTGCTGGATGAATATATGAGATCCGATGGTTCGGGACGTGAGTTTCTGAAGGTCCCTGCGGGTGGATCGGTGATGCCGGCAACCGTTGAAACCGTTGAGAACCGATTGCATTACGCGCGCCAGGACGGTCAAACCGTGTTTAAAAATGCCGTGTTCAACATGGCGGATGTCAGCGAGAAGATTCTCGAGCGAAACAACCTCACAGGTGAGGATGTGCAGTGGCTGGCCGCTCACCAGGCGAACAAAAGAATTGTCGAGGCGACGGCGAGACGGATGAAGCTCGACCCATCCAAGGTGATGCTGAATATCAGCAAATACGGCAACACGACTTCTGCGACGATTCCCCTGCTTTTTGCCGATTATGAAAAAGAGCTGAAAAAAGGTGATACGGTTATTGTGGCTGCCTTTGGAGGAGGATTCTCCTGGGGAGCGATCTATTTCAAATGGTGCTACAACTCTTAGAACATTCAAAATAATCAATTATGGATTTAAAGGAAATACAAAACCTCATCAGATTCGTGGCCAAGTCAGGTGCGAGCGAGGTCAAACTGGAGACAGGTGACGTCAAGATCACCATCCGAACCGGTTCAGACAAGGCTGAAACAACTATAATCCATCAGCCTCAACAGGTTGCCGTTCCGGCACCCGTTCCGGCGGAAGCACCTGCTCCGGCAGCACCCGTTCCGGCGGAAACCCCGGTTGAGGCAGAGAAGGCCGATGACACCTCAAAATACATTGAGATCAAATCGCCGATCATCGGCACATTGTATAGAAAACCCTCTCCGGACAAGCCCGCTTTTGTAAAAGTTGGTGACACGATCTCAGCGGGAGACACGGTCTGCATCATCGAGGCCATGAAATTATTCAACGAGGTGGAATCAGAAGTATCCGGCAAGGTCGTAAAGGTGCTTGTCGAGGACTCCTCACCGGTTGAATTCGATCAACCTCTTTTCCTGGTTGATCCTTCGTGATCCATTTTAATGCACTGAACACATGTTTAAAAAGATACTAATTGCCAATAGGGGAGAAATCGCCCTGCGTGTCATTCGGACCTGCCGGGAGATGGGAATCAAAACCGTAGCGGTTTATTCAACAGCTGACGAAGAGAGCCTTCATGTGCGTTTTGCAGATGAAGCCGTTCGCATCGGATCTGCTCCCAGTTCGGAGTCTTATCTGAAAATGTCCAATATCATCGCAGCAGCTGAGATCACAAATGCAGACGCGATTCACCCGGGATACGGTTTTCTCTCAGAGAATGCCCGATTCTCTAAAATTTGTGAAGAGCACGGGATCAAGTTCATTGGAGCATCCGAAGAAATGATCAACATGATGGGAGACAAGGCAACCGCCAAGGCAACCATGAAAAAAGCAGGGGTTCCTACCGTGCCGGGTTCAGAGGGCCTTCTCGAAAACTTTACCCAGGCCAAGAAAACGGCAAAAGAAATAGGATATCCTGTCATGCTCAAGGCAACGGCGGGTGGTGGTGGCAAAGGCATGCGTGCCGTCTGGGACGAAGAAGCTCTGCGCGATGCCTGGGATTCGGCTCGACAGGAATCGAAGGCAGCTTTCGGAAACGACGCGATGTACATGGAGAAGCTCATTGAAGAGCCCAGGCATATTGAGATACAGATCGTCGGTGACGACAAAGGTCGCGCCTGCCATCTGTCTGAACGTGATTGTTCGGTACAACGGAGGCATCAGAAGCTGACCGAAGAAACACCTTCTCCATTCATGACGCAGGAACTGCGTGAAAAAATGGGAGAATCGGCGGTTAAAGCTGCGGAATTCATCAAATACGAGGGTGCCGGGACCATTGAGTTCCTGGTCGACAAGCATCGCAACTTCTACTTCATGGAGATGAACACCCGAATCCAGGTGGAGCATCCGATCACCGAGCAGGTGATCTCAAACTTCGACCTGATCCGGGAACAGATCAAAGTAGCGGCGGGAGTGCCCATCATCGGGATCAATTACTACCCGACCCAACACTCGATCGAATGCCGTATCAATGCAGAGGATCCTTATCACGACTTCAGGCCCTCACCGGGAAAGATCACGATCTTTCACGCCCCGGGCGGACATGGAGTGCGTTTGGACACGCACGTGTATGCCGGATATACAATTCCTCCAAACTACGACTCGATGATCGCCAAGCTGATCGTTACCGCTCAGACGCGTGAAGAGGCCATCAGCAAGATGCGACGTGCCCTGGACGAGTTTGTCATTGAAGGGATCAAAACCACGATTCCGTTCCACAGGCAACTGATGGATCATCCGGATTACGTGTCGGGCAATTACACCACCAAGTTCATGGAAGACTTTGTCATGCAACCTGAAGACTAGGTTCTGATGAAACAGGGGGAGCTCAAGCTGGACGGCATAGACAAAATGATCCTGAATCGGCTCATGGTCGATGCCCGGACGCCGATATTGAGCATCGCCCGTGAGATCGGGATCTCTGGCGCGGCCATTCATCAACGACTTCGAAAGCTCGAAGCCTCGGGGCTGATCTCGGGCTCCAAATTTGTCATCAACCCCAAGGTTCTGGGCTTCAAGACGCTCGCTTTTGTCGGGATCTTTCTCGACAGTAGCAGCAAGTACAGGGAGGCCATCAAGCGGATGCAGGACATCGATGAGGTCATCGAGAGTCATTACACCACGGGCAACTATGCGATCTTTGTGAAAATCTTGTGCCGGGACAACGAACACCTCATGCAGGTGCTGAACCACCAGATTCAAAACATAAAGGGTGTGGCCCGAACGGAAACCTTCATCTCCCTGGACCAACAGATCGATCGACAAATCAAAATTTAACCTCTACGGCATTGGATCAGCTTCTGCTGTTGTAAATGTTTACGTAGTACAACAAGGTGGCAATCGAGCTGAGTGCGGCGACAACGTAGGTGCGGGCCGCCCATTTGAGAGCATCTTTTGCCCCGTCCTGTTCCTGTGGCGTCACCATCTGCTTATTCTCGAGCCACGCCAGGGCCCGGTTGCTAGCGTCGTATTCCACGGGTAAGGTAACCAGGGTAAATACCACGGTAGCGGCAAAAAGCAAGATTCCCAGAAGCAAGAGCTGTGGGAAGATCTCCACGGTAAAGATGCCTGCGATCAGCAGGAAAGATGCCAGTTTAGAGGAAATACCCACCGCAGGAACCAGTCTGGACCGAAGTTGAAGCCAGGCATAGGCCTGTGCGTGTTGCACGGCGTGTCCGCATTCGTGTGCCGCCACGGCAGCAGCGGCAGCATTTCTTTCCCCGTAAACGGCCTCGCTCAGGTTGACTGTTTTGTTTTGCGGGTTGTAATGATCCGTGAGCTGACCGGGTGTCGAGATGACCTTGACGTCATAAATGCCGTTGTCTGCGAGCATCCGCTCAGCGATTTCTTTGCCACTCATACCGTTCTGAAGATGAAGGTGCGAGTACTTTTTGAATTTGCTCCTGAGCCGTGCCTGGACCAGCATGCCCAGCAGACCGATGGCTATGATCAATATAAATGAACCTGTCATTGTGTTTTCTTTTTTTCAGTTACTTTTACCAAGATATCAAAAACTGTGCAAAATTTTTCTATGGCTGCCCATCCTCCCAAATTGCTGTTGATCTATACCGGGGGAACCATCGGGATGATCAAGGATTACGAGACCAACGCGCTCAGGGCCTTCGACTTTGAGAATATCAAGGAAAAAATTCCGGAGTTGCAACTCGTTGAATGCCAATTGGAAACGGTATCTTTTGAGAGACCCATCGACTCTTCCGACATGACCCCGGATCTATGGAGGCGCATAGCCGAGATCATCGAATCGCGCTACGCGGAGCAAGATGGCTTCGTGGTGCTTACGGGCACTGACACCATGTCATACACGGCCTCGGCCCTGAGCTTTATGCTTGAATATCTTAGGAAGCCAGTCATCTTTACGGGCTCCCAGTTGCCCATTGGTGACCTCAGAACCGATGCCAAGGAAAACCTGATCACGGCCATACAGTTGGCTTCGGCCCAGGAGAAAGATGAACCCAAGATTCAGGAAGTCGCGCTCTATTTCGAGTCCAGGCTTTATCGGGCGAACCGCACGACCAAGCTCAGCGCGGAGCAATTCGAAGCCTTTGATTCGCCGAACTTTCCCCATCTTGCTGAAAGTGGGGTCCATCTCACTTTCAACGATCCCATCCTGAGGCGCCTCAAGCGGGCAGAAGCGGGGATGGAGCTCACGGTGAGGAAAGATATGTCATCTGACGTGTTGATCCTGAAGCTCTTTCCCGGGATCACGGAAACAACTGTCAGGCATGCCCTTAGCACGCCGGGTTTGAAGGGGGTCGTCCTGGAGACCTTCGGTGCCGGCAATGCCCCAACGGCAGCCTGGTTCCTGAACTGCCTTCGCGAGGCGATAAAGGCCGGGGTTCATATTGTCAACGTGACGCAATGTGTCAGCGGAAGCGTCCTGCAGGGGCGTTACGCCGCAAGTTCGGAATTGAAGCGGATCGGGGTCCTCAGCGGCGGTGATATTACCACCGAATCGGCCCTGGCAAAATTGCGCTATCTGCTCACTTTCGATTTCAGCCGGGAGGAGTTCAAGACCCATTTTGAAAGGCCTCTGAGGGGAGAGCTCACGGAGTTTTAGAGCAAAATATTTTTCCAATTAAATTATTTTTCTTTACTTGCCGCTCTATTGAAATTTTGGCTTTTTGGAGAGGTGGCCGAGTGGCTTAAGGCGCACGCTTGGAAAGCGTGTTTATGAGAGATCATAACAAGGGTTCGAATCCCTTTCTCTCCGCGGAAGATGCTCTATTATTCCAAAATTTTTATATCTTTAAACCCATTAACTAAATTTAATAACAAACTTTACACAAATGAAAAAAGTATCTACTATCCTTGTCATGACAGGATTGATGTTATTGAGCTCAGCTCAAGACATTTATGCGCAAACGGAACAAGTTGTCGAAGACAAAACTTTTCACCAGGTCTTGAAGCAGCGTTTTATTGAGGGTGGTCCTTTCTTTATGGGGATTGTGTTGGTTACCCTGATTCTAGGGTTGGCCATTGCCATAGAAAGAATCATTTACCTGAACATGGCTACAACAAATACTGACAAGCTCGTCGACAATGTTGAGGAAGCTATGAGCTCAGGTGGTGTGGAAGCTGCCAAAGAATTGTGCAGAAACACAAAAGGTCCTGTTGCCTCGATCTTCTATCAGGGATTGGACAGAATGGACGAAGGTGTAGATGCTGCAGAGAAAGCTGTAGTGGCCTACGGTGGTGTGCAAATGGGATTGCTTGAGAAGAATGTTTCCTGGCTGTCGCTTTTCATCGCCCTGGCTCCGATGCTTGGTTTCATGGGAACGGTAATCGGTATGATTAGCGCCTTTGACTCGATTGAAGCAGCCGGTGACATTTCACCAGCGGTAGTTGCAGGGGGTATTAAAGTGGCCCTTTTGACAACGGTATTCGGTCTTGT
>JAHEHE010000126.1 GCA_024644725.1 Flavobacteriaceae bacterium | reverse complement strand
GAAAGGAAATCGCCTCCAGGTTCTCACGACCTCCAAATTCATTGGGCTCCCACTCCCCGTCTTCTCTCGAATAGTCCAGGTAGAGCATCGAAGCCACTGCATCAACGCGAAGCCCGTCTACGTGGTACTTGTCGAGCCAGTAAAAGGCATTGCTGATCAAGAACGATCGCACCTCGTTTCGCCCGTAATTGAAGATCAAGCTCTTCCAGTCTTTGTGGTATCCTTTTCTCGGATCAGGATGCTCATACAAATGACTTCCGTCAAAGTAGCCGAGTCCGTGATCATCCGATGGAAAATGCGAGGGCACCCAATCGAGGATCACTCCAATGTCATTCTGATGCAAGGAGTCACACAGGTACATGAAATCCTGGGCCGAGCCGAATCTTGAGGTCGGGGCAAAATAGCCGATCAGCTGATAACCCCAGGAAGGATCGAACGGATATTCCATGATTGGCATAAACTCCACATGGGTGAAATTCATCTCCTTGACATAGGCAACTAGCTTCTCGGCCAACTCCCGGTAAGTGAGAAAGCTGTTGTCCTCGCCGTTACGCATCCAGGAACCCAGGTGCACTTCATAAACCGAATAGGGCTTGTCCAGACCGTTCTTGTCCTTGCGATACCCCATCCAGGCCTTGTCTTTCCATTTGTACCCGTCTATGGTGGCTATGACCGAGGCGGTGTTGGGCGGATGCTCATACGAATAGGCATAAGGATCCGCTTTTTCGGTCACCACGTCGTTGTGGTGCGACTTGATTTTGTATTTGTAACGCATTCCCTCCAGGGCATCCGGAATAAAGCCTTCCCAGATTCCCGAACCGTCCCAACGCACGTTTAACCGGTGTTGTTTGTCGTTCCAGAAATTGAAGTCCCCGATGACAGAAACTGCCTTGGCCGAAGGGGCCCAAACCGCGAAATAGGTTCCGTCAACTCCATCCAGGGTCATAGGGTGAGAGCCGAATTTGGTATAGAGGCGATAGTGCTTGCCCGATTTGAAAAGGTCGATGTCGAAATCGGTAAATAGACTGTGAGTGATTACTTCTGCCATATGTCAGTTGTTAATAATGTTAGAGATTCCCTTAAGAGGAATGAGCGCCCATCTCGGTCTGGAATTCAGCTCGTAGCCGATCTCATAAACCGCTTTTTCCAGCAGGGCGTACTGGAGAATGAAAATCCGCTCCTGGTTGTAACCGATGTTTAGGTTTGCATTTTGAATGACCTCCGTATATTCTTCCAAAAAGACACAGGTCAAGTAACAGTAAAGTACCTCAGCCGCCTCGAAGAGCTCTTGCTGTGATTGAGGATACTCGTCATTGTTGTTGAATACCGTTGCGTATATCGCGTAATGGAACGAGCGGAACAACCCTGCCACGTCCTTCAGCGGGGGTTGCTTGACCTTTCGATCGCGTATGGTGCTTTCGGGTTCCCCCTCAAAGTCCAGGATGAAAAAGTCATCTTCGGTCACCAGGATCTGCCCGAGATGGTAATCCCCGTGAAGCCTAATGCGCTCTCCTTTGAGCTTGGTCCAGTCGAAATTTGTGATCCGCTTTCGGATCAGATTTTTCTTCTCCAAAAATTCCCGCGCCAGCTCTAGAGCGAGCCCATCGAGCTTGTGCATTCGGTTCTCAATGGTATTCAAGCGATTCTGGAACTGGTGGATTAGCCTGTTCTTGAGCCATACCTCGTAGTCTCCGTTAAAGTGAGTGGGCGTAAAGGACGTATCCTCAAATTCGGAACCCAATACAATGTGCATTTCTGCCGTCCTTCGGGCAAGAAGTTTTATTTTCATAAATAAGTTGAGGCCCACCCAATCGATGATCTCCGGGGGTACGTCTTTGATCTTCAATCTCTCAAACATCTTGGCCTTTGGAAGCGCATTGACATCAATACCCTTGTGGGTCAGGTTCAGAAAGGCCTTGTGAAGCTCTCCCAGCATATATTCCCAGGCATCACCCTGGTTCGGAATCAACTCCTGCATAAGCGCAATCGTGACGTTGATGTTGTCCGAATCGATGATGTTGAGACTGCCCTGATATGGTGGGGTGTTTTTAAAGTCCTTTTCTTCGGTCAGAAACCGGCTCATTTCATAGTCCGGGTTTTTATCTGCGAAGATCCTCCTGAAAAACTTAAGGACAAATTTTTCATTGTAGATGATCGAGGTATTGCTTTGCTCCAGCCCCATAAACCGGGAGGATTCATACTCGACGTCCTTGAAGCTGTCACTTCGGTGATACTGCACCTTGGTGCGGTCCTTGGGCACCGCCCCCAGGATGCGCTCGAAAACCAGTTTTCTAAAGGCTTCCAGGTTGATGGCATCGATGATGTATCCCTGGTTCCCCTGGATTGTGATGGGCAGTATTCTATCTCCCTTGGCAAAATTCTCATCGGTCACAAAGGCGATGGGCAGGAAATAATGCTGGTAGAAAGCCTCGACAAAGTCAATTTCCAAAAGCAGACCGAAGTACACCTCGCCTCGTTGTTGTATCCTGAAATATTCTGAGAGCTCAATGTACTTTAATTTACTGGCTTTTCCTCCGTACCAGCGCTGCTTGACGATGTAGTCTTCAAGCACCTCACTCAGGAACACCTCCAGGAAATCCTTGTTCTCCATGAGGTCTTCCCAAACCCCGTCAAAAACAAAGTTTGACTTCAGTTTGGTTTTGATCTTTTCTTCCGCCATCTACATCTGATTTATCTCAAAGATATGAAAAGGCATATTAGGGTGCAATTCCACGAAATTCCATTCGCGATCCCAGGTGTACTCGACATTGGGCACGACGTCCCGCATCACAAGAGGCTGCCCTGCTGCGATCCCGAGCTCTTCGAGGGGCAATTGCACAAAGCCCTGGCGGCTGTGATGATTGTCCAGGCTGATCACCACCAGCACCTGGCTGCTTCTATCCTCGTTCCACTTGTAAAAAGCGATCATCTCGTCATTCTGAATTTCACAGAAACGGATATGGTTGGTCTGCTGAAGGGCTTCCAGGTTTTGTCTGGCCTTGTTGATTCCCGTGATGATCTTGATCAGCCAGTTTTTCCGACTCCAGTCGTAATGGCAGATCTGAAATTTCTCCGAATTCAAATACTCCTCCTTGCCTTCAATGGGCTCGCTGATCATATACTCATACACCGGTCCGTATATGCCGATATTGGAGCTTAGGGTAGCAGCAAGGGCATAGCGCTGTATGAATTTTGACTCATTCGCTCCCTGCAGGTGATAGGGGTTGATATCCGGCGTGTTCGGCCAGAAGTTGGGTCGCATGTATTCCGCCTGATCCGTTTTGGTCAACTCCTCGACGTAAGAGATCAGCTCGTGCTTGCTTTCTCGCCAGGTAAAATATGTATACGATTGTGTATACCCCTGTTTGGCAAGTTGCTGCATGACTTTCGGCTTGGTGAAAGCCTCTGCAAGGAAAATCACATCCGGGTGCTTGGCCTTGACCTGCTCGATGATCCAGCTCCAGAAATAATAGGGTTTTGTGTGCGGATTGTCCACACGGAAGATTTGAATGCCACAGTCGATCCAGTAGAACAAAATATCGAGACATTCTTTCCAGAGATTCTCGTAGTCTTCACTCTCGAAATAAATCGGAAGGATGTCCTGGTACTTCTTCGGTGGGTTTTCCGCATACTGAACGGTACCATCCGGTCGCCATTTGAACCAGCTGCTGTGCTCCTTGACCCAGGGGTGGTCCGGTGCTGACTGAAGGGCATAATCCATGGCCACTTCGAGGCCCAAATCTTTGGCTTTTGCAACCAGTTCCTTAAAATCATCAACCGTGCCAAGATCTGGGTGTATGTCTTTGTGCCCTCCGTGTTTGGAGCCGATGCCCCAACAGGATCCCACATCCCCATTCATGGCGGTCGTCGTGTTGTTCTTTCCTTTTCGGTTCACCTCTCCAATGGGATGGACAGGAGGGAAATACAAGGTGTCAAAGCCCATTTCCACGACCCGGTCAAGCAGCCTCTCACAATCTTTGAAAGTACCGTGGCGCCCAGGCTCCTCTGATGAGGATCTCGGGAAAAACTCGTACCAGGTGCTGAACAGGGCCTTTTTCCGGTCGACATATACCTTAAGAGGCTCTGAACTGTTTTGAAGCAATTTTTCAGGATATTTCTCTAAGATCTTCCGAAGTTGATCCGAAACTGCTTCCTGCACGGAGCGATCATACTCCTCCGGGTTTCTGAAGGCCGTAATGAGATCATCGAGAAAGTCATTTTCCTGCGCCGACGCCTGGTTCTTTGCAGCCTCAAGAAATTCGGCACCTTCGAGAAGCTCAGATTTCACATGCTGCCCATCTGCTATTTTGCGTCCGATCCCATATTGCCAATTCAGCGCATGATCGACCCACCCCTGAACCTTGTACTCATAAAAACCTTGCTTTTCAACTGTAAACGATCCGTTCCAGCTATCGTTGAATCCCGGGGTCATCCTTTGCTCTCGCCAGGTGCGCTCCGCATGGTGCTTGTAAAGAACCGACGCTGCGATCACGTCATGACCATCGACCAATACATCAGCACTAACTTCTATCCGCTGCCCTACAACTCTCTTGATGTAAAACTCCCCGCAATTGATTTGAGGGCGCACCCCCTCAATGACTACTCGTTGTTGTCTTAACATAGATTGAAATTCAAGTTGGTGTTTTCGATCAAATCACATAACCCCTTGGGATTATAGCTCCTTTTTTGATCACCACGATCCCGTCTTTGATCACGTATTTTTCTGTTTCCTTGTCTTTGAGATGCTTGCCTCCGTTGATACGAACGTCATCTCCAATTCGGCAGTTCTTGTCAATAAT
>JAHEHE010000125.1 GCA_024644725.1 Flavobacteriaceae bacterium | reverse complement strand
GAGTTTCTTCCAAACTCAGGATCACCGAGTGAAACGAGGTAATCAGGAGTTTCTTCCAAACTCAGGATCACCGAGTGAAACGAGGTAATCAGGAGTTTCTTCCAAACTCAGGATCACCGACCGGAGGGAGGTAATCCCATTCGTTAGAATCACCCAGTCGTCTCCCGTTCAATCAATTTTGTTTCAAGTTCAATGTTTTTGAATATGAGATCCTTTCCTTTTTTTAGAGTCTCAATTTCAATGAAGAGCTGATCAAATGCAGTCTCACCCATCCGGAACCCGGGTTGATCAATAGTGGTGAGTGAAGGAGAAATCACAGATGACATGAACCAGTTGCTGAACCCAACTACTTTTATATCCTCAGGAACACGTACACCCTGATTTTTAAATTCCGTCAGCGCCCCAATGGCCACCAGGTCGGTATTGATAAACACCCCATCGACGTCCCTGTGGTCTTCAAGCAGCTTTTTGGCATTTTCCTTCCCTTCTTCAAAACTTCTGTCATCGCATGCACATATGTAAACGAGCGAAGGGTCAAACTCGAGGCCATGATCCAATAAAGCCGTCCTGTACCCCATAAACCGGTCTATGGAATTGAGCGGCGTGAGTGCCCCCCGAAAATGAGCAATGCGTTTACACCCCTTGTCAATCAGATGCTTTGTCGCCTCGTAGGCCGCTTTTCTGTCATCGATGACCACTTTTGAGCAATCGATCCGTTTGGATACCTTGTCAAACATCACAAGAGGTATTTGTTGTTTGAAGACACCCTCGATGTGATCACATTGATCCGTATCATTGGCCAAAGAAATGATTATTCCGTCTACCCGTTGATTGAGCAACAATTCAATCTGTTTTCTTTCTAATTCATTGGATTCATCCGACTGCAGAATAATTACCAGATAACCTTTTTTCTCGGCTCGCGATACAATGCCCTTGATCACATTTGAAAAAAAATGATGAACGATTTCCGGAATGATCAAACCAACGGTTTTGGACTCGTTTGTGCGAAGATTAACCGCCAGGGAATTGGGTTTGTAATTCAGGCTTCTCGCGAGATCCCTTACTCGTTTTTTTGTGTCCACACCAATGTCCGGATAATCCTTCAAAGCCTTGGAAACCGTTGATACGGACATATTCAATCGCTCAGCAATTTGCTTGAGGGTTACGGGTTTCATACGGATTAATCTTTGGTTAAATGTACTAAAATCTCAACCGTTTTCGTAACGATTTTAGCTGATTTTCGAGAAGAAATACGAGAATCCGGATTTTATAATTGTACATTGTTCCAACTGTTTTGAAAAGTATGAAAAATTGATTAGCACGTATGACAGGTCAATTGCGAAAGGTTAAACTCAGTTTTTGGCAGATTTGGAACATGAATGTCGGATTCTTTGGAATTCAATACAGTTTCGGATTACAGCAGAGTGCAGTCAATCCCATTTATGACTTTTTAGGAGCAGCCCCCGATGAAATCCCCCTTTTGAACCTTGCAGGCCCGGTGACGGGCCTTCTGGTTCAACCTGTCATCGGTGCATTGAGCGACAGGACCTGGCATCCTGTCTTCGGGCGAAGAAAACCCTATTTTTTTATTGGAGCTCTCATCTGCAGCATATGTCTGCTTGTATATCCCTTCAGTAGTTCTCTTTGGATGGCTGCTGGCCTCCTCTGGGTATTGGATGCCGGGAACAATACGGCGATGGAACCTTACCGTGCCTTTATAGCTGACAATTTAATTGAAGAGCAACAGCCACTGGGTTTTCAGATGCAGAGCTTCTTCACGGGCCTGGGTCAGACATTGGCTAACCTGTCTCTGTTTATTTTTCCCATGATTTTCATCGGTAAAACAGGATCCTTGCCTACCTGGGTGTACGCTTCTTTCTTCTTGGGCTCAGCTTGTTCCATCATATCGATTCTTTGGACGATCAAAACGACCAAAGAGATTCCTCCTACCGATGAGGAATTGAAAAAAATGCGTGAAGAGAAAAAAGGCATTTTTCAACCTCTTATCGAGATTTTTTCGGCCATCAAGGATATGCCAAAAGTCATGTGGCAGCTTGCATTGGTCTATTTGTTTCAGTGGTACGCCCTGTTCTGCTATTGGCAAAATTCTTCCAAGAGCATCGCTCTTTCAGTCTGGAATGCAACGCCCCAAAGTGACCCGCAAGGATATGAGAACGCCGTGAGCTGGACAGGGCTGGTAAATGGCTGGTACAATATTGTGACATTTTTGGTCGCATTCATCCTGGTTGGATTTGCCAAAAAATTCGGGGCGAAAAAAGTTCATGCCCTTTGTCTGGTGATTGCAGCCGTCGGTTTTCTGGCTTTTCCTCAAATCGGAAACAAGAACCTCCTTTTTTTCGCTATCACCGGCTTCGGCATCGGCTGGGCAAGTATGATGGGTATCCCCTATCTCATGGTCGTTGGTGAAATCCCAAAGGAGCGCTATGGTGTATATATGGGAATAATAAATATGATGATTGTGATTCCTATGATTTTTCAAAATCTTTCCTTCGGATTCATACTCAAGAACTTTTTAGATAACGATCCACGTCAGGCAATCACCTTTGCCGGTGTGCTCCTTTTGATAGGTGCATTATTTACCCTGAATATTCGTGTCAAGAAATCCGTAGGTGAAGAAACTTAAATGGTGATGAATTCTCAGAATCGTGAAATAGATATATTGTGCGTGGGCGAAACTCTGATTGACTTTATTGGTCAACAACCGGGAGCGTCCCTGGAAAACACTCGAGATTTTCACAGATTCCTGGGAGGCTCTCCTACGAATGTAGCAGTAAACTCTTCCAGATTAGGCTTGAAAACAGCGCTCATCGCTACAGTTGGGAACGATGGCTTTGGTAAGTTCATTATAAAGCGTTTGAAGGAAGAGGGAGTTGAGACAAACTACTTAAAAACCGAAACAAATTCCCGAACCAGCGTGATTTTTGTATCCCGAACGGAAGGTACCCCTGAATTCGTGCCGTTTCGTGCATCAGACTTCCAGATTGATGAGAATCAAATTCATAAACGAACCCTGTTAAACTCCAAGGTTTTCCACACGACTTGTTTTGCTTTGAGTCGTGACCCGGCACGCACAACGATTTTAAAGAAAGCCCGGGAGGCGTTTGAATCAGGTTGCCAATTGAGCATTGATGTCAATTATGCACGAAAGCTTTGGGAGAGCCGGGAGGCGGCCCTGGAGGCGATAAGGTCTTATTGTCGGTTTGATCCCCTTGTTAAAATCAGTGAGGACGACATGAATCGTCTGTTTGAAAGAAAGGTCTCACATGAGGAAGTTTTTGATTTCTTCGGACAGGCGGGCGTCAAGACGGTTTGCCTTACCCTAGGTAGCGAAGGGGTTAAATTGGCGCTGAATGGGAAAGAAGAAGTTTACAGGCCAGCGTTAAAAGTCGACAAGATTCAGGATGCAACCGGAGCCGGAGATGCTTTCTGGTCGGGATTTCTGTCGGCCTACATAGATAACAACTCCCTTGAAAAATCTCTTGAAGTCGGGCAGCATTTAGCAGTACTTAAATTGCAGAACCTGGGCAGATTACCTCAAAATATAAAAATTATAACAAAGCTTCTGTAACGGAGATACAAGCGAGCAATGGCGATTAAAAGCAGTAGAATCCCAAAAGGAGTGGTTTTCAACGTCTATCCTGACAGCCTGGGAAGCAACCTGAGTTATCTTGTAACCTGTTTGTCTCGGGAGGAATTTGAAAATGCATTCTCCCTAATCTATATTCTACCCACTTTTTTCCATAGTGATCTGGACCGCGGCTTTTCAATCATAAACTACGACCTGAATGAGGAACTGATCAAAATCCAGGATCTGGATCAACTGAAACAAGATGGCATCGAGCTCAAACTTGACATTGTCCTCAATCACTTGTCCGTTGCGTCACCACAGTTCAGGGATTTACTCAAAAAAGGTGAGCTATCCGAATTCAAAGATTTTTTCATCAACTGGAACACCTTCTGGAAAGGACATGGAGAGATGGGGGAAGATGGAATTGTGATTCCCCGGCCTGAATACCTTGACAAGCTCTTCATGAGAAAACCGGGACTGCCTATTCTCCAAGTGCCGTTTCCTGATGGAACGGAACGGCCTTACTGGAACACTTTTTACCAGGAGATAAAAAGCATTGACTCAAGTTCGGAAAAGGACAAAGAGGTTCTTTTGGGTCAAATGGATGTCAACGCTCGATCGGAGGCAGTTTGGCAGTTCTATGATGAAACTTTGAACAAACTGAAAAGCTATGGATGCTCAATTGTTCGTCTGGATGCCTTTGCCTACCTGCACAAGGAAGTGGGGGCCACCAACTTCTTCAATACCCCGGGGACCTGGGACTATTTGGAGCGTTTGCAGAAAATGGCTGATCGCAAAGGGCTGCTCCTGTTACCGGAGATCCATGCAGAATATGGGTTAGGCCTGCATCATGAATTGTCCAAAAAAGGATATCTGATCTATGACTTCTTTTTGCCCGGGCTCGTTTTGCATGCCATTGAAAGCAAGAGCCATTCCGCACTTGTGAAATGGGGACGAGAGATTGTTCAAAACAAGTACAGAACGGTGAACATGCTGGGTTGTCACGACGGAATACCTGTGCTTGATCTGAAAGGAAAGGAAGTTGATGGAAAGTACAACAAGGGCCTTTTGGAAGATGAGCAAATTGATCAGTTGATAGAACTTGTTCTCAAGCGGGGTGGAAAAATCAAAAACCTATTTGATCCATCGGGAAAAAAAATCTCATATTACCAGGTAAATGCCACGTTTTTCAGCGCACTCGGTGAAGATCCTCGAAAACTTATCATGGCCAGGGCTATTCAGCT
>JAHEHE010000124.1 GCA_024644725.1 Flavobacteriaceae bacterium | reverse complement strand
TACTCATCATGCGCTCAGGGTACAGCAGTATCATGGATCTTTATGCTTTAGGTGCAAAGGCGCTCCTGGTGCCAACACCGGGGCAATCGGAACAAGAGTATTTGGCGGATCATATGCAGCAGAAGGGGTGGTTTCCGTCTGTCGAGCAAAGAGAATTTAACTGGAACTCCATTCGAGGAGCTCTCGATTATCCAAGGGCAGAAATAAAAAAAACATCAAAGAAAGACGACTTCGCGACGCTCTTTGATGTTTTTCTGCAAGGAAACTAGATCTCTCTCAGATGAAAGACAAATCCGTGCCCTGTACTTCTTCAACCTTGATCAACTTGTTTTCCTTGTAAGTGATTTCCTTGGTCGTTTCTTCTCCTACGATATACCACTTTCCTTCTTTGATGCCGTTGTCGTAATTGGCCACTACGGAAATCTTACCGCTCTTGTCATAGCGGATCCATTGATCGTGAAGTTTCTCGTCTTTGAAATAACCGACTTCCCTGATCATGCCATTGTCATGATAATAGGTGGCTTTGACAAGGTCATCCTGTTTTTCAAAGGAAGGTTCATTTTCCTGGGCGAAAGCAACACCGGTGGCTGTAAGTACGAGAATTAAGGCAGCTATGATCTTTTTCATGATTCCTGATTTTTTAAGTCAACTAATGGTGTGATAAGACAAATTTACAAAAAATAAACAATTTGGTAACATTAAATTAACATTGAATAAATAAAAATATTGCCTTTGAAAGGAAATAGTCGAATCACCTTAGGGTTTTACCCTGCTTTATTAAGTGTAAATGAGAATGTAGATCCCTGGTCTGGAGCACTTTGGACAAATGCCTCCTGGTCATGAGCTTCAAGGATGTGTTTGACAATGGCCAACCCGAGGCCTGATCCACCATGTTCGCGTGACCTGCTTTTGTCGGTGCGGTAAAAGCGCTCAAAGAGGCGAGGAATGTTTTCGGGCTCAATGCCCATGCCATCATCCTCGATTGCGATCAGTAGCCTGTAGATCGAATGTGAACTGAACGAAACGATGGTCCTACCCCCCATTTTCCCGTAGTTGATTGAATTCTGTATCAGGTTGGTCAAAACCTGTTCGATCCTCTTTTTGTCTGCCCGGACCATGATGGGATAATCATAGGGTTCCTTGAAATCTATCACCATGTCTTTTTTTTCAGCAGAATATTCGAGCATATCCATGACTTCACGGGTACACTGAACGATGTTGAACGACTCCTGGTTCAACTTTGTCCCCGTTTCCAGTTTAGCCAGGGTATCGAGATCCCTCACAATGGAATTCAAACGATCGAGGCTTTTTTTGGCTCTTTTCAAGTATTTCTTTTCAAGCTTTTCATCGTCCATGTTCCCTTCGAGAACTGTAAGCAAATAGCCCTGTGCCGTAAACAAGGGCGTTTTCAACTCATGGGACACGTCGCCCATAAACTCCTTTCGAAAGTCATCGCGGTTGTGTAGTTGCTCAATTTCCTGATGCTTGCTTTCTGCAAAGGCCTTGACCTTGGAGAGGAAATGCTCGAAATCCAGCTCGTTCGACTCTTTTTTGAGAAAAGGCTCATTTTCGAACAGCGAGGAATCATAGACCTTTCTCAACTCTGCCAGGATGAACTGACGCAAGAAAGTTCTGACAGATATGAAAACAAGGGTAAAGCTGAGAATAGTAAAAAGAAGAATTCCAATCGTGGAAAATCCAAAAAAGTAATAAAGAAGAATCCCAATTGAAGTGAGTGCGGCGCATATCAATGCCGATGCTTTGAGGACATTTCTGTTAAGTCGATTCAATCTCACCCTCAAATATAAGGGTTCGAAGACTTAAACAACAAATTTATAACCGACTCCTTTGATCGTCTTGATATAGTCATCACCAATTTTTTCCCGAAGCTTTCTTACATGAACATCAATAGTGCGCCCTCCGACGATCACGTCCTGGCCCCAAACCGTTTTCAGAATAATCTCCCGATTGAAAACCTTGTTCGGAGTACTTGCTAGGAGGGAAAGCAGCTCGAATTCCTTGCGGGGCAAAGTGATCTGTTTTCCGTCGATTTCCACGTAGTACTGATCACGATTTATTTTGATCCCTTCATAAACGAGCTCATTCTCCGACTTCATGTCCTTTTTCTTCAAACGCCTCAATAAACCTTTTACCTTGCTCATCAGCACTTTGGGCTTGACGGGTTTGGTAATGTAGTCATCCGCCCCCGCATCAAAGCCAGCCACTTGAGAGTAGTCTTCTCCGCGTGCCGTGAAAAAAGCGATGACCACATCTTCCAGCCCCTCAAGATCCCGAATCTTTTCACAGGCTTCTATACCGTCCATCTCGGGCATCATGATATCCAGTAGGATCAAATGAGGCTTTATCTTTTGTGCCTTGTTCACGGCTTCTATTCCGTTGGAGGCCAATGAAATCTGGTACCCCTCTTTTTTAAGGTGATACCCTACGATTTCAAGGATGTCAGGTTCATCGTCTACGAGCAGAATCTTGATGGATTCATTCTTCATAATCAGAAACTTAGATTTTTGTCTACACAAAAATAGCCAAATTTTGCCGCTTCGACCCGAGTTAACGATAAGTTAATATCTCATCTTAATTGATTGCAATTATTGATCGACTCTTAAATAGGCGTTAACGATTTCATAACATCTAAGTGCCAATTTTGCAGCGGAGAAATTAATAACTAAAACTCTTAAAACGAATGAAACGAATAATTATATCAGGAATGATTCTCAGTACAATGATCTTCTTTTCAGCTTGTTGTAGTGAAGAACCCGGCAGTGGCGCCAACGCATCTTGTTTTAATGGCATCCAAGATGGTGATGAGACAGGTGTCGATTGCGGCGGTAGCTGTGCACCGTGTGCAACGTGTGATGACGGCATCCAGAATGGCGGAGAGACCGGCGTTGACTGTGGGGGTCCAGACTGTGAGCCTTGTTCCGGAATAGTTGTGAAGACTGGCCTTATCCTGTCAGACGAGAAGTGGTCGGCCAACAATATCTACCAATTGGCTGGAAAAGTTGTCGTCGATGATGGTGTGACCCTCGAAATAGAACCTGGAACTATTATAAAAGGAGAAAGAGGTATCGGATCTCTTGCGTCTGCTTTGATTGTTGCCCGAGGAGGAACGATCATGGCGATGGGTACTGAAGAAAATCCAATCGTATTCACAACGATAGAGGACAATATACAAGTGGGTCAGAAAGCAGGTACGAACCTTAGTGAGCTGGACCAAGGTCTTTGGGGAGGAGTGCTTATCCTTGGATATGCTCCTGGTTCCTTTAGAGGGGATGTCAAAGAAGTTCAGATTGAAGGAATCCCTGCCGGAGACACTTTCGGCTTGTATGGAGGAGACGATCCTGAAGACAACTCAGGAATTTTCCAGTATGTATCGATCCGTCATGGGGGAGCCCTAATCGGAGAGGGTAACGAGATCAATGGTTTGACTCTTGGTGGTGTAGGAACGGGTACGGTCATCAACAATGTGGAGGTCGTAGCCAATGTGGATGACGGAATCGAATATTTCGGTGGAACTGTCAATACGGAGAACATGCTTGTCTGGGCCCAAGGCGATGACGGATTGGACATCGATCAGGGTTATGCAGGAACTGTTAGCAATTCAGTGGTTATTTTGGATGTAAGCTCTGACCATGCCTTGGAGATAGACGGACCTGAAGGTTCCCTGAACGGTGAATTTACACTGAACAACATCACGCTTATAGGTAATGCCGATACTCCCGGTGGAGAGTACGCTGACTACAGAAGCCGTGCCATGGGAGCTTCTAACGGTATATATGCCTATGGTTTCAAGGATAACTCCGATGTTGAGCTGGACAACAACCAGGTGGCTCAAAACTACCTGGACGGAATCTTGACTTTCTCTAATTGGGAAGTGGTTGGGTTTGACAACTCAATCTTCCTCGAAAAGGTGGCAACGGATGACAATGGGGATCCAACAGAAGAGAAAATCATATTGAACCCAGACTTCACATCGAGAGCGGCCGACTGGACAACCCAGGTTGAGCAGGGAGCAAATACGGTTGGTGCCAATCTGGGGGATTTCAACTGGACCTATGCCAAAGGCAAAGGTGCTTTCTAAAATTAAAATAAACGAACCTTTTCGGACAATTGCTCGCCTCAGATCAGGGTGAGCAATTGATCTGTAAAAAAGAAACAAAACAAGAGATACTTAGTATAGAACGAATGAAAAGAGCAATATTGATTTTAGCCGCTTCCGTGATATGGACCACCGGGATGTTTTCTCAGAACGGTGAGCTTACGGGAAAGGTTCTTGACAAGGAATACAACGACATACTGCCTTTTGCAAATGTTGTGGTCCAGGGGACCTCGGCAGGAACGACCACAGACTTTGAAGGCAACTATGCCCTTAAGCTGGAACCAGGGGTTTACACGGTTGAATTTTCTTTTATTGGTTATGAAACCGCAGAGATTTCAGAAGTGGTGATTAAGGCCAATGAGACGACAGTTGTAAATGCGAGCATTGGCCCGTTGAGCAATGAGCTGGAAGAAGTTGTGGTTCGTGCAACCACGGCAGAGAATACAGAAGCTTCATTGCTTAACGTGCAGAAGAAGTCGATTAATCTTCTCGACGGGATATCTGCCCAAACGTTCAGTAAAATTGGAGCGAGCAATTCGGCCAAGGCCGTCAAGAGCGTGCCGGGCGTATCGGTTCAGGGAGGCAAGTACGTCTATGTTCGTGGTCTGGGGGACCGCTACACAAAATCAATCCTGAATGGCGTGGACATACCGGGATTGGACCCGGATCGAAACACCATACAGATGGATATCTTTCCTACCAATGTTCTAGACAACATCCAGGTCGTGAAGTCTTTTACGGCGGATTACCCAGCAGATTTTACGGGAGGTACGGTGAACATTATCACAAAGGATTTTCCCAACAAA
>JAHEHE010000123.1 GCA_024644725.1 Flavobacteriaceae bacterium | reverse complement strand
TACTCGTGGCGGAACTCGGCGCCGTCGGTTTTGAGAGTTTTACCGAGACCGATGATGGAGGCCTTTCGGCTTATATTCAGTCGAATGACTGGGTCGAAGGGATGTTGGAGCAGGTTCAAATTCTCAACTCTGACGAGGTTGAGTTTAAAGTCGAGCGGGAAAACATCGAGCAGGTCAACTGGAACGAGGAGTGGGAGAAGAACTTTGAGCCGATCGAAGTGCAGGGAAAGGTAAGCGTACGAGCTCCATTTCACGAGGGAAAGGAGCTCGAATACAATATCGTGATCGAACCGAAAATGAGTTTTGGAACGGGGCACCACGAAACCACGCACCTCATGATCGAGCATTTGCTTGAGATTGACCTGGAGGGCAAAAAAGTTCTGGATATGGGGTGCGGAACAGGAATTCTGGCGATTTTCTCTGAAATGCGCGGTGCTTCAGAGGTGGAAGCTATCGACATCGATCCCTGGTGCTATGAGAATTCGGTTGAGAATGCCGCCAGGAACAGTTGCCGAAAGATCAAAGTTTTCGAAGGGGACGCCAGTCTTTTAAAGGAGCAGCAGTTTGATGTGGTCATTGCCAATATCAACCGAAATATACTTCTTGACGATATGTCGAGCTATGTGAGGTGCCTCAAACCAAGGGGTCTTCTGCTGCTAAGCGGATTTTATGGCGAGGACATGGAGCAAATCGGTCGAAAAGCACAGGAATTGGGATTGAAGCTTCTTGACGAGAAGGAAAGGAATCGTTGGGTTGGATTAAAATATGTAAATTTGGAAAAAGCGTAAAGACCATGTTACGGAACTTCTACCTTTCAAAAGAACAGACCCAGGAAGATTTTGACGTTGCAGAAAAGGAAACGAACAAGTACGAAATCATCCTTTTCAATGATGACATCCACACCTTTGACTACGTGATCGACTCGCTGATCGAGATATGCGAACACACCCTGGAGCAGGCTGAGCAGTGTACCTACCTTGTGCATTACAAGGGCAAATGTGCCGTGAAATCCGGCGAGTACGACGAGCTCAAACCTCGATGCACGCGTTTGCTTCAGAAAGGCCTGAGTGCCGAGATCATGTCCTGATCACCCAGATTATAAACTAATTTCTCAGAGCGGAATATTTCCGTGTTTCCGATTCGGACCCTCCACCTGTTTGTTCTCAAGCATGGCAAAGGCCTTGATCAGTTTTCGTCGGGTGTTTTTAGGCAAGATCACCTCATCGACAAACCCGCGTCGCGCCGCCCGGAAGGGATGAGCAAATTTATCGGCGTATTCAGCCTCCTTTTCCTTCCATTTGGCTTCGGGATCCTCAGCTTCGCTGATTTCCTTTTTAAAGATGATCTCACTGGCGCCTTTGGCTCCCATGACAGCGATCTCAGCCGTGGGCCAGGCAAAATTCATGTCGGCACCAATATGTTTGGAATTCATCACGTCATACGCTCCTCCATAGGCTTTGCGGGTTATGACCGTAACCCTGGGGACGGTAGCCTCGCTTAAAGCATAGAGCAGCTTGGCCCCATTTACGATGATCCCGTTCCATTCCTGGTCCGTGCCCGGCAAGAATCCGGGGACGTCCACAAGAACCAGCAGCGGAATGTTGAAACTGTCGCAGAAACGCGTGAACCGGGCTGCTTTTTTGGAACTATCAACGTCCAGCACGCCCGCAAGGACCATGGGCTGGTTGCCTATGATACCAACGCTGCGCCCGGCCAGTCGGGCGAATCCGACGATAATGTTCTCCGCATAGTCCTTGTGGATTTCATAAAAGCTGTCTGCATCACAGATCCCGGAGATGACTTTTTTCATGTCATAGGGCTTGTGCGTGTCGGCTGGAACAATCTTTTCGAGCTCCACGCGAATTTCATCCTCTAAAGTGTAAGGCAATTTTGGGGTGACTTCTTTATTGTTTTGAGGAATGTAACTCAGAAGCTTTTTGATCTCCATCATGCAGGTCACATCGTTGGATGCAGTTATGTGCGTAACCCCCGACTTGGTCGAATGGGTGAGGGCTCCTCCCAGGTCTTCGGAGCTTACGGTTTCGTTGGTGACCGTCTTGACCACATTCGGTCCGGTAACAAACATATAGCTCGTCTTTTCCACCATGATGGTAAAATCGGTCATCGCGGGAGAATAGACTGCCCCTCCGGCGCAGGGTCCCATGATGGCAGAAATTTGCGGGATCACGCCCGACGACCAGACGTTTCGATAGAAGATGTCTGCGTAACCCCCAAGACTGCGAACACCTTCCTGAATTCTTGCTCCTCCCGAGTCGTTGAGTCCGATCAGGGGGGCGCCTACCTTGACGGCCAGGTCCATGATCTTGCATATTTTTTCCGCATGCGTTTCAGACAATGCCCCGCCGAAAACGGTAAAATCCTGAGCAAACACGTAAACGAGACGACCATTGATCGTGCCGTACCCCGTTACTACCCCGTCTCCGTAAATCAGCTGTTTATCCATCCCGAAATCTGTACTGCGATGGGTTACGAGCTCACCGACCTCTTCAAAAGAACCTTCATCCATGAGATACTCGATTCGTTCTCTCGCCGTCAGTTTCTTCTTCTGGTGCTGTTTGTCTATTCTGTGCTGACCTCCTCCGAGTTTGGCTTCGGCCTGTCGGTTCAGCAAGTCTTTTTGTCTGTCTTTCATGAGCAGGTTTTTAACTTTCTTCGTTCATCGAGATATAGTTTCAGGGCCAACCGAGCGGCCACTTCCATTTCCTGGTTTCGCTCTTCAAGTAATTTTTCGGGAGCGTAATATTTTGAAACAAAATGCGTGTCGAAAGCACCTGAACGAAAAGCTTCGTGATTCATGACAAACCGCCCGAATGGTAGCGTGGTCTCAACCCCTTTGATCAGGTATTCATCGATGGCCTGGACCATGCCCTGAATGGCTTCTTCACGAGTGTCTCCGTAGGTAATCAGTTTGGAGATCATCGGATCGTAGTAAATCGGAATCTCCATGCCTTCCTCATACCCGTCGTCCAATCGAACTCCTTCTCCTTCCGGGCGCTTGTAGACCGACAGCTCTCCGACATTGGGAAGGAAATCGTTGTAAGAGTCTTCGGCATACACCCTTAGCTCGATGGCATGACCACTTATCTCCAGATTCTCGGGCCTGATATCGAGGGTCTCACCCCGGGCAATTCGGATCTGCTGTTCGACCAGATCGAGGCCCGTTATGCATTCGGTTACCGGATGCTCCACTTGAAGACGCGTATTCATCTCAAGAAAGTAGAAATTCAAATCCGCGTCCATCAGGAACTCTACGGTGCCGGCACTGCGATAGCCGCAGGAACGGGCCACGTTTATGGCGGCCTCACCCATTTTGCTTCGAATTTCAGGAGTCAGCAGGGCAGAAGGTGCCTCTTCAACCACTTTCTGGTGCCTCCTTTGTACACTGCATTCGCGTTCGAAGAGGTGTATGGTGTTGCCAAAATTGTCAGCCAGCACCTGGAACTCGATATGCCTGGGAGAGGAAACGTATTTTTCGATGAATACCGAACCATCTCCGAAAGCTGAGAGCGCCTCGCTGATCGCTCGTTCCATCTGCTGAGCAAGATCCTCAGGACGTTCTACGATTCGCATTCCTTTGCCCCCGCCACCGGCAGCCGCTTTGATTAAAACGGGGTATCCGATTTCTGCGGCGATCTTCTCGGCTTTTTTGGGGTCGGTCACGGCTTCGTCTATACCGGGCACCATTGGGATGTCATAGGCCTTGACCGCATCCTTGGCAGCGAGCTTGTCGCCCATGACGCGAATCGATTCCGCCTTGGGCCCGATGAAGATCATCCCATTTTTCTCTACCAATTCCGCAAATGAAGCGTTCTCACTGAGAAATCCATATCCGGGATGAATTCCGTCTACATTAAGATTCAAGGCTTCCTTTACGATCCGCTCCCCGTTGAGGTAGGATTCCGAGGAGGGGTTTTCTCCGATATGGACTGCTTCGTCAGCGTATCTGACATGGGGTGCTGCCCGGTCTACCGTTGAGTAGATGGCTACGGTCTTGATTCCCATTTTTCTCGCGGTTCTCATGACCCGCAGGGCGATTTCTCCCCTGTTGGCTACCAGTATTTTTTTCATAAGTCGAGGTATTGGCTATTCGAGTTCGATAAGAAGTTTGTTCTTGTCAACCGTATCGCCTTTGTTGGACCATACGGACTTGATCACCCCGTCCTTGGGGCTCAGGATGGCATTTTCCATTTTCATGGCTTCGAGAATCAGAAGGGTGTCTCCTTTCTTCACCTTGTCTCCGGGTTGCGCCTTCATCTCAAGAATGATTCCGGGCATCGGGGCTTTGACCTCGTTAGTGGCAACGTCGGTGCTGAGCTTGTAACCCATGGAGCTAATCATATGGTCGAGATCCGTCTGAATCTTGACGCTGTAGACATTGGAGCCAATTTGAATCGAATAGCATCTTTCCCCAAAGCTTTTTTCGATAAGTTCTGCTTTGTAGGAGGTCGAACCCCTGAGGATGTGATATCTTTTGTTTTCGAGTGCCTCGCAATCGAACTGAGCGGCTTCTTCGATATCCAGATCGAAATCGACCTGTTCATTGACCTGAACAGTGAATGATGAAGAAATCATAGGAACTTGGATTTGGTCGAATAAAGATAAGCAATAATCCTTGGACGGTTCGTTGCGTGACTAAGTTTATTCGGTTTGAACCATCGAAAAAACCACCCATATTTAGGGGTTTTAAGAGGTATCATTAAAGGATGTAAAAGAGTAATTTCAAATTAAACCGGAACATTAAAATTATGTTTAATTAACTTTCACATAATATTCGAGCTTTCTTTGGGTTAAAATAGTACATAAATTGGCTAAAAAACTTGTAAAACAGAACAGTAGATTGTTTTTACTTTGTACCATCAATAAAAATTAATGTCATGAGTATCAAAAAACAGTTTTTAAAAAGTAAGCCTGTATGCAAGGTCACTTTCTCATTGAAAGGTGAAGAGGTG
>JAHEHE010000122.1 GCA_024644725.1 Flavobacteriaceae bacterium | reverse complement strand
TTTGTATCCGTAACATTTATATACCAGGAACTTGCGTAAGGGCTCCTGACCCTCCTTGCCTACCAGAATGGGATCGAGTTCGACCACCCGATCGAAATAAGGAAGTAGTTTTTCTGGAATTTCTTCCGATTTTTCCAAATGTTTGAATCGCTTGTCCGTATCGATGAATATGGCGTCGGAACCTTCCAGGTGAGAAAGATCAGGATCCAAAATGGAGAATTGCTTGCCGTTCCTTCCAACTACATTCCCTGCATAGATTCTGCGGTCGAGGTAGAAATCGAGAACTGCTGAAGTCTTGTAATTGTCGTCAGCGAAAAGAAAAGAATTTGGGTGCTGGTTCATGCGCTCTTCGACCTGTTGAGAGAATTCTTCCCAACCGAACCAGGTGTCATCGCTCTTGACACTTACCGGGTAGAACACGATCTGAACAGCCAACAAAACATGAAGTATCAGAGAAGTAATGATCTGACCGCGAAGTAATTTTTGACTCAAAAAGGCGGTTACGAGAATTATCGCGCTGATGTACCCCGGCATGATCCAATTGAGCTTGACCCAATAAACCAGTGAAACACCAAAGAAAAACAGGATGATGGGCAAAGAGAAAACCATCAGAAACAGCTGCTTCTCCTTAGGCCATGCCCTCTTCCGAGCCACTCTTCGAACCATCTTGAAGACGATTACAACCATCCCGACAAAGAGAAAGGGAATTAAAAGCATGAGCTGGGTCGCCAGGTTGCCCAGAAACAGCTCGGGATGAAGTTTGAACTCCTCTATGCTTCCGGCCCGGTCGGCTGTCTGAAAAGCAAAGGAGGTCCAGTCGTTCGAGTAGTTCCAATAGACCACCGGAAAGATGCCTATGGCGAAAAAAACAAGGAGAAGGAGACTTTGCTTGGAGAGCAGATATTTTCTGTGGGACTTGGAAAATAGGAGAAAAGCAAAAAATCCGAAAAGAAGAAAAAGTCCAGTGTACTTGCTGATAAAAGATAGCCCTATCAAAAAACCTGCGGCGATCCAATACTTCAACTCACCTTCAAACAATGCCTTATAACTGAAGATCAGTGTAAGTGTCCAGAAGAGCATCAGGGGAACATCTGGTGTCGTATTGATCGAAAGTACGGTGACAAGGAGCGTGGCTCCATAGAAAAGTGTCGCCCTGACCGCTTGTTTTTCAGACAGAAAATAATGTGCAAGTTTGTAAAAAGCGAACAAGCTCAGTAAAGTGACAGTGAAATCCGCAAGCTTGATGGCGAAAACACTCTTGCCAAGAACCAGGCTGAACAGGCGAAGCATGTAGGCCACCATGGGTGGATGGTCGAAATAGCTGAAATCCAGGTGCTCACTGTAAAGGTAATAATAGGCGTCCTGGGGCATGATCCCCATAGTAAAGACAATCAGCAGGCGAATCAGATAGATCGCCAGGAATCCGATGAAAAGCTTTTTGTAACCGGGGAAGTGTTTTCCGAGCATCAATTTTCAGCGATCTGTTTTTTCATAAGAGATTTGTGGGTTTCGTTTACCCCTACCAGGGCAGCGGACCCATACCATTCTTTGAGCTCCATTACGAGGCTTCCTGCCCGGATTGCCGGGTCGGAATTGGTTAGATCCTCAGCTTCCTGGAGACTCTGAACGTCGAAAATGTAAATGCCCCTGAGATCATCATTTCCAAAGAAAGGACCTGCAAGAACCAATTTTCCTTCCTCGGCCATTCTCGTGATATTCGCCAGATGAGCCGCCTGCAGCTCCATTTTTTTAACGGAGTCCAGGTCTTGATTCGGACCTCTCTTCAAAAAGGCCAGCACGTATTTTTTCATTCCGTAATCGTCGGCACCATATTTCTGGGCCAATTCCCGATCGAAACCCTGTTTCTCAGTTTCTTGAACGTCTTCTGCCAGGATCTGAGAATTTTTTGATTCATTCTGCACTTTTTTTTCACAGGACTGACCAATAAGTAGCAAAAACAACAGGATCGGTGTCAAGCCTGGCTTTCTGAATATATACATTTGATTCCATTTTTCTTACGGGATAAAAATAGCAAATACTCCCAAGGCATCAAGTTTTGACCCGATGATAATTGAATTTACCCTCAGAGTGCTGCTCGTCGCTCTCGAAACGAACATAAACGTTCATCTCATTTTCGCTGATTCTTTCAAATGTGAGTCCATCGAAGAAGACCTTGCCTGGAGACAGTTTCACCAATTTGAAGTCGACCGTTTCATCTTTTTCTTCCCATCCTTTGAGGTTTGGGTCAAAATGCTTGAGTCTCATGATCAGGGTCTGTCCGACTTCTGATATGGTTATGATTTCATAGAATTTCACCTTGCCATCCTGAACAAGTTTGAAGGATCCCATCATACTTTCTCCGAGAGGCGGGGACCATATTTCCTCTACCTGACCTCCCAGGGCTTCTCCTGTCCAATGCCCCTGGATCCAATGCACATCAGAAAGGGAAGCCACGGGAGAGCTTTGGCCTTCAGAAAGTTCAAGGGTGTGAGCCGCTTCTTGCGCGATGATTGAGACACTGAATAAAAGAAAAAATATGAAAAATGGATTTCGCATAAGGCATTCTTATTTTTTAAAGATATCAAATAAACAAGTTTGTAGGCGAGGAGTGAAAGAATTTATACGCGGAGCTGATATTTTTTGAACAGAATTCAGGCGTGATTTGGTTAAATTTGGCCTCGTAATTAACAATAAATCAAGAGATCATGATAGCCCAATTATTGAGAAAAAGAGCTTTGACTTTATGTGTGGTACTGTTGACACTTGCCATGCAGGCCCAGGATCGATTTGGCGGATTGGCCCTTTACACGGTCAGAGATGATATGTCAAAGAATGCTGTGGAAACCTTGAAAGCGGTTGCTGATGCCGGCTACGCCTATGTGGAGGCTGCCGGGTACAACGATGGCAAGTTTTATGGCATGGAACCGAAGGACTTCAAAAAGACCTTGAAAGAAGTCGGCCTCGAACCGGTCAGCACGCACCAGGGGTTCGAAAACATGGACAACATAGATGAAATGATTGCGGATGTGAAAACTGCCGGTTTCAAATATTTTGTCATTCCTGTCCCCCCGATGGGCCATTTCAAAAGTGAAGATGGAAAAATGAGTATGAGTGAAGAGCTTGAGTTCCTGACTAATGTTCTCAACACGGTGGGCAAGAAATGCAAGGCTGCCGGCTTGGAGCTGCTTTACCACAACCACGACTTCGAATTTGTCAAAAATAGCAAGGGAATAGTACCTATTGAATACTTTCTGGAGAACACCGATCCGGGGACAGTTAATTTTGAGATGGACCTGTATTGGGTCACACGAGCTGGTGCGGATCCATTGGCTTATTTTGAAAAGTACCCGGGCAGATTCAAGCTTTGGCACGTCAAAGACATGGATGATGAAGGCAAGTTTGCGCCGGTGGGAACGGGTAACATTGATTTCTCCAGGATACTCAAAGAAAAAGACAAATCCGGGATGATCTACTATTATGTGGAGCAGGACAGAACCTGGGGCAAAAAGCCACTCGAAGTCATAAAAACAAGTCACGAAGGCCTGAAGAAATTTGGTTTTAACGAATCGGATTGACCTGAGTTTAAGCGGCTTTTTGACCCAGGTTTGGCGTTGTGAACAGAAGCCATCCGAAAATCAGGGCATAGACCACGTAGATCAAGGTTACCAACCAAAAAGATTGGGGTAGGGCTTTGCTGAGCATAAGTTTTGTCAGGGCAATCCCTACCATCATGAAATGCGTCATATTTGCAATGGCTATAGGGCGGTTATAGATGCCCCCAATCAGGCTTCTTCTCGACATCCAATTCAACATAGCAAAGCCGAAGTACATGGCCCCTATCGTCTGGATAAGGAGCTTCACTGAGGCCTCATCAGGCAAGTTGATGTTTTCAGCGAGCTCGTCGGGAAAGAAGGTCAGCGCCAGGCCAGAGGCGGCCAAAATGATAGCACTTGATCCCAGAACAATCTTGGAAGTTGTCAGTTTAGGCATAGGACTCATACGGTTCGCATAATCGTTACATGCACATCAGCTGCCCGAGCGCATCTCGTTTTCAGGTTCTCTCTTACTTTTTGGAATTTTTTCATCAATACCGGCCTTGTAAGTGGCACGCCGAATTACAGACACAATGCTGGATTTTGAATACTGATCCCCCTTGGCCCCCTCAAACAACCATTTGTCGGGCTTATAAACTTTCAGGTATTGATCAAGTAGCTCCCTGGAGTCTTCATCGAGTTTCAATGTAACCGGTTTTTTTTCTTCTCCGCTTGTTGTATGAATTGTCATTTTGTCCAGGTTCACATCTTCTTTTTCGAGTTTGACCAATTGAGCTCTTTGAAGATCAGATGCAAAAAGAAGGGACATTACAGCTTTGTGCTTCACATTCGGTGTTGCTTCGAGCATCCGTACAAGTTCCTTCCTGGAAACCTTTCTTTGGCTGCGCCCTGAGTTCTCTCTTTTCACCAGAGGATAGGTCAACGCCTGGCGTTTCAATATCCCTGTGTAATAGAAATTTATGGCATCGACAAGCTGCTCTTCCGATTTTCCTGAAATCTTTTTGCCAGACACCTGGTTCTCAATATAGGATACCAAATCCTGGTGTTTGAGATCCTTGAGTTTTTCGTCTTTGAAGTGATGAATGAATTCTCTGAACAGGGATTTATAGACCTGTAAAGTCTCCTCGCTATACCCTTTTCGAATCAGTAATTGTGAGTAAGCCTCCGGAACCAGCGTGATGCGCTCGTCATAATCTTCTTCTGCATCAATAATACCAATTTTGGACGTGTCGAAAATAGAAATGTCGGCGAAGGCCCGAATCAATGCCTTGAGGTTTTCTCTTGACCTGTAGATGGCCCAGCCGTTTTCTTCAACAACCCACCTGCATCCCAAAGAGCGCGCAATGGATACCAGGCTTTCTTCGTAGTTGAACTTGAGCAGGAAGTAATCGTTATTGTTGAATTGATGTGGCAATACTGTAATTCTCTTCTTTTCCA
>JAHEHE010000121.1 GCA_024644725.1 Flavobacteriaceae bacterium | reverse complement strand
AGAAGGACTATATCGTTACCTCTGAGGAAATGATGTTGGATCGTACGCAGCTCATGGGTCTTACGGCTCCTGAAATGACCGTTTTGGTGGGAGGAATGCGAGTCATGGATACAAACCACGGAGGAACGAGACATGGTGTTTTTACCGATCGTCCGGGTGCCCTGACCAATGACTTCTTTGTAAACCTGACGGATATGCACAATGAGTGGAAACCTGTCGCAAATGGAACATACGAAATTCGTGACCGTCAATCAGGCAATGTCAAGTGGACTGCTACTCGAGTGGACCTCGTATTTGGTTCCAACTCCATTTTGCGGGCCTACGCTGAACTCTATGCCCAGGATGACAGCAAGGACAGGTTCATAAATGACTTTGTTGACGCTTGGGTGAAAGTCATGAATGCGGATCGATTTGACTTATAAGGAATCTAAGCGTTTGCTTAACTTGTTTATAATGGAATTGAAAGTGGCCTGGAAGCGGGCCACTTTTTTTTCTACCACTATTTTACGAACCCGGGCCAGCGACGCATGTAATTCACAAAGCGCTCACTGAGTCCTTCTTTTCTCAGGTAGGTTTCGCTAACGGGTAGCGCTGCCGGCTGGAAATCCTTATCGGCTCTCACAAGCTCCGGAAAGTTGTGGTGTAAAATCGCCGCTCTGCCAATGGTGACGAAATCAACTCCGGCCTCAAGGACGTCGAGACAATCTGCCGCGGTTCTTATGTTGCCGGCCACTGTCAGTCGCACATTCTTGTAATCGAGTGCTGTGAAATGCTCAAGGAGTGACCTCCCTTGATGTTCTGTTTCCTCAGGCTCTTTAAAACAATCCCAGAGAGAGATGTCGAGGAAATCGACAAGGTTTTCCTCAATGATTCTCTTACAGACAGTTTTGATTTCCTCAAGGCGCATTCCGAAACGTTCCGGAGAAAGTCGAAGCCCAATCAGGAATTGGGGCCCACAGACTTCACGGAGTCCACTTATGATTTCGAATATCAATCGCGATCGATTCTCAAGAGACCCTCCATATGGGTCCTTTCTTACATTGTATTTGGAGCTGAGAAACTGGCAGAGAATGTATCCGTGCGCCCCGTGAATTTCCACCCCATTATATCCACATTTTTTAGCGCGCGCGCCAGCCTGAATGAATCCATCCCTCAGCTTGTGCACTTCCTCAAGACTCAATGCCCTGGAATTCGATTTCTCATGGATTGAGGGTCCGACGGGCCCTCCCTCCACCAATTCTTGTGGTGACCGAATCCCGGCATGGTGAAGCTGCACAACAGCAAGGCTGCCCTCGTCGAGAATGGCCTTTGCAAGTCGGGTGTGACCCGGAATATGTGAGTCATCAAAGATACCCAGTTGGCCAGGAAAACCTTGTCCATTTGCCTGCACATGGCTGGCGCAGGTCATGGTCATTCCAAATCCCCCTTTTGCCCGCATGGTGAGCCATTGAAACTCCTCTTCAGACAAGGTGCCATCCTCATGACTTTGCGTATTGGTCATGGGAGCGAGCATAAAACGATTACTCATGGTCTGACCACAAGCAAACCTGACAGGATCGAATAAATTTCTCATTACTTCTTACTTGCTGCCCACGACAAACATCTTCATCATGTTCTTCGTGGAAGGAGCAGGTACCTCGGATATCAGAACATAGTTCCCAGGTTTGAGATTAACATGGAAATAGGCTTTGCTGCCTTCGGGCATGTCGTTGGTACCGCCAAGAAAAGTAATCCCGTTTGGAGCCGGCTCGATAAGACCTTTCGGATCGGCCCAGTTCATCCAACTTTCCAAAGCCTCGAGAGAACCGCCTTCCTCAATTTTTACCAGGTTGACATCGTGACCCACAAAATTTTCATGGGCCTTCTGGTCTTTGTAGAAGACGGAAAATGTCTTAGGACCCGGACTGACAGAATCTTTGATGACGATTCCTTCTGTCCCGGAGATTTCGATCTCAATATCAGCCGTTGGTTCCGGATTGCCTGAATCGGTTTCGGACACTACAATGTCTTTCGTCATGCCCATGGAGGTGTGAAAGATTCCATTCTCCATTTTTACGTAGCATTCCATCAAATACGCTCCAGGTTTCAAGTGCATGGTGGTCTCAGCGACCTGACCCGGAGAGAGTAAACCGACTCCACCTAAAAAGACTACTTCGGAGAACCATTCGGGGAGATTGCCAAATTCGGCATAGCCTTCTTCGGTTTTTCCTTCGCTGATGAGTTTCATGGCCCTGTCGAAAACGGGCCCCACTACCTTTTCAGCATCTTCAGAAGTTTTCCCTTCCGGATAATCGTCAATCAGCACAAAATGAGTTTGGGTCGATTGGTTCTTGTAGCGAAAAGTGTTCCATCCAGATGGGATAGTATCCATAATTTGGAAGTCCATGTTTTCGGTTATGATTTCAATCGCATTGTCCTTTTTCTCAGAAATATCTTCTATAGTCTCAGAAGTGCTTTCCGGGGTGGAACCCTTCTTTTCCGACTTGCAGGATTCCATGAGAGGTAGAGCAATAAGGCTGATGAAGAATAAGGCTGCGGCGAACCTTTTTTTAGCTAATGTTTTTAGAGTTTTCATGATCTGGTAGGTTGATATTCAATACTTTATTAATACCCCAAGATAACAATTTTTTTAAGATTCAATTCTTTGGGGTTGCGAGCAGATACAAAACGACACCTGGACCTGACGGTTCCCGACCGATGTCAAAGTCGTAATTCTCCGTTGCCTCCAATTGGGAAACAAGCTCCTTCATTTCTTCCACCGAATACGCCATGTATTCAAAATTATCGGCCCTCCTTTTAGTGAATTCGAAGCCGCTCGTTGAGCCAAATCCATCCGCCACCACCTCCCGAACCCAGATCGATGATGTGATTCGTATTACTCGGCTTCAATCCTTTTTCAAGAATAGGGATGGCCGGTTTGAACAGCTTGTTCTTGTTCGAGAGAAACTGCAGAAAATCGGTACCATAGTTTCTCAGGAAATCCGGAAACCAATTCTGGTCTTCAAATTCGAACAGGTGAACTCTTTTCATATTGAGAGATCAATGAATGACTGTTCTCTTAATTATTTCCTTTGGTCTGATCCGGTCTCAGGGTAGGGTAGGAGACGCCTAATTGTTCGAGGTACGTATCGTACTTCGTTTCATCGTAATAGTATTCTTTCAGAGCGGGTTTGTACTGATCCATGATTTCCTTGTTCAGATAGGTTGGAGGTTGGTCTGTCTCTGTGATCATCGGAACATACTTCTGCTTGGAAGACTGTTCTTCCCTGAAATATTCCCACGCCTGATCGACCAATTCGGGTCTCAGCAACAGATCGAGGAGGGTCATGGCCTCTACTTTTGCACCGGCAACCACCCCTTTGTGAGCGATTGGGGTTGCCATGGCGATGGCGTTTGACCAGTGATGTCCCTGCAGACCCGGAATGTTGGATGGAAAACGCAGTGTAACCGTTGGAACCTTCCAGCTGATGTCCCCAATGTCATCCGAACCTCCGCTGATCGGCGTCTCTAAAGGCAGGCCCAGTGTATCCAATTTGGTTTTCAAACCGAGTGAATCCTTGGGTGACTTGAGTTCTTTCTGAACGGCCTTCGCCAATACCTGGTCGTTTTGACTCCACTCCGGTAGCCCGACATCTTTGATGTTTTCATACATGGTTTCGGCAATCACTTTGTTGAAATGTCTCGGCCAGGCTGTTCCGAGTATCCGCTTGGTCATTTTGGTGCGAGTCATCAGGGCCGCTCCTTCTGCTATTTCATTGCCTCGCTGATAGGCCTCCATAATCTTGGGATAGGTCACTTCCCTGAAATAATACCAGATTGAGGCTTTTGAGGGGACCACATTGGGCTGATCTCCTCCGTAGTTTATAATGCTGTGGGACCTTCCCAGCGGATGCATATGCTCGCGGGCGTATTGCCATCCAATGTTCATGAGTTCGACAGCGTCAGCGGCACTTCTTCCCCGCCAGGGGGCTCCCGCCGAATGCGCGGATTCTCCCTCGAAGGTATATTCCACGGAGATCAGTCCTGTTCCCCGTGCCTGCCCGTAAGAGACACTCATATTGCTGGAGACATGAGTGAAAAGACAAAGATCAACGTCATCAAAATACCCATCTCGGGTATAATAGGCTTTTGTGGCCACGAGCTCCTCGGCAACCCCGGGCCACATGATGAGGGTTCCCGAGATGTTCTCTCTTTCCATAATCTCCTTGACCGCCAAGACCGACAATACATTCAAGGGCACTCCGGAGTTGTGACCCTCGCCATGGCCCGGCGCTCCTTCCACTATAGGATCGTGATATGCCACACCGGGTTTCTGAGAAGCCTTGGGAATACAATCCAGATCACTTCCCACGGCAATAACAGGTTTGCCTGACCCCCAGGTTGCCCACCAGGCGGTGGGAGCCCCTGAGATACCATACTCAACCTTGAAGCCGTTTTCTTTAAGGATATCTGTTATGTATTTTGAGGTTTCATACTCCTGGAATCCAAGTTCCGAAAAGCTGAAAACCTTATCGACCATGACCTGCGCCATTTTTGCATTGTCATCGATTTTTTCCTGGACCTCTTTTTTTAAATTCTCGAGTTTGTCTTGCGCATTTGCAACAGAGGAAAGCCCCAGAGCCAAGAGGAGCAGTGCTAAGTATTTCATAGTGGTTTGGTGTTAATAGATTTTGAACTTAAGATATGAATTTATCTGAATTTAGAATAGGGATAAAAGTTTGAGCCCATCTTTGGTATCTTCATTCGACGGGAACTATTTATCCGACCAAACAGCCAGTTCGTTTCCGGAAGGGTCCAGAAAGTGAAACCGCTTCCCACCAGGAAATGAAAAGATTTCCTTTGAAATCTCCCCGCCAGAATTGATTATGCTAAGCCGAATGCCATCCAGATCATCATGATACAGAACAACTAAAGCTCCTGACATAATTTTATCGCTAGTTCGTTCAAACCCGCCATTGAGTTTTCCGTCCGAGAACGAAGTGTAATCGGGGCCGTAA
>JAHEHE010000061.1 GCA_024644725.1 Flavobacteriaceae bacterium | reverse complement strand
CTCCGAGCTTTTCCGGCCCGAACTCCAGATAAATTCCCGGATTGTTTTTATCCTTTCGGCCCGCCGGAGAAATCAGGGCTGAGTTGTTCAGTTTGTAGGGCGTCTTGTCCTTCGAAAAACGTATATCCCTGTTGATCCGGAAGATGGCGTTTTTCGCTTCGATGTCAAACTCCGGATCCGTCTTGGCAATTTCAGCGATGAGCAAGCCAATAAAGCTCTTGAAAGGGTCTCTCACCACCGTCTCATATCGCTTCCTGTTGCGATCAAACCAATCCTTGTTGTTATTCGCCGCCAGTTCTTTAAAGAATTCCAGGTAATCAGGAGAGAAGTAGTTCATGTTTGAATAATTAAATGCGGATTTGTATACGCCCTTTGAAAATACAAAAAAATCAACACTCATTAAAAAGGAGAATTGCCAGGAGTGTATTTCGCAAGACTATCACGGCAGCATTATTTATGAAATAATTCGTAACTTGAGAAGACTAGCCAACACAAATTATTATGAAAAACTTTCTGTTTTCCCTTGTATTCCTGATTGGTTTTACCGGATTTGGCCAATACTGCATATCCAAGGACATGACGCCTTCGACCCGGTTCGAATACGAGCCAAAATTCGCGAAAATGGAAATCAGCTGGTATGATGAGTGGCTGGAATACACAAATGGTGAAAAGATCCTCCCTAAACCCCTTGAACCTCAGGAGAAGTGGGATCACCCCTACATGAAAATGGGATATACCGCGGCCATGCACGAGGGACCCTATTCTTCGGATGTTTCCAATTACTTGGGACCGACATTGAAAAACCCGAAAGTCCAGTATTTTCATGTCAAACAAAAAGGGGGAGATTTTTCAGGCATGTGCCCTACATTCGCATTTATCAATGACAGCACCGTAGCCACGTTGTCATTTGGACGAGCCAATACGACCCTGCTTCTTCTAGACGTCAAAGATACCATCAGGGTACTAGATCATTTGCCCATTCCCGGAAGAGGAAGCTCTGCCTTTGAGCTCGCAGGAAAAAAAGGTCGAAGCAAGATCTTCAGCAATACCGCAGGAGGTGCCTATTCGTATATCTCAAATAAGAATCGCATTTACATCCCAGGGGCCAATAACAATATTCTAAGAGTCACCATCAGGAACCGCAAGCTCGACCATGAAGTTGAATCCCTGAATCTCAAACCTCAGATCGAAGCGGGAAATTTAGTGCATCCGGAACTCTCTGAGAAGGACGGACTCAACCAGCTCACCGCGATCATGCCGGATGTTCACGGGAACATTTGGTTTACTTCGAGACAAGGCGTAATAGGACTTGTTCATAGAAAAGACATCACGAGCCAGAATTGCCCTAAGGTCTATTCGTCCTGGGTCGGATACTTTGGTCTTAAAGAAAAAATTGAGAAGCATTTTCCGGGTTCGATAGAAACCGCTGAGGAAATGGAAAGTTGGGGGTTCCGTGAAAAACTGAGCCCCGAAATGCGACGTCAGATGCGCGAATCGCTGAAAATCGACGAAGACACGTACGAGGAAATCCAGAATTCATTCTCAGTGGGAAAAGATGGGGTTTACATCGTCTCCAATGCAGCTCTCTTCAAGTTTTACTTCAATGAGGAAACCAAGACCATCGAATTGGATCCGAAATGGGAAAAAACGTTCAAAAAGGGAAATTTGGTTTACGACAACGACCTGAAGAAAAAGCCCGGGCACCTCAACAAAGGCAGCGGAACCACCCCTACCCTGATGGATGATCGATTTGTAGCTATTTGCGACAATGCCCCAGGGCGCGTAAACCTTTGCATATACCGGCAAGACAACGGGGAGCTCGTAAGTAAACTGCCCCTATTCGAAAATCAGGGCAGCGCCGTGGAGAATTCTGCTGTTGCTTATGGAAGCTCTTACATCGTGGCTAATACCTTTGGCTATGTGGATCCATTTGATGTGAACCCAACTCCGGGTGGCATAATGCGCTTTGACTACAATGAGCAAAAAGGAGTTTTTGAAAAGGTGGAGAACTGGCCGGCCAGTGGCAATTATGACTGTAAAACGGCTACACCCAAGATTTCCACTCGCACAGGAATGCTTTACGTTTATAACAGATCTGAGGAGGAAACCAACGGACACAGAGACTGGCAGATCACAACCATAGACTATCGAACGGGCAGAAGAGTATTGCGTTCAAAATTGTTTTTCGAAAAAGGAGAATTTGATGACAATATAAGTGCCATTCTAAAAGCCGGATCTTTGGGAACCAAGAATTACGATCGCAAAGTATTCAACAATATTTGGGGAACTTTCACCTTTGGTCCGGATAAAAGCTTCTATCTCGGAACTTACAGGGGATTCATCAAAGTGTCTTCAGACTGAGGTTCAATTTTGACGCTGGACCTTGCGAATCTCTTTGGCTTTTTCAGCAGCCTGGACATTTTTTTCGATGCGGTGACCCGGTCGGCTCCACTTTTCCTGTTCTTCGGCCTCGACTCGCGATCTCCTGATCTTGAACTTGCCTGTATCGTCCTTTTCCTTTTCTGTAGGAGTCAGGCCCAGGATTGAAAACATCTCAGCATCCTTGTCTTCGCCCGGATTCGGGGTTGTCAACAATTTTTCCCCGGCAAAAATAGAAGAGGCTCCTGCCATGAAACACAGGGCCTGTGCTTCTGCACTCATTTCGGTTCGACCCGCTGAAAGCCTTACTGTCGTTTTGGGCATAACGATTCGGGTCGTGGCGATCATGCGCACCACATCCCAAACGGGCACGATCTCCTGTTCCTCCATAGGTGTTCCTTCAACTGCCACCAAAGCGTTGATCGGCACCGATTCTGGCTGGGGGTGCAGCTTGGACAAACTCAGCAGCATGCCCGCTCGATCTTCGATGCTCTCTCCCATTCCTATGATTCCTCCCGAACAGACCTTGAGCGATCCCTTACGCACATTGTCGAGGGTTTTGAGACGATCGTCATAGCCACGTGTAGAGATCACCTCCTTGTAGTAGTCTTCAGATGTGTCCAGGTTGTGATTGTAGTAATGCAGACCCGCCTCGGCCAGTCGTACCGCCTGGCTCTCGGTGATCATCCCCAGGGTGCAGCACACCTCCATGTCAAGTTCACTCAGGCCACGAACCATCTTCAGCACCTTCTCAAAGTCGTCTCCCTCTTTCACATTTCTCCAGGCCGCTCCCATGCAGACCCGCGAGGATCCTTTTTCCTTTGCCTTTCGCGCCAGACCGATCACGGTTTCATAGGGCAAAAGATCGTTCTTTTCAATCGAAGTGTGATATCTTGCCGCCTGGGGACAGTATCCACAGTCTTCCGGACATCCGCCTGTTTTGATCGAAATAAGGGTACTCACTTGTATTTTTGAGGGATCGTGATGTTCACGATGAACTTGTGCCGCCCGATAGATCAACTCCATCAGGGGCAAGTTGTACAGGTCGATGATTTCTTGTTTTGAATAAGTTTCCATGGCTCCGGATTAAAGATCAAAAATAAGGAATAGCACTTACTTCGAAACAACTATTTTTAAAAATGCTGTGATTAAATGTTTCGAGTGATGATAAGGCTGACAGCGTTTCCGCCAAAACCTACCGCGTTTACCATCACTTTTGACAATCGCTTCGGGGCTCTTTGCCCATCCAAAAATGGGACGCCGATAAATTCCTGCTCTCTGAGCATCAGAACAGCCATTTCAAGGCTCATCGCTCCTGAGGCCCCCAAAGTGTGACCAATGATCCATTTGTTTGAAGTCAATGCCGGCTGGTGATTCTTGAAAACCTTTTGAATGGCCAACAATTCAGAGCTGTCTCCTTTAAGAGTGCCCGGTGCATGGGTCACAATGACGTCAATCTCCTCGGGATTCATGCCGACAAGGGCCATGCGCATAGATCGTTGAAAGCAGTCGGCATCCGTAGAAATCGAAATATTATGAGTCAGGGGCTCGGTCGCAAATCCCACTCCTTCAATGACTCCCAATGCACCCGATTTTTCACCTTTCTCCAGGCAAAAGACAGCCGCTGCCTCTCCGAGAACCATTGAATTGCTTCTTTTCTCAAAATCTAAGGTTCGGCAGGGAAATTCCTGGTTGCGTTCCTGTTCTGCATAAATCCTTAATGCCTTCAATTGGGCCACGGTAAATGGAGTATTTGAAGCCTCGCTACCACCCGCCAGGAAATATTGACTCATACCGCTGCTGAGCCAGGCGATCCCATTGAGGATTCCATGCAAAGCAGTAGAACAGGCGATGGAGTGACTGATGGTTGGCCCGCTGGACTGCAGGTCATGCCCCACCCATGAGGACAGATTTCCCAAGGTCGTGGTTGGAGAGCTCAAGGTGCTGGCTATCTCTGCTCCTGTTTTGAGAAATTCCCCATGATATTTTTCAAAGAGATGGGTCGAGCCGCGGGAGGATCCAATATTGACTCCTATGTTTTGACTGTTCCAACCGGCTTTTGAAACCGCGCGCCGAGACACGTAAATGGCGAGCAATACCGATGGATCCAGCTCCCTGTAATTTTTTATTTGTCTCAGATCTACGATCTCTTCCCACAACTCCCTGTCAATGGAACTGACGAGAGCCGAGAACTTTCCGAAATCGCGTAATTCGATTCGAGATTCTCCTCTTTTATAGGTCTTCCATACGTGTTGCTCATCTGCTCCAAGGGCAGAGACGGAGGCCATGGACATGATGGATACAGGCTCATTCATGGCTCAGCATTTCAAGACAATTCAGGATGGATGCATACAGCAGGGTCAACTCCTGTTCGGCAATCGTAAAAGGGGGAAGCAAATAAATGGTATTGCCCAGGGGTCTCAAAAAGACGCCCTGGTCCATGAAAAACCGGTAGAGTCTATCCCTCAGGTTTCCGTAACGTTCGGTTTCAATATCGAGATCGAGGGCAAAAATCACGCCCAGGCTTCGGGTGCTTTTTACCATGGGATGCTTTTTGACCTCAGCCTCGAATTGCAAATGCCTTTCTGCAATGCGCTGAATGGAATCCTGGATGGTCTCAGTGGCCAGCAGATCCATCCCGGCCAGAGCAGCTGCGCAGGCCAGGGGGTTCGCCGAATAGGTGTGCCCGTGAAAAAAGCCTTTCGAGACTTCTTTGTCATAAAAGGCACCAAACACATTTTGACTGCAGCAGGTCAGGGCCATGGGCGCCACCCCAGCTGTGAGCGACTTGGAAAGGCAGATTATGTCCGGTCCTTCTTTGAGATAATCGCTGGCGAAGTTTCGACCCGTTTTGCCAAAGCCTGTCATCACCTCATCGGCTATCGTCAGGGCTCCGTGACTTCGGGCCAACTCCATCAGAACATCCAAATGTGCAGCCGGATACATATGCATGGCGGCAGCTCCCTGGACGAGAGGCTCAAAAATAAAGGCTGCCACGTCTTGATCCTCCAGGATTTGCTTGAAACGCATCTCCAAAGCATCCATATTCAGATCATCGGGCACGGGTATGCGTTCAATTTCCAAAAGGAAATCTTCAAAAGGCCCGTTGTAAACTGATAATCCAGAAACCGACATCGCCCCGAAGGTGTCTCCGTGAAAAGCATTTTCAAGAGCCACTATCTTGTTGCGTTTCTCTCCGCGGTTAAAATGATATTGAAGCGCCATTTTGATCGCTACATCCACGGATGTCGAACCGTTGTCTGAGAAAAATATTTTATTGATTCCCTCGGGAAGGATCTCCACCAGCTTTTCTGAAAGCTCAATCGCAGGAGGGTGTGTAAAACCGCTGAAAACCACCTGATCCAACTGATCCAGCTGTTGCTTTACACGGGACGTGATCTCCGGGTTGCAATGACCGTACATGCAGGTATACCAGGAAGAAATGCCGTCGATATAAGCCTTGCCCCTATCATCATAGAGATAAGAGCCCCTGGCGCTTACCAAAGGCAAATGATCCGGGTTGAGCCCGTGCTGGGTCAATGGGTGCCAAAGGTGCTTCTTGTCCCGCTCTGTGTAATTTTTCATATCAGGTTCTCCAGTTTTGAACGAAAGAGCCCGGCATACTTAGACACGACTCCTGCATCGACCTGCTCTTCCCAATCCATCCGGCCCAGAACAGGTACATTCCCAAGAGATTCTATGATGCTCTCGGATGTAGGAACTTCCTCTCCGTTAAAGATGATCCCGGACACTTTTCTGCCATGGGCTTGCAAGGCCTCCAGGGTAAGAAGTGTGTGATTGATGCTACCCAGATAATGTCTTGAGACCACCAGTATTTTCCAATCATCCTCAATCAGATCAAGAATAGTTTCCCTTTCATTCAGCGGTACCAGCAGACCACCGGCGCCCTCGATCACAAGGTGATTCAATGTTTGTGGGGTTCGAATTTTGTCCAGTTCGATGCGGATGCCATCTATGTCTGCTGCTGCATGCGGACTCATTGGGGTCTTCAGAGCATAGCTGTTGGGGTGAAAAACCGATTGGTCGTTGCTAACCCATGACCTGACGCGGTCAGAATCAGAAAACTCGAGATCACCCGCCTGCACCGGTTTCCAGTAATCCGCTTTCAAAGCCTCCGTAACAATAGCTGCTACTACTGTTTTGCCGACATCCGTCCCGATTCCGGTAATAAAAATCTTGTGCATCCTTTCCGAAAAATTCTAGACAAAAGTACTCAATAATTGAAGAACCCTTTGAATCTCCGACGAAGTATTGAAGCTGTGAATGCAAATTCGAATACGCTCCTGACCCTTAGGCACGGTGGGAGGAAAAATGATCTTTGCACCTATCTTGTGCTCTTGAAACACCTTCTTGATTTCTTCCGGATCTGAAGAATCCTGCAGGAGAAAAGACTGTATCGGAGATCGGCTTGGTATGAAATAGGAAGTTAGATTCAAATTCTCAATTTCACTCAAAAATGCATCGATGTTCAGGCCGAGCCGATTCCGTTGCTTTGAATGCTCCAGCTCTTTCAAGGCGGCACTTATCCGTAAAACCTCCCTCGGTGGTAGGGCCGTGGTGTAAATGAAGGAACGGGCAAAATTGATCAGGTATTTTTTCAAGAATTCGGAACCCAGAACAGCCGCTCCATGGCAGCCCAGGGCTTTGCCGAAAGTGTGAATTCGTGCAAAGACTTCATTCTCAAGGCCGAGTGATGTGACCATGCCCGATCCGTCCTGGCCCATGATCCCGGTCGAGTGAGCCTCGTCGACGATCAGGTACAGGTTCTCGGAGCGGCAAAAATCGGCGAGTTGTTCAAGAGGCGCTTCATCTCCATCCATGGAATAGACCGATTCCACAATCACATAATTCTGTCCTGCCTTCGAGCCTGCCTTGCTGATTTTCTTTTTCAGATCACCCAGGTCATTGTGTTCGAAACCGAACGAGGAGGCTGAAGAAAGGGAAATACCATCCCTAATGGAAGCATGAGACAAACGGTCAAAAAATACGGCATCCTGACGTTGCAAGACAGCCGAAAGCAAACCGATGTTGGCATCGTAACCCGAATTGAAAAGCAGGGCCGACTCAGCTCTGAAAAATTTGGCAAGAGCTATTTCGAGTTCCTCGTGCGCCTTGGAGTTTCCTGAAATCAGGCGGGAACCCGTACTCCCGTTCCATTGGAAGGGAGATATTTCCTCACCCCCTCTTCCAGGGTCAAGATTGGGATTGGATGCAAAACCCAGGTAGTCGTTTGAAAAAAAGTCGACAAGCCCCTGACTGGTCTGCAAGACTCGAAACATCCCTTCTTGCTCGCGGAGGCTCAGCTTCCTGGACAAACCTTCGGGAAACCTCATGGGATCAAGCCTGACCGGTGGGACCGAAATTCAACGGAATAGGAGGTTGCTCATAGTCCTTGATCTCCCCGTGGTTGGCTTCAAAACGATTCACGTTCTCATTGAGCGCCTTTGCCAGTCTTTTGGCGTGCTGAGGAGTCAAAATGATTCTTGACTTGACTTTGGATTTCGGCGCTCCCGGCATCACGTTGATGAAATCGACTACGAATTCCGATATGGAATGATTGATGATCGCCAGGTTGGCATAGGTGCCATCCGCCATCTTTTCATCGATCTCTATATTGAGTTGATTCTTTTTTTCTTCAGTAGCCATGTCTTGCTGTAATTTGAGTTAAAAAAAAAGGCACGAATCATCGTGCCTTTTGTTCTTATTCTTCGATTTCCTCTTTCAGGCCGACGATGAGATTGTCGTATTCCCGCATTCCGGTACCTGCCGGAATTCGTTTTCCTACAATCACATTCTCTTTGAGACCCTCCAGGTAATCCTCTTTTCCGCTCACCGCGGCTTCGTTGAGTACCTTGGTGGTTTCCTGGAAAGAAGCCGCCGATATAAACGACTTGGTTTGCAAAGAAGCTCTCGTAATCCCCTGCAAGATTGGTTCTGCAGTCGCCGGTACGGCATCGCGAGCCTCAATCAGGGTCTTGTCATTTCTTCTCAACAAGGAATTCTCATCTCGGAGATCACGCGCAGAGACTATCTGTCCATTCTTGAAATTCTCTGAATCTCCTTTGTCTTCAATTACTTTCATTCCGTAGATGTTGTCATTCACTTCAATGAAGTCATTCTTGTGAATCAACTGGTTCTCAAGGAAGATAGTATCACCTGAGTCGATGATTTTTACCTTTCGCATCATTTGTCTCACCACAACTTCAAAGTGCTTGTCATTGATCTTCACACCTTGTAAACGGTATACCTCCTGAATCTCGTTGACGAGATATTCCTGCACCTTGGCAGGCCCCATGATATTCAAAATGTCACTTGGAGTGGTTGCTCCATCAGACAACGGCATGCCCGCTTTGACATAATCGTTCTCCTGAACCAGGATCTGATTGGAAAGCTTGACAAGATATTTTTTGACGTCACCCAGTTTGGATTCGACAATAATTTCGCGGTTACCTCTCTTGATCTTGCCGAAGCTGATCACACCATCAATCTCCGTCACAACGGCAGGATTCGATGGGTTTCTCGCTTCGAAGAGCTCAGTCACCCTTGGAAGTCCACCGGTGATATCCCCGGCCTTACCGGATCTTCTAGGTATCTTGACCAGTATCTGACCGGCTTTGATTTTTTGACCTTCCTCGATGAGCAGGTGTGCTCCAACAGGCAAGGAGTATGAACGCTGAGTCTTACCCTTGGTGTCCTGAACATGAAGGGTTGGAATTACCCTTTTCTTCTTGGAATCAGAAATCACTTTTTCCTTGAATCCGGTCTGTTCGTCGAGTTCCACCTGGTAAGTGACTCCTTCGACAACATCTTCAAAGATGGCCTTACCACTGAATTCCGAAACAATGACACCATTGTAAGGATCCCACTGGCAAATGACATCTCCCTTTTTCACTGTGCTTCCGTCTTTCACGAAAATATGTGATCCATACGGAATGTTTTTCGTACTCAACACAAGTCCGGAGTTCTTATCAAGAATCTTGAATTCCGAGGTTCGCGAAATAACGATTTTCACCTTATTTCCTTCACTGTCAAGGCCATCAACCGTCTTGAGGTCTTCAATGGAAAGTTTTCCTCCATGGTTCGCAACCAGTCTGCTGTCTTCAGATATGTTTCCTGCAATACCCCCTACGTGGAAGGTTCTCAAAGTCAGCTGGGTACCCGGCTCACCGATCGACTGAGCAGCTACAACACCTACAGCCTCACCTTTCTGAACCATCTTATTGTTCGACAGGCTCACTCCGTAGCACTTGGAGCAGATTCCTTTTTGCGCCTCGCAAGTAAGTGCCGAACGAACTTCAATCATGTCCAATTCAGCATTCTCTACCTTTTTGACTGATTCTTCAGTGAAAAGACCTCCGGCCTCAATAATCAATTCATCGGTTGAAGGATCATGCACTTCGTGCAGAGACACTCTTCCGAGAATTCTTTCACCCAAAGACTCAACGATCTCATCATTGTTCTTCAAAGCCTTTACCTCAAGACCTCGTAGCGTACCACAGTCCTCTTCATTGATGATGACATCTTGAGCGACGTCGACCAGTCTTCGGGTCAGGTATCCGGCATCTGCCGTTTTAAGTGCCGTATCCGCAAGACCTTTTCTCGCACCGTGCGTCGAGATGAAGTACTCGAGAATCGAAAGACCTTCCTTAAAGTTCGAAAGAATCGGGTTCTCGATAATCTCTCCACCTCCGGCAGTCGATTTCTTCGGCTTGGCCATCAGACCCCGCATACCGGTCAACTGACGGATCTGCTCCTTCGAACCCCTCGCACCGGAATCCAGCATCATGTACACTGAGTTGAAGCCTTGTTGGTCTTCTCTCAATCGCTTCATTGACAATTCCGTGAGTCGGTTGTTCGTGGATCCCCAGATGTCAATCACCTGGTTGTATCGCTCCTTGTTCGTGAGCATACCCATGTTGTAACTTGCCATGATCGAATCCACCTGCTTGTTCGCAGCATCGATCATGTCGTACTTCTCGTCGGGGATGATGATGTCTCCCAAACTGAAGGACAGACCTCCCTGGAAAGCAAAATTGTATCCCATGTTCTTGATATCATCAAGGAACTTTCCGGTCGTTGGTACATCGGTCACTTTGAGGATATTCCCAATGATGTCACGCAGCGATCTCTTGGTCAGTACTTCGTTGATGTAACCCGCTTTTTCAGGAACTACTTCGTTGAAAAGTACCCGTCCAACCGTGGTCTCAATTATTTTATCGACCAATTCACCCTTATCGTTGAGATCCTTGGTTCTCACTTTGATACCGGCGTTGAGGTCTACTTTCTTCTCGTTAAAGGCAATTTTCACCTCTTCGGGCGAGTAAAATGTTGTTCCTTCACCCGGCACCTTCAAGTCTTTGGTCGACTTTCTTTCCTTGGTCATGTAGTAAAGACCCAATACCATGTCCTGGGACGGTACCGTGATCGGTGAGCCGTTCGCCGGGTTCAAAATATTGTGGGACGCCAGCATCAACAGCTGGGCCTCAAGGATCGCCTCCTCACCCAGCGGGAGGTGTACCGCCATCTGGTCACCATCGAAATCCGCGTTGAAAGCCGTACACACCAATGGGTGCAACTGAATCGCTTTACCCTCGATCAGCTTCGGCTGGAAAGCCTGGATACCCAATCGGTGGAGAGTCGGGGCCCTGTTCAAAAGAACCGGATGACCCTTCAATACATTTTCGAGAATGTCCCATACAACAGGTTCTCTCTTGTCGATTATTTTTTTCGCGGATTTAACCGTCTTGACAATACCTCTCTCAATCAGCTTGCGGATGATAAAAGGCTTGTAAAGCTCGGCAGCCATGTCTTTTGGCAGACCGCATTCGTAAAGTTTCAATTCCGGTCCGACGACGATTACCGAACGCGCAGAGTAATCTACACGTTTACCGAGCAAATTCTGACGGAACCTTCCTTGTTTCCCCTTCAAGGAGTCTGACAGGGACTTCAATGGACGGTTAGACTCCGTTTTGACCGCAGAAGATTTTCTGGTGTTGTCAAACAGGGAATCAACCGACTCCTGGAGCATACGCTTCTCATTTCGCAGGATCACTTCAGGAGCTTTGATCTCCATGAGTCGCTTCAGACGATTGTTACGTATAATCACCCTTCTGTACAAGTCATTCAGGTCAGAAGTGGCAAATCTTCCTCCGTCAAGAGGAACCAGAGGACGCAATTCGGGCGGGATCACAGGGACCACCTTCATGATCATCCACTCCGGTTTGTTCTCTTTCTTGATATTTGCTTCTCTGAAAGCCTCAACCACATTGAGACGCTTGAGCGCCTCCATCTTTCTCTGCTTTGAAGTCTCCTTGTTGGCCTTGTCTCTCAGCTCGTACGACAACTCGTTCAGATCGATTCGGGTCAGAAGCTCAATGAGACATTCTGCACCCATCTTCGCGATGAATTTGTTCGGATCGCTGTCATCCAGGTATTGGTTTTCCTGCGGAAGATCTTCCAGGATGTTCAGGTATTCCTCTTCCGTCAGGAAGTCCATTTTCTGGAGGGGCTCTCCTTCTTCATTTTTTGCGATACCCGGTTGGATCACGACATAACGCTCATAATAGATGATCATGTCGAGTTTCTTCGATGGCAAACCGAGCAAATACCCCATTTTATTCGGAAGTGATCTGAAGTACCAAATGTGTGCCACGGGAACAACCAGGTTGATGTGTCCAACACGATCCCTCCTGACTTTCTTCTCAGTCACCTCTACTCCACAACGGTCGCAAATGATCCCCTTGTATCGTATTCTCTTGTACTTGCCGCAGGCACATTCGTAATCTTTGATCGGGCCAAAGATCCTTTCACAGAAAAGGCCGTCTCTTTCGGGTTTGTGCGTCCGGTAGTTGATGGTCTCGGGCTTTAGAACTTCTCCTCTTGACCTTTCGAGAATGGTCTCGGGTGAAGAAAGTCCGATCGAGATTTTATTGAATTTTTTTACAGTGTATTTTTCTCTTTGTCTTGCCATGGTAATGGGACGAATTAAAATGTAAAAATTGAGTAGGCAGGCCGGGTCGATAAACCCTGCCTGCCGAAAGTCTTATTATTCTTCTAACTTGAGATCCAGACCTAAACCTTTCAGCTCATGCATCAATACGTTGAAGGACTCAGGAAGACCCGGTTCGGGCATTCTGTCTCCTTTCACGATCGCCTCGTAGGTCTTGGCTCTTCCAAGTACGTCATCCGACTTCACAGTCAAAATCTCTCTCAACGTGGATGAGGCTCCGTAGGCTTCGAGGGCCCATACCTCCATCTCTCCAAAACGCTGTCCACCGAACTGCGCCTTACCACCAAGTGGCTGCTGAGTAATCAGCGAGTAAGGTCCGATAGATCTCGCATGCATCTTGTCTTCGATCATGTGACCCAGCTTGATGATGTAGATCACACCCACGGTCGCGGGCTGATCAAATCGCTCACCGGTACCCCCGTCGTAGAGATAGGTGTGACCGAAATCAGGGATTCCCGCCTTTTTGGTGAGATCTGTGATCTGATCGATATTCGCACCGTCGAAAATCGGCGTCGAGTAGGTCTGATCAAGTTTCTGACCCGCCCAGCCCAATACGGTTTCGTAGATCTGACCGATGTTCATCCTTGAGGGTACACCCAGCGGATTCAATACGATGTCAACCGGAGTTCCGTCCTCGAGGAAAGGCATGTCTTCCTCTCTGACGATACGGGCAACAATACCTTTGTTACCGTGTCTACCGGCCATCTTGTCACCTACCTTGAGCTTCCTCTTCTTGGCCACGTAAATCTTGGCCAGTTTGATGATACCCTTTGGCAGCTCGTCACCAACGGTAACGGCGAACTTCTTTCTGCGGAGTGACCCCTGCAGATCGCTGACCTTGATCTTATAGTTGTGGATCAATCGGTTGATCAGATCGTTCAAGTCTTTGTCAGTGGTCCATGTTCCCTTGGTCAAATGCTCAAAATCCGTAACCGAATTCAGCATTTTCAAGGTGAATTTCTTTCCTTTCGGCAAGATTTCCTCGTCGAGGTCATTCTGAACTCCCTGTGAAGTTTTACCATTGACCAATCCGAAAAGTTTTTCAATCAGAACACTTCTCAGTTTGTCGTATTCCACTGAGAATTCCACCTCAAGCGTATTGACTTCTTCCTTGTCCTTGACGCGCTTCGCTTTGTCCTTGATGGCTCTTTGGAAGAGTTTCTTGTCAATCACAACACCTCTTAGAGACGGTGGTGCCTTCATCGAGGCATCCTTGACATCTCCTGCGTTGTCACCAAAAATGGCACGTAAGAGCTTTTCTTCCGGTGTCGGATCCGATTCACCTTTCGGTGTGATCTTACCAATCAAAATGTCACCGGGTTTGATCTCAGCACCAATTCGGATCATTCCGTTTTCGTCGAGATCCTTAGTGGCTTCCTCGCTGACATTCGGAATGTCCGCCGTCAACTCTTCAGCTCCCAGTTTCGTGTCTCGCACGTCCAGGGCGTATTCATCGATATGAATCGAGGTAAAGATATCCTCACGCACGACGCGCTCAGAAATCACGATCGCATCCTCGAAGTTGTATCCTTTCCAGGGCATGAAGGCCACCTTCATGTTTCTTCCCAGGGCAAGCTCTCCTTTTTCGGTTGCATACCCCTCACAAAGCACCTGACCTCGTGTCACCTTGTCTCCTTTCTTGACGATTGGATGCAAGTTGATTGAAGTCCCCTGGTTCGTTTTTCTGAATTTTATCAGTTCGTAGGTCCTGATATCAGAGTCAAAACTGACGATTCTGTCATCTTCGGTTCGCTCGTAGCGGATGTCAATCTTATCGGAGTCCACATAGACTACCTCACCTTCGCCTTCGGCGTTGATAAGGATCCTTGAATCTTCCGCTACCCTTCTTTCCAGTCCTGTTCCAACGATCGGAGCCTCAGGGCGCATCAACGGCACCGCCTGACGCATCATGTTCGATCCCATCAATGCCCGGTTCGCATCATCGTGCTCCAGGAATGGAATCAATGAGGCTGAAATCGACGAGATCTGGTTTGGAGAAACATCCATGTAGTTCACCTCTTCGGTGCTGACCACAGGGAAGTCACCATCCAAACGGGCAACAACCCGCTCGCTCACGATTTTTCCGTTTTTGTCAAGATCCAGGTTCGACTGGGCAATCTTTCTTCCTTCTTCTTCTTCAGCGCTCAAATAGATGGGCTTGTCCTTGACATCGATCTTGGCCTCTTCAACTTTTCTGTAGGGCGTTTCAATAAAGCCCAGGTTATTCACTTTGGCATATACGGCCAGGGATGAAATCAAACCAATGTTCGGCCCTTCAGGCGTTTCTATCGGACAAAGACGACCATAATGGGTATAGTGAACGTCACGTACCTCGAATCCGGCGCGCTCTCTTGACAGACCTCCAGGTCCGAGGGCAGACAGCCTTCTCTTATGCGTGATTTCTGCCAGCGGGTTCGTCTGATCCATGAACTGCGACAGCTGGTTGGTACCAAAGAACGAGTTGATCACGGAAGACAAGGTCTTGGCGTTGATCAAATCAATTGGGGTGAAAACCTCATTGTCACGTACATTCATTCGCTCACGGATGGTTCGCGCCATTCGCGACAAACCAACGCCGAACTGTCCGGCGAGTTGCTCACCCACCGTACGTACCCTCCTGTTTGACAGGTGATCGATGTCATCGACCTCAGCCTTGGAGTTCACCAGGTTGATCAGGTTCTTTACAATGGTTATGATGTCTTCTTTTGTGAGAACGCGTTCCTCAATGTCTACTTCAAGACCGAGTTTTTTGTTCATCCGGTAGCGTCCCACCTCTCCGAGATTGTATCGTTGTTCCGAAAAGAACAATTTGTTGATTATTCCCTTCGCCGTTTCATAATCTGGCGGCTCTGCATTTCGCAATTGCCTGTAGATGTGCTCGACAGCCTCTTTCTCCGAATTTGTCGGATCCTTTTGAAGGGTGTTGTGGATAATGGCGTAGTCACCGGCCTCGTTGTCGAGTTTGTGCAAGAGAATGGTCTTGGCGCCCGATTCCACGATTTCTTCGATGTGTTCTTTCTCCAAAATGGTATCCCTGTCGAGAACGATCTCGTTTCGCTCGATAGATACCACCTCTCCTGTATCCTCATCCACAAAATCCTCGAACCAGGTCTTCAATACACGTGCTGCCAGTTTCCTGCCCAGCACTTTCTTCAAACCTGTCTTGGTTACTTTGACCTCCTCTGCGAGGTCGAATATTTCGAGTATGTCCTTGTCACGCTCAAAACCTATGGCCCTGAAAAGCGTAGTCACAGGTAATTTTTTCTTTCGATCAATGTAGGCGAACATCACCTGATTGATATCGGTTGCAAACTCGATCCAGGATCCTTTGAAGGGGATCACACGGGCCGAATACAACTTGGTTCCATTGGCGTGGAAAGATTGACCGAAGAAGACACCTGGAGATCTGTGCAACTGAGACACTACAACGCGCTCGGCACCGTTGATCACGAAGGTTCCACTGTGGGTCATATATGGGATCACACCCAGGTAGACATCCTGGACGATGGTTTCAAAGTCCTCGTGCTCAGGATCCGTACAGTACAATTTGAGACGCGCCTTGAGAGGAACACTGTAAGTCAGTCCTCTTTCAATACACTCCTGGATGGAGTAACGCGGCGGATCTACGAAGTAGTCCAGGAACTCTAAAACAAAATTATTTCTGGTATCTGTGATCGGAAAGTTTTCCATGAAGGTCTTGTAAAGTCCTTCGTCACTTCTCTCATCAGATTTGGTCTCCAACTGAAAAAAAT
>JAHEHE010000120.1 GCA_024644725.1 Flavobacteriaceae bacterium | reverse complement strand
GTTTTGTCTGTTTTCATTAGTTCCCCGTTTCAACGTTATTATTGTTCCATTTTTTTAATGGCTTTTGAGAAGGTACCTGTAAGGCGTTGATTGATCATATCTTGAGGCTTAGTGGAATACCCGTAATAGAGATTTGAAAATGCGACAATGTCGTTAAAGGCAATCCAGACCTCTCCTTTATCATTCTCGTAAATCAAGAGTTTCTGACAAAAAGCATCGAGACCTATTTTGGGTGTCGTTTGCATTGCCTTGGCACCCGGCCCTGGTCCACCAAAGAAAAGTATTTTAGTCGGGGTAAGAGACTTTCCATGCTTCAAGGCCTCTTTCTGATAATCGATTTCACCAAACCACCTCGTATCGGATTGACTGTTTACAATGTTCACCAAGTTACCCACGGAGGTTTCGAAATCATAATCGGATCTGATTTTCACAATCCCATAGCCCACATTGACAGAGTCCAAGTTCGTCGTTGACATGACCGATTCATCAAGAGAGCTCAGCACCTTGTTCATTTGCTCGTCATACCGGCTCAGTTGACTCAATGGAATCCCATGACGCCTGGCAATAAACGCACCAGAGGTGAATGCCACATTCGCGTTTGAGGTATCTGCCTCGCTGTATGAGAGCACCTTAAAAGGCAAGTCCAGTCCAACCAACTGATTTTCATTATTCAATAAAGCCGTATTGGTTTCAGAGTCGGAGAAAATCATGGCAATTGCCGCAGGCGTGTAGGCTCCTTCTTCTTCAGCCATCCGATGATGATCCAAACTTGCTATCAGCTCGAATTCAGATGCAGCTTCTTTCAATTTCCCGTTCAAAAGATCCACTTGGTCAAGAATCGAAACGGGCTCTGACGCCTGTTGCGACTCATTTTTTGAATTTTTACACGACACCATCCCCACTACTAGGACGACACCAATCATTAGGCTTAATCTCGTTTTCATATTAATTCGCTTCACTTGCCGCCTTGAATGCATTCCAATCTTCATCCACAGCAACTAAATTATGCTCTTTCTCGTAATTCTTGTACAGAGAAAGCATCTCTTCGTACATTTCGGGTTTATCTTGTTCCAGGGGTTTACTTTCGGATGGATCACTAACCACATCGAACAGATGCCACTCTCCATCTCCAAACATCCCTTTTCTTACTTTCATGAGCTTGTAATTCCCCTTCATCAAATAGGCATTCCCAAAGAGTTCAAAAGCGTACCAATCGTTGTCGGACCTGACGATCTCAGATTTTCCATCGAGAAATGGACGAGCACTGATTCCGGAGGGCATAACTATTTCTCTGCCTTTGTACTGACTTCCCGGATGCTCGATACCTGCATAATCCAAAATAGTCATAGGAAGGTCCTTTACCGACATTACTGCATTGCTAATTTCTCCCGATCTCGCATATTCATTGTTGAAAGCTCCCGGAGGCACAATGACCATGGGAACCCTTACACCGCCTTCCCCGATGAACCATTTCCACCAGGACAAGCCACCCGTGGCGGCATTGGCCCAGGAAGTTCCAATGTAGTTACTGGATTCCGCAGTGCCAATCGCTTCGAAACTCGTGTCATAATTCTTATCTACCCATTCCCCGAAAACAGCATTACCTGTATTTGGATTTTCAGCTTCCATCCCTTCAGGGCCGTTGTCAGAAAGATACACGATCAAGGTGTTGTCCAATTGACCCGATTCTTGAAGATAATCCAAGATCTGACCTATTCTTCTGTCCTGATCCTCGATTTCTGCGGCATAGGTAGCAAATATTCTTGCCTGGTAGCGCTTTTCATCCTCACTGAGCTCTTCCCATTTCTTGACCAGATCGTTCTCAGGTGCCGGTGAAGAAACTTCCGAGATCAATCCATTTTTTTTCAATCTTTCGTATCGATATTGCTTCAACCCCGCATATCCTTTTTCGAGATAGAATTCAAAGTGCTTGTCTACAAGTTCGGGTGGAGCCTGGATGGGAAAATGAGCGGTAGTGAAAGCCATATAAGCGAACCAAGGCTTCCCTGCAGCTTCTCCTTCTTTAATGAAATTCAGCATCTGATTCGTGTAAATCTCCCCAGAATATATGCCGGATGGTCTTTCATAAGGCTCCCCATTCAAAGTCCAGTGCTCGACAAACTTTTTGTTTATGAAATCTGGATCTGAAAAATCCGGGGTCATTCTGAGATTGTTCCAATGATTGGACCCTCCCGACAGAATACCGAATTCCCGGGTAAATCCCCAATGTAAGGGCGGATAGCCTCCTGCAGCCTCGCCGCCAAGGTGCCACTTGCCACTCTTGTATACTTCATAACCTGCATCATTGAATAGTTGGGGTAGCGCTACTGCGTTTTCTGTCAGGTATCCCTCATACCCCGGTTTACCTTTCGACTCGGGATAAAACGAATAGTCGAAAGAACCCAGTCCGACTTCAATATTATTGCACCCCGTAAGTAACATGGATCTGGTGACAGAGCATACAGGTGAAGCGTGGAAGTTCGAGAATCGTACTCCAGCTTCTGCAAGTCTTTCGAAACTCGGTGTTTTGATTTCAGACCCGTAAATTCCCAGGTCACCGAAGGCAATATCATCACCCACCAGTAAAAGGATGTTCGGATACGTCTTTTCTTCAGGGAGATTTGAAGCTTCTTTCGGATCTTTTCCACAACTTGCCACAAACATTGCGGCTATCATGATAACTAGATATCTATTCATCTTTTCTTTTAAATTTATCTCCATTTGCAGAACTTTTACAACTTATAATTGATTGGAACTTATTCAAACCAAAGGGTCATATACAGGACGCTGGCCTGATCGGGAATCTGATCTTCACGTATATCCCTCATATCAAATTCATCTATATTTAAATCTTTCTTATTCAGTGATATAGTTGCATTCAATTCATCTATAAATAGAATAGCAGAACTAAAAGATGGCTCAATGTCATCAATCGAATACTGTCCCCGGATATCCTCGAAAGACGAGGCTGTCGAAATTCCTTTTTCCGTTGTGTATGCCGGGCTGTAAATTTTGACATGCTCAAGAGCTTTCAACGAATCATTTTCAACACGGGTGACAAAAACTAACGCAGGGGCACCCGAGACATCAAATACCGTGTACTCCCGAACCAGGCTCTCACCTTCGGGCAATTTTTGAACGGAATCGTTCTTGAACATCCTATCGAGTTCTTCGATGGTTGTACCGTTGGAAATTTTACCCAATTGCTTCTTTTTGATGACCGTGTCCTCCTCTGTGCATTGAAACAAAAGGAAAATCACTACAAGGCCTAAAACTGTTCTTAGCATTTCTTTTTCAATTTTTTTTCAAGTTTGTAAAATGATATAGCGGGGTCAAGATAGAAAATCGTTTTATGGTGCACAAACACCTACTTGAAGACCTTGTTCAAAATCCCAAATACACCTCGAATGAATGTCGCACTTGTAAGAACCTTGACGACCGGATTAATGCGGCCACGAGAAGAAGAGCTTGAACGGGTCGACTTCTTTGAAGCTTCCGGTTTTGGCAACTGTACTTTTCGAGAGAGCATCTCATAAGCACTGTCACTGTCAATGACCTGATTGTACTTGGGTGCGATATCCGATTTTGCAATCTGTTGTTTGAGCTCTTCAGGACTCAATACATCCATGCGACTCATGGGTGCCCTGAGCATTGTCCTTGCCAACGGTGTAGGTATCCCTTTCTCATTGAGGGCAGAGACAAACGCCTCCCCGATCCCAAGCTTCGTCAACACAGTTGCTGTCTCATAGAATTCAGAGTCCGGGTAGTTTTCAGCAGCGAGCTTGATAGCCTTTCGGTCCTTCGCGGTAAAAGCTCTTAGCGCATGCTGTATTTTGAGACCCAACTGGGAAAGAATATCGGCGGGGATATCTTTGGGGTTCTGTGTCACAAAATAGATGCCAATGCCCTTAGAACGAATCAGCTTCACAATGGTCTCTAACTGGTCAAGCAGGGTCTTGGAAGCGTTTTCGAAAACAACGTGCGCCTCGTCGATAAAAAGCACCAATTCAGGCCTGTCACTGTCTCCAATTTCCGGGAACGTATTGTAGATCTCAGCCAACAATTGAAGCATAAACGTACTAAAGAGCTTCGGCTTGTCTTGAATATCCGTCAGGCGAATCACAGAAATCATGCCTCGACCGTCATCAGAAACTCTGCATAAATCTCGCACCTCAAAGGAGCGTTCTCCGAAAAAGAGATCACCGCCCTGCTGCTCGAGAGCTACTATTCTTCTCAAAATAGCTCCTGTGGAGGCCGTTGAGATTCGGCCATATTCAGACTCTATCTCCTTTCGGCCATCCCCGGTGGCATACTGCAATACCTTCTTCAAATCCTTCAGGTCGAGCAGCCCCATTTGATTGTCATCGCAGTATTGAAACAAGATAGCCAGGATACCTTCCTGTACTTCGGAGAGCCCCAATATTCTTGAGAGAAGCACGGGTCCAAACTCAGAAACTGTTGCTCTCAGCCTTGTACCGTCTTGCTCGGAAAGCGTGAGAATCTCCACCGGAAAATCCTTCGCCTGGTAAAGCAATCCGATTTTTTCATGGCGCTCGTCAATTTTCGGATGCCCGGGTCCGGCTTTAGCCAAACCGCTGAGATCTCCTTTGAGGTCCATGAGAAGCACCGGCACACCATTCTCTGATAAGTTCTCCGAGAGAACCTGAAGCGTTTTCGTTTTACCCGTACCCGTAGCCCCAGCTATAAGTCCGTGTCGATTGATGGTCTTGAGCGGAATCTTTACAAAGCTTCCCGTAACGGTCTCTTCACCCAGCATAGCGGCTCCTAAATTGAGGTATTCTCCTTTACAGGCATACCCCTTCTCCATAGTCTCTTTAAACGCGTCTTTTGAATTCAATGGTTCGTGGTTTAGGTTTTGATAAAAATAAACCTTTGAGCCCAGAATTGAAAACACTTTTATTCGTTAATCCTGACTATATTTGCGCCATGCTTGAAGAAACCAAAAAAAGGATCGAAAAGGGAGAGATGCTACCACTGATGGAGGACTTCTACACCATACAGGGAGAGGGCTTTTTCACGGGCAAGGCGGCCTACTTCATTCGTATCGGAGGTTGCGACGTCGGATGCCACTGGTGTGACGTCAAAGAGAGCTGGAAC
>JAHEHE010000012.1:25075-49151 GCA_024644725.1 Flavobacteriaceae bacterium | reverse complement strand
CCAGGTCAAACCTCCTGTCAAATTCGGGAGTGAGAAATTCGAGGGTTTTCCATTGATGATGGACTACCGATTCAAAAGGCCCCTGCTCTTTTTCCCAAAAACACCAGGTCCGGTCGTTTTTTTGTTTTTTGTCTCTGTCAATGACCAGGATTTTTTTGCTTCCCAGGTGCGAGTCAGAGAGCATGCCATGCAAGAGGCTAAGTCCTGCACATCCCGAGCCAGCAATGATATAGTCGTATTCCATAAGTCTTGAGACCATCATTTTCGTAGGAGGTTCTCAAAGAGATTTCCATGATGACACGAGCAAAAATAGGGATTCAGGGCCCCAATTCAAAGGTAGTCTCCAACGATTTGTTTGAACGAATTCATCTTACCTAAGGTGCTCGATCACACCTACTGCCAATTCGGCCCAAATGGCCAGAAAAACAAAAATACTTGCCAAATACAACAGAATTCTAAGTTTTCGGGTCCTTATATTGGTACGGATATAGAGAAGGGTAGCGACAAAAATCAAGAGTAGAAGAGCTGCGACAAAGAAATCCCAAAGGGTCCAGTTAACCTCATCTGTAAACTGCATGGAGACAGCCGGAATAGCCAAAAGCAGCGCTATCGCAGAAAAAACGAGAATGAGTGTTCTCGAATTTATTTGTTCATATATGAATTTAATTCTTGGCACTGGAGCTTGACTTCTTAGAATTTTTTAATTCAAAATGAAAAACATCGGGTCTTGAATAATGACCTGCCACATCGAACATACGCTTGGCTTTGGTAATATCATCCAGATCCAGGTCGGCATAGAGGATGCTTTCCTCAGCTTCAAGGGGTCCGGCTACTATTTTCCCGTTGGGTGCAATTACAGCACTGTTCCCAACATTGATCCATTCTCTGCCTTCCGGATAAAGCTGCTTGAAGCCCAGTTCTTCAGGTATGTCATCGACCTTTAACACCATGCAGGTGCTGATCACGAACAACCCTCCTTCCCGGGCGATATGCTGCATGGATTGCATCCAGTTCGAGCTTTTGTCCCAGGTCGGAGCAGCGAGAATCTGTGTTCCAAACTCGAAGATCGCATTTCTTGCCAAGGGCATCAGGTTTTCCCAACAAATAAGCCCCGAAATTCTTCCGACCGAGGTTGGATAAGAGGCCATCGTGCTGCCATCTCCTCGAGCCCATATGAGCCGCTCTCCTCCGGTGGGTATCAGTTTTCGATGCTTCCCTAGAATCGTTCCCTGATCGTCAATGAATAGCAAACTGTTGTACAAGCTTGAATTGCTGGTTTCAGAATTCTTTTCGTGAAAGCCCATAACCACGTTAATTCCGGCTTCCCGGGCCGCTTTGCAGAGCTTTTTTGTGGAATCATCGGGAACCGATACCGAATTTTGAACCAATTTGACGTAAAGATCATTCAACTCCGCTCCTTTGCTGTTAGGTATCAGCCACACCCAGTCCGGATAACCGGAGATAAAAGCTTCAGGAAAAACGATCAATTTCGCACCTTTTTGGCCCGCTTCCATAATAGCCTGACAGGCTTTCTCCACGGTTCTTTCCTTGTTCAAAAAAATGGGAGAAAGCTGGGCTGCTGCAACTTTGATTGTGGTCTGTTTCATGGCCAGGTTTTGATCAAAAGATTAATCTCTTTCGAAATTGAATTCATTTCGTTGGAGCCATTCATCCAAGGTATTAAATTTCACCTCCTTGCGGATAATGAAACGTTTTTCTCCAACGATATAAACATTGCGAATCAGGGCTTTCTCGTTGTTGTCCTTACCGGTTGTTTCAGTAGTGAATTGAGTGCTTCCATTTTCGAGATTTTCCCTTGAGACCAGCGGATTTCCATTGATAGCCGATCCCTCTTTTGAAACCGTGACTTTACCTTTGCTATTTGCCTGGGGTTCATTTGGATATTCATAGAACAACAAGATTTGGTTGTCGTTCTTTCCGGGTTTCACAGTCACATTCGCAGGCATGCTGAAGGGTTCGTTCGTACTGTAATCCATGTAGGTGAGACTTCCTTTCCATTCTCCCATCAGCGAATTCAGCTCGTCCGAAGATATTTTTGATTGTGCAGTTCCGTGCAGGGAAATAAGCAGTAGCACATAGAAGAGTTTGGTTTTCATTCTAACGTCGATTGTTGATATCCTTCCAGCAAGATAGAGAAGAATTTTGAGTTTGAAGGCAGAGAGGACTATTATTCATTCTGTATACAGGTGACCTCTCTCGAGTACATCTTGGCAATGCAATAGTTGCACGTGTCGCATGAAGAGCGAGAGAATTCCTCCGTCAACATGTTCTTAATAAACCCTGGATTCTGGATCAATGCACGCGCCATAGCCACAAATTCGAAATTCTTTTCGAGTACCGTTTCAATCTTTTCACGGCCCAGCAAGCCTCCTACATAGACCAGGGGCAGATTTAGCGATTTGCGAAATTTCAAGGCTTCTTCAAGGAAGTATACCTCGCTGAATTTTTCATCTTTGATCAGTATGTTACCAAAGGCCCGAACAAAAATCTTCATCAAGGGATTCGTCATGAACCGGGACATAACCCGGATGGGCATGGAACCTCGCAAAATATACATGGGAGCCTTGCTTACGAAACCCCCACTCAGCACCAGGGCATCCGCTCCCCAGCTTTCCAGCATTTTCGAAACCTCAAGGCATTCCTGTATTTCCATGCCTCCGGCAAAGCCGTCTCGCATGTTCATCTTGACAAGAACGGCAAGATCCTCTCGCGCAGCTTTCTTGACTTCTCGCATCACCTCTTTCAAAAAGCGGGCACGATTCTCCAGGGAGCCTCCGTATTCGTCTTTTCTTTGGTTGGTGTAGGGTGAGAGGAACTGGCTGATCAGATAGCCATGTCCCGCGTGTACTTCAACAGCATCGAATCCGGCCCTGCGAGCCAAATGAACAGCCTTGCCAAAGGATCTTGTGATTGTTTCTATGTCTGAAGCGGTCATTTGCCTGGGGAAGGTTGGCCCGTAGAGGTTTATCTTTGAGCTTGGCGCGAGGGGTCTCGATTGGGTGACCGAGCGTTTGGCCATGTTTCCACAGTGTCCAATTTGAATCGAACATAGCGCACCTTCTTCATGAACCGCCTGGGTGAGATTTTTCAGTTTTGGCAAGGCTTCTTCATCCAGGAGGAGCTGGTGACTGAAAGACAGACCCGAACGTTCAACTGCCGCATAAGCGACGGTCGTCATTCCGATGTCACCGGCAGCTACATCCCTGTGATAGTCTATCAAGGCATCTGTTGGAAGATTCCCGGGGCACATTCCTTCGAAAGCCGCCGCTCGAATGGATCGGTTCCGCAGGGTGAGTGGTCCCAGGCGGTGAGGTGTAAAAAGCTTTTTCTCAGTTGGTTTCATTCAAGTTCCGTGCTGGAATTCATCCGCTATTCGTTCAATAAATTGTCGCGGACTTTGTCAATCTCCGCCTGACTCACATTCGCTGACTCCAAATAAGCCTCAAACGATCCATATTCTTCAAGAATGTGAGTTTTTGTACCTTCAATGTAAGCTGGCTCGAGCAAATAGAATGCCTCTATATGTTTGCGATTTCTCTCCTTGTCGGCAATTTCATCATTGGATCGCGCAATCGAATCCAACACTTCGATTCGCTTCTGACTTTCAGGTAGACGGTACTCGTTGGAGAGCATGTAATCTTCGCTGATGGTTTCCCAGGGCACCCCGACTGAACTCAATACAAGCGCTGCCGCTGTACCGGTACGATGCACTCCATGGGAGCAATGGAAAACGATAGGGTAGTTATTGGAATCCGATAAAACCTCGAATAATTCGGCATAAGACTTCTTTCCTGATTCAGGCAAGATCGCGTGAATGCTGTAATTGAAATCAGCGGGGATTTTTGAGAAATCCCCTGTTTTTCTCGCCACAATCAAATCATCGACCTCATCGCCCATGCCTTCGATCGGAAGATAAATGGACTGCACGCCTTCAGGTAATATATCCCCACCCCGATTCTCAATTTCATTCGGGGTCAGAAAGTTGACTACGGTTTTTATACCCAGCTCCTTCAATCGGGCCGTGTCTTCCGGGGTTAATTTGTAGAGCGACCCGGATCGATAGAGCATGCCGGTATTTAGCTTTTTCTGATCCGTTGTCTCGTAGTTTCCCAAATCTCGGAAATTGTGTTCTCCCTTGAGTTGAATCCTGCGGCTGAATGCCTCCATGGGTCTTTTTTCAAAAACGGTTTTCCCTTCCTTGATCGTTTCCAACACAAGGATGTTCTTTATTTCTGAGGGATCCACTTTGAGCGGATTATTGTCTAAAACGACCAAGTCAGCCAGTTTTCCCACCTCCAGGGTGCCCTTCGAATCTTCTTCGAAATGCTGGTAGGCCGACCAGCTGGTAATGGATCGTAGGGCCTCGTAAGGGGTTAAGCTCTCCTCAGGCCCGATCAACGCCCCGGACCGGGATTTTCTTTCTACGGATATACCGACCATGCGCATCAGGTTCGGCAGGGCCACCGGGGCATCCGTGTGTGTCGTCAGTTTCAACCCTTTGTTCAAAGCTGTTCGAGTTGGGCTGATTTTATTGCCCAGGCTGTCACCGATAATTTCTTTGTGCCAGTCGCCCCAATAAAAGGTGTGAAGCGGAAAGAGCGAGGCAATCATATCGAGTTGTTTCAACGAGTCCAGCTGATCCTCCCGAACATACTGCCCGTGAATCAACACATTTCTTCGATCCTCATTTCCATATTTTCGGGTCAAAGGGCCCAGGGTTCGGATCATCTGGTCAATGGCGGCATCTCCATTGCCGTGCGTCAGGATTTGCCAATTGTTCTGAAAGCCCTTCTCGTAGATAGAACTGACCACGCTGTCCTGAGGAATTGCAGGATAGCCAAGATACCCTTTTTCTGCCCCGTCAGGCGGAATGAGATAGGGTTGCGTCCGCCAAGCCGTTCTCCCCTGGGGAGACCCGTCAAGGGTCAATTTCATGCCCCCGATCCTGTAGTGATTCGTATAGGATTTGCTGTTCCATGGGGAATCCATGTATTTATCCACGAAAAGATAATCGATATAGCTGACGACATCCAATTTGAGTTGGTTGTTCCTCGCAGCTTCTGCCAGCATCTCGTGATTCTGCATGGCGCGGCCCTCCTGAGCCGTGGTGTAACCATAGGACAAGGCCATGTTCTGTCCGCCTTCGAAGAAAATATCTGCAGCTTGTTTTGAACTGGGTTTCAGCACTTTGAGCATATATGGGATAGCAGCAAGTTCTTCCAGGACTCCATTAGGATCATTTTCGTTCTCTCTGCGTATGATACCACCTTCGGGATCTTTTGTCGACGCGTCAATTCCCAGTTCTTCGAGTCCCTTCGAATTGACAACAGCAAAATGACCTGAAATATGAATGATCAAAACCGGAAATTCTTCCGAGACCTGGTCAAGATCATGTTTGGTTGGAAACCTCTTTTCTTCCAGGACAGAGTCATCGAAACCAATTCCAAAAATCCAACCGGTCAACGACCTGTTTTCAGGAGTGTTCCAATCCTTCAGGATTTGAATCAGGGTGGGGATGTCTTTGGCCCCCGCATCGGGTGGTGGAAGAATCTGCGCCCCGATCGACTGGATCGAAAAGTTGGCAAAATGAGCATGCCCATCGATAAAACCTGGCATCAGGGTTCTTCCTTTCAGATCTTTGATTTCAGAATTTGGATAGGACTTCATAGCCTTCTCCTTGTTGCCCACGAAGACAATTTTTCCTTCTTGCACGACCAGTGCTTCCTCATATTCTGGAACATCACTTCGCATAGTCAGGATGTCTCCATTGTGATAAAGCGTTGAATTGGATTCGCTATTCACCTCTTTTTTGCCGCAGCTTACAAGTAATAGGAGGCAACTGATTAAAAACAAGGGGGCTTTCATAGGATTGGGTTTAGAATTGTTGAATAGTCTTTAGTTGTTGGGTAATCTGTTCGATCCACTGCTGTTGTTTATGATAGTTGGGCGGCAACGGATGATAATAAGCGGTTTCTCTGTCTTGCTTTTGCAGGCCGAAGTTATTTTCCTTTCCCAGGCGATCCAGGGCCAGTTGGGCCAGTTCTGTCAAAGCATCGTGAACCCCCCAGGCAAAAACCGTGGGAGTCCCTTTTGGGTAAAGCTCGTCAAACTCCACCTGTCTTCTGAGATCAAAAATCGAGTGGGCCATTTTCTTTGTTTTGCCCTTTGAAAGAATTGCATATAGTGCAAGGCTATGGGGTTCCTGGATGTCTGTCAGGTTTAAAATCCGGCAGTAAGACAGTTTGCAATTATCCATGAGGCGCATGATCTGCATTTGCGTTCGATCGGGACGAGCTTGCGTTACTTTGTCGCCCAAATACTCCCCATCCGTCGGTTTGGAGTTGCCCGGATTCATCATCACGACCAGTAAATCAGGGTTTTTCAGCGTCGAGCCTTTTCTTTTGATGTCGAGAAATTTTCTGCATTTGAGTCCTTCCAGATCATAAAAACACCCTGAAATAACGAAATCTCCTTGCATCTTTAAAAATAGTGAAAAATGCAATTCCTATCACTTGCTTCGATGAAATCACCACCTACTTTGCGGAAACAACCGTGTTCGAGGATGACTTTCCCTTTTCATTGAAGGCTTCCACTGAGAAGAAGTATTCCAAGTCCGAATGAAGGGAATTTATGGTTACCGAAGTGTCCCGGTACACCTGGTAGTTCTGATAGAGCTGGTTGGGATCGATTCCGTAGTGGATATTGTATCCATTTGCCTGTTTTGCTTTTCTCCAGGAAAGGCGAACTCTTCTTCTGTCCTGCATGTTCCTCTCAGCTGTGAGATCGCGGGGCTCGACCGGAACATTGCCGGAGCCGGTTCCAAAAACACGGAAACCGCTGATGGCAAAGCTACCCCCTGGAACTTCCAAATTCGTGATTTTCACAAACCGGGCTTTTACCGCATCTGCCAGCTGAAAGTAGTTGTGGGTTTTATCCGACTTGTCTTTCGAGCGATCGATCAAAGTGGTCCAGTTTTCTGCATCGGTTGAATATTCGACGAGGAATCGATGCAACGGATTCGGTTTTAACACCTCTCGTGAGATGTCATGTTCCGCGAAATTGATTTGAATGGCATGGATTTCAGCAGTCTCACCTAGATCCATCATGGCGTATTCTCCTTTGTCTCCGGTTTTCGCGGCCCAGTACGTGCGTATTTCCTCATCGTTCATATTGGAGACTTCAAGGGAATCTACAGAAGAGGAAACGGTCACTTTCTTACCGTAAGACAGAAGCATCCATCCCGGAAACACATCTTCGAAATTCGAAATTTTTTCTTGGGGTAGGATCATCGGATAATCCCCAAAGCTGGTATTGCAATAAAGAGTGCCATTATCGTCAAAAAAAGCAGGAAAAAGCCCGAGTCGCCGCTCGAAAATATGCTTTTGTGAAATGGTGATTGTGCCTATGTGCCAATAGTTCCCGAACCTATCTTTGAAAGTACTTCCATGGCCTGCGCCAGCTGCATATCCGTCGGGGCGGTAAGCAAATGGATTGTGCTTCTGCGCTTCATAAGGGCCAAGTGGTGAATCAGAAACATAAACTCCATCGGAATAACTCTTGAATTCGGTTCCGGGTCCGGAATACTGCAAATAGTATTTCCCTTTGTGTTTGTTCATCCAGGCTCCTTCGATCCAGGGGCTTTGATCAACTCTCGTGTTGTAGTCTCCGGGAACCTCCCAACCGAACTGTTTCGGGTTGGCGTGTTTCAACTCAATCGGGTCCCCTATGAAGTCGAAGTTTTTCGAATAGTCCAGCTCAATGCCGTAGAGGGGCGTTTCGTTGGAGCATCCCCAATACAGGTAGAGCCGTTGATCCTCATCCAGGAAAAACGCCGGGTCCCAAACAGGGATTTCCAGTTCGTCCCGTGCCACTGTCCATTCTCCGGAAAGGGGATCGGCAGACTTGTAAATCGTGCTTTTCTCGGTAGAGGAGGCCAAAAAATAAAGTGTATCCTCGATGGCGATCACCGTCGGGGCGTATTCCTCTGTGGGAATTTGATCGGTTTTAACAAAATCCCATTCGGCCAGGGTTTTCGAATGCCAGTAGCCTCCGGATTTGGAGGCAAACAGAAAGTAGCGGTCCTTGAACCAGACAACAGTGGGATCTGCAGCCTCTCTTCTTGCCGGTTCGTCCAGGCCGAACCTATAGTTGAGATCCAAGGGGTTGCAATAGGTGACTAGCTTTTGGTCATTCGAAATATCAGATTCAGGACTCAAATCTTTGTCCGAGTGACATCCGCAAACCAGCGGCATCCAAATCCAGAAACATAATACAGCGAATGATCTCATTGCGGAAGTCTTGCCTTGATCAGTGAGATTTGACCCATATGACTGGCTGCATGCTCCAATACGTGATACCACACATAATGGTTGTTTATACCCTCATCAATTTGTTGTGCGAACCATTCGTCGTCTTTTTCCTGTAAACCCTTATGTGATTTTTTTCGAACCTCATCCCAAAGGTCGAGGTAGTATTGAATGGGTTTGCCCTTGAGCCCGTCTCTGGATTCAGCCCCGAGTCCACCAGCTGTTGCATAGAGCTCTTTCTCTTCCTCGGTCCAGGGCCTTCCTTCGAGTGTTTCCGTCTGATAATAGGCCTCGGTAGCAATCAGGTGCATCATAATTGCACCTATGCTGTTGGCCTTGTCATCAAACAGGAAATCCGTCTGTTCCAGCGAGAGTTCTTTGACATCATTGGTGATACGATCCTTCATGTCATCAAGCATGAATACCATTATTCCGACTTGAGTCGAATAACCTTCAACTGGGATAATTTCGTTTTGGGCCTGGGCTGGCAAGGAGATTGCCAAAAGGAGGCAGACTAGCAGAATTCTTTTTAAAAACATAAGAAAGTTGTTTAGTTCGTGATTATCCGGTTCCTTTCAACCCTCCCGACAGCACGTTTACCAGCAACAAAAGCTGCATGAGATATTCGTCACTGAGTTCCTTGTCCTGGTCTTTCAGGCTACGCCAGTTTGACAGATAGTTGATCTGTATCTCATGCAATACCTGCAAAGCTTCATGCCTCAACTTGTTGTTTTCCAACTTGGAGATCCTACGTTGTTCGACCGAAGCTCCCATCAGTTCTTGTATGTTGTCGAGGCAGGCCTGGTAATCGGTGAGGATCAAGTCCATCAACTCCTTTCGAACATCTGAATTCTCTACCAGATCCGCAAAGGCTTTCATGATATCTGTATCTGAATTCAACAGGTTCGATTCAATTTGAATGAGGCTGTATTTCAGGAAGGGCCATTTCTGGGACAATTCTTTCAGTTTTTCAAAATCAGCGGGATGTTCCTTTTTGAATTCACCCAGAGCCGTTCCCATTCCGAACCAACCGGTGAGATTGAATCGAGACTGGTTCCAGCTGAAGACCCAGGGGATGGAGCGCAGGTCATTCAGTGTGCGCTGACCGGTTCGGCGTGCCGGTCTCGAGCCTATTTTACTCTGCTCCAATACATCAATGGGCGTTGCTCCTGCATAGAACTCGATGAAATTTGCATGGTCGAGCAGGGTTCGATACGTGCCCTTGGCCATGCCCACCAATTCATCCATGATCCGGTAAGGGACATCGATCTTGCCTTCATCGGCATTGATCATTGCCTGTCTTGCGGTTCCCGCAGTGAACATTTCCAGGTTGTAGGTTGCGGTAAGCCGATTGGCAAACTGGTTGGCGATAGTCTCTCCCTGAACGGTCATTTTGATTTGCCCACTCATCGATCCGGGAGGCATGCTGTCCAAGAAACGATGAATTTTTCCTCCACCGCGACTGATCGTTCCACCACGACCGTGGAAGAAGCAAACTTTTACGCCCAATTCTCCGGTGACCTTGGTCAGGTTCTCCTCGGCCTTGTAGATATTCCAGCGGCTGGTGAAAATTCCGCCGTCTTTGTTGCTGTCGCTGTAGCCGAGCATGATTTCCTGCGTAAAATCAGGATTCGCCTCTCGCTGTTTTTTCATGATCGGATGTTGAAGAAAACCTTTCAGGATTTCAGGTCCGGCAACCAGGTCGTCAATGGTTTCCAAGAGAGGAACTACCGGAAGTCCTGCATCCTGCAGCCCTACTTCCCTCAGGAAGAGGAAAACGAGCAGCAGATCGCTTACACTGCGGGTCATACTGACGATGACTGAGCCAATGCCATCCGTTCCATAGCTGTCCACGTAGAGCTTGACCTCTTGCAGATAGCCCAATACGTTATCTGCCTCAGCGCCACAGGAAGTGCCCCCCACCAGGAAAGGTCGGTTGCTCATCAGTTCCTGGTTCAGAAACTCCAGGCGCTCTTCTTCCTTCCAATTGGCATAGTCTGTCTTGGGATAGCCTGAAGCCGCCAGGATTTGAGAAATCGCTTTTTCGTGGTATTCGCTGTTCTGTCGAATGTCCAGTTTCGCCAGGTGGAAACCGAAGCACAAAATGGCTCGTTCGACTGGAAACAACCATTGCTTTGCAATTCGCTTCGCTCCCAATTCAATCAGGAGCGTTCTTAATTTTTTTAGCTCCTTGGATAGGTCACCAGCGGTTCGGAAGTATCCTTTTTCACCGTGGGAATCATCATCCGCAATCGTATTGTCCAGACGGACCAGCTGCAAATTCAGGAATTGACGTATGGGCTCCGAAGGGTTTCTTTCCAGGGCAGCTTGTCCCTTTTCCCCCATGATCTGAGCCGTTGACTCTATCTCCTCCAGAAAGGACAGAGGGATGGAAACCCTGTAACTTGAAAAGCTCAACTTAGCGGCGAGATCGACCAACAGATCACGAATGGTTTTCAAAATCGATGATCTGTGAAGTCTCAAGGTAGAAGCCGTGAATTCAGGCGTCACAAAAGGGTGTCCGTCTCGATCGCCTCCGACCCAGCTGCCGAATTGGATCAGGGGGAACTGCTCGGGCCATTCCAATAGGTCCGGTTCAAATCCGACTTCCTGCCATGCATCGAGCAGACGTTGATCGGTCAGTCGGACGGCTTCCGGAAACACATTGACGAAATAATGCATCAGGTTGTTTCGCTCGTCTTCCAAACGAGGCTTCTCCAGATAAATCTCACCGGTTCTCCACCAACGCTCCATCAAACTGATGATCTCTTGTTTCAAGGCAGCTTGTTCGGCTGCCGACCATTTTGGATTTTCCCGCTTGACCAGCAACAAGTAGAGTTCCCTGTGAATATCGAGTACTGTGAGCCGTTTTGCCTCTGTAGGGTGCGCAGTCAGAACAGGTACCACCCTGACGTCTTGTAATTTTTTGACAATTTGAGACGGATCGACTCCTTCTGCTTTCCATTGATGGAGCGTCTCTCCCCAGGAACCTCTCGTTGAGTCGATTCCAAACTGCGTCTCGGCCTTCCTTCTGTATTGCGTAGCTGCATTTTCCTCGACCAAATTGAGCAGCTCGAAACAAATTCCGATGGCCTGAACTAATTTTTCATTGGAAGGGTCCTTCTCTTTGGAAACCGTCATTCGGTCCATAAAAAGTCCGTCTGCCAATTCCTCCTCTCCAATGGAGGTGAGCATTTCCCGGAAGAGGGAAAGCAAGTATTTCATGTCGATCTTGATCTTCTCGAGACCTTCCCGATCGAGAACTTCTTTTTTATTCATGGGGCTTAATATTGATAGGATTTCAGTTTTTTTTTCTGAACCATCAAAAATACAACCTTCTTCTCAAAAAAGAGGACAGGGGTTTTAACGATCTGCGTTAATTTTTTCAAGAAGACCCTCCAGAATCTCGTCCTGCTCATCGAGCAAATGATCCTGGATAAATATATCCGGCACTAAACCCCGGGCTTCTCTGCTGCCATTTACGCGAACCATGTATCCTTTTGAAACTTGAACCTCAATCCCGGTCTCTGGAAGTTGAAATTTAAAGACAGAGGCGTAGAGTGTTGGGAATTCTCCGGTTTCCTCACCCACAATGGTGCCAAAACCATAGTCCTGAATCTGCGAAGCGGTCACGGTAGATTGGGAATGCGACTGGCGATTCACCAGGACATAAACCTTTCCTTCAAACCTTTTTTCAACGGGTTGAGGCTGAAAAGGCTCAAATTCATAAGGATAGATCTCACCGTCCTCATGGGTCAACGCGCTGGACCAAAAGGCCGAAGTGGTGTCTCTGGTTTTTCGGATATTGTCCTTCAAAAAGGAACTGGTTTTCAGGGTAAAGTCCGAACTCCATTGAAAAGGCTTGTCCGCGATATAGGAGACCATGTAGTCGCCAAAGGAGTCATTTCCGCCCTGATTGTTTCTCAGATCGATGATCAAGTTCGATGCCTTGCTTTCCTGGATCGCGGCGAAGGAGGAATCAATGAACTTTCTGTACTTGTCCTCGTCTCCGAATAGATCCCCTGGATTCAGGTAGGCGACCCCATCGACGAATTTGAGCTGCATCGAAGCATTGAGAACTTCCGACCTTTTCCCTTCATATCCTTCGAACACTTTCACGGCATTTACTTGATATTTTTTGATTTTTCCGTCAATCCTGGCTTCAACGCTAAAATTCTCCTTCTCGCCAAAGACTTGCCAATACATTCTGGGAATGGAATAAAACTCGATCTTGGCATTCTTGAAATAGTTCCGTTCAGCGGATACTTGAGGATGAATATTTTCGAGGAGTTCCGAAATACTCATTTCGTCAATGCTTATGATCTCGGTTCCCGGTTCCAGCTCGGGGATGTCAGACCAATTCTTTCGAATCAGCGCACGATCGTTCTCAAAGGCAATTTCAATCGGAAAAATTGTACCCCCTCCTTCCGCATAGGTCAAATAGGACTGGATCGGAAAGAAGATCTCGGTATGTCCGTTGTTCACGGCAGAGGTTAGTCTTTGGAGCAAATTCGTCGTCTCGAGCAGGCTGAGCGAATCCTCTTTTACCGAAGATGAAAGCTCCTGGTAGATTGAATCGATCGTTTTCCGGGGCGTGTAGACATACATATCGTAATGCGCTTCTTCCAGGGAGCTTCTCAGCGATTTTAAATCGGAAAGCACCTGTTCTTTCGAAAACCGGGAGCTCAATTGGGCAAAGCAGGAAAACGATGCGAAAAACAAAAAAAGAAATACACTTCTCATAGGGGTCAAGAATTTGAGCTGCGAATTTACTAAAAATCGGCAACTGAATCCTCAAGCAGCGTATCGGATGAGCTGTAGGCAATGCCAAATTCTGCCAGTTCGTCGAGAACGGGTTGGTAGACCTCGTGAGTCCATGGATATAGAATCCCGCGGCTTTTTACGCTTCCGTTCAGGATCAATTTAGCGCCAATAGCAGCCGGAAGTCCTACAGTTCTAGAGATTGCGGTATGCTCATGATCGATCCCCCTTGTAACCAGGTGCGAAACATGCTCACGAAGTTCCCCATTCAGTCGGTAGCGAATTCTTTCGTAGAAAACCAGCATATCAGTATCACCTTTTTTGAACTTCAGCTTATCGAGAAGCAGATCCAGCAATATCTCTGCGGGTGTTCCGTAATTCCTGGTGATAGGGCGTTCTGATAAAAGGCCCGTCCATAGCAGTTTTTTGTGAAGCTCTCCATTTCTCTTGATTTCCAAATGATCGGCCAGGCGGTTTTCCAAATTCACATTTCCCCTGGGAAGATAGGAAGAGACCCAATCCCGGTAGGTCATATTTTCACTGTCGTCAATAGGGTAATTGTTTGCGGTCAGCCCGAGTTTTATCAAAAGGTTCCAGGCCTCGCAGAAACCGGGGTAGCGCAAGGTTGCCCGGATGAATGTCGGTATGTCTTCCAATCCGTATTTTTTCCTGAAGCTCACGGAATCACGATTTTCATAGGCTTCAAAATCACGAAATCCAGGTATCTCAATCTTTTTTGGGTTTTCAAACAACCGATGATAAGGGACACATCGAAGGTTTCCATCCTCATAATAGCATGCACCTGTGCTTCCTGCAAGGATTACATTCATCGGGCTCCAGGTGAACTTGTATTCCCAGGGATTGTCATTGCTCTTAGGGGCAATCAGACTCCCGCAGTAAGATTCAAAGGAAGTCAATTCCCCACCTTTTCCACGAATCGAGTCTATGGATCGCATACCGCTCATATGGTCGATTCCGGGATCGGCACCCAACTCGTTCAAAAATGTCAGATCTTTTTTTCTCGCCTCTTCGTGCATGTCGATCATTTCCTGGCTCGCATAAGAAGCGGTGACTACGTGAGCATCATGCCGAAGGGCGATTTTGGCAGTAGCAGCATGCATCCCTGGAGGCAAAAGAGAGATTACGATATCCGAATCTTTGATGTGCTGTTCCATGATGTTGTTGTCATAGCAATCGAAGTAGACGGCTTTGCCCCTGGGATGGCCTCCGATTTTACGTGTGGCAGTCTCTACATCGATGTCTCCTACTGTAACCGTCCAGTTGAATTCTTCCGCATGTTCAAGCATGTAGAAGATCAGGTCAGTAGCGGACATACCAGCTCCACAAATTAATACGTTTTTCACCGGATCAGCCATGAAAACAAGGTTTAGAAACGGACTTTTAAGTTACGAAGAAATAGAGGATTTACCTAGAAAAAGAGCCATTCAAATCCACAGTTTCAGATGGATCAGATCCCCTGTTTTGAGACTCTGCTTTTCCCGGATTTCAGCTTTGAGCGGAAGCAGGTAGGTGTTTCGTTTTCTGTCGAACCATATAGCCGTTTCCCAGATCAGATTTCCGATGCCCGCGGAGGCCTTCATTCTTCCCCAACCCTCTTCCTGCCATTTCAGGTTTTCTCGGATCTCATCTGAAAGATGTTCGGGCAGGGAGACAAAAAACCAACTCCCCGTTGAATTGTGCTGCCAAATCTCTGCAGAGAAATCATATTGGATTTTTCCTTTCATCCAATTCGTGTTTAATGCGATTAAGTTTGATCTGATTCAGGGGTGTTTAGTTTTCTGATTTTTCGATAACCTTGCCCGGGGCCCTGTTGCCCGTTCCAGTCTTTCCGGTAAGAGCATCCCCGAGTTCTCCTCTCATTTGGTCGGCCAGGACCTTGATTTGGGCAACAACTTCAGGGTATTCTGAAGCCACATCATTCGTCTCTCTAAAGTCATTCGATAAGTCGTAGAGCTCGATATGATCTATCGTGTTGTATTCGTAGGCGACAGGAAGCCCGTTCTTGCCTCCTTCTCTGCCATTGAGCGTCCGGTAGGTATGAGGGAAATACAACTTCCATTTTCCATAGCGAACCCCGTGAAGCTCATTTTTTCGGTAGTAGAAGAAATAGGCCTTTTGGGGCGATGAAACGGATCTTCCGGTCAGGAGATCCCAGGCATTTTTTCCATCAATTTTACGATCCGGCAATTGGGCTCCGGTTAAATGGGCTATGGTGGGTAGAAGGTCGATGGCCATCATTGGGATATCACTGACCTCGCCTGCCTCGATCTGTCCGGGAAATCTCGCTATGAAAGGTTCCCGCTGTCCTCCTTCCAGGGCTGTACCCTTGCCCTCTCTGAGCGGCAGAGCACTTCCCGAATGATCTCCGTAACTCAGCCAGGGACCATTGTCGGAAGTAAAAATGACCAGGGTATTCTTATCGAGTCCTTCAGTCTTAAGGGTTTTCAGCACTTGCCCGACCGACCAGTCAATCTCCATGATCACATCGCCATAGAGGCCACGTTTCGATTTCCCCTTGAATTTATCAGAAACAAAAAGCGGCACATGAGGCTGAGGATGTGCCATATACAGGAAAAATGGATTATCCTTGTTTCTCTTGATGAACTCAACACTACGTTCGGTGATTTCAGTGGTAAGTGAGGTCTGGTCAGTCAAGGTATCAATTACGGTTTCGTTCTCGTAGAGAGGCAAGGGTCCAAAGTCAAATACCGGACCCTGTTGCGGATGCAGAGGCCACATATCATTGGAGTAGGGGATTCCAAAGTATTCATCAAAACCCTGGTTGTTGGGCATAAATTCCGGGTGATCCCCCAAATGCCATTTTCCGAAAATGGCTGTTCTGTAATCCAGCGGCTTTAACATCTCGGCGATTGTGGTTTCCGAGGGATTCAGGCCTTCTTCACTTTTTGGCATATAGGCTCCATGCACGCTAAGCCGATTTGGGTAGCACCCGGTCAGCAATCCGGCCCGGGACGCCGAGCACACGGCCTGTGCCGCATAGAAGTCGGTCAGCCGGATGCCTTCGCGGGCCATCTGATCTAGGTGAGGTGTTTCAATATCGGGGGAACCGAAACAACCCACGTCCTGATAGCCCTGATCGTCCGTGAAGATGATGATGATGTTGGGTTTATCCGAAACACCATCTTTTTTGGTACAGCCTGAAAAGTATAACAGGATTAGGCCAAGAGCGATGGGCCTAAAAAAAAGAATAAAAAATCTATCTAGCATCAGGTTTAAGATTTCTTGTTTTATAAAATATCGGACATGATTCGACATGGGCCCCAGGCAAGTATCCCGTGCTCATCAGAAACTCCTTGGTTATTTCGCCCCCAGTGAATTTGAAATGCTTTTTGAACAGTTTTACCCATTCCTTTGTTCCCATATCGGGCTGGCTATCCAGCCAGTTTTTGAAAGATCCGTTTTCCTCCTGAATTTCCAGGATTTTGGAGGCATTGTAAATTACAGCATTGACCTTGAGTTTGTTGCGGATGATGCCTGCATCCGAAAGCAAACGAGCTATTTCCTGGTCATTGTATCCGGCGATTTTTCGAATGTCGAAATCGCTGAAAGCCTTCCTGAAATTATTCTGCTTGTTCAATATGGTGGTCCAGGAAAGTCCGGCCTGGTTGATCTCCAAAATCAACCTGCCAAAGAGCTCATTGTCTGAGTCAATCGGAAACCCGTATTGCGTGTCGTGATAGATTCGATGTACGTTTCCATCCGGCAAGGTATTTACGTATTCGCAGTAAGAAGAAGGTTTTTCCATATTTGTATCCTTATTTTCAATGATATTTATCCTGTAGACTCGGTTCTGTAAAACAAGTTTTCATCCACTTTTATCGTTGTGAGCTCAACGGTATGTCCATCAGGGTCCTGCGTATAGATCGAGTCGAAGTAGTGGTGGTCCTGTTCGCTAAAGTCCAACCCAAGTTCGCTATAACGTTTTTTCGCTTCCTCATAGCTCTCACGATTCACATTGAAAGCAAAATGATCGATTCTCACATTTCTGGATTTCGTATCAACCGCCGGATCAGTCCTCTTTGCGGGGAACAAGGCTACTCCAGCCTTGCCGGACAGCATGAATATCGGAAACTCTCCCCATTCAGGCAGCTCATATTTCTTCAGGCCAAGGACCTTTTGATACCAATCGGCCGATACATTCAGGTCTTTCACACGAATGGCCACATGGTCAAGAAAGTTGATTTCGATTTTGCCTTTCATCTCTTTATTTTTATTTGTTTTCATCTTGCCGCAGACTCGATTTATCATGCTCGACCCAAAGCAGATCCGCCGTATTAAATCCAATTTCTTCAGCAATTTGCAGATAGTCTGATTTCACTTTATCGGGAACTGAGGTCTCCCTTGACAGTAGCCACAGGTATTTGAGGCTCGACCCGGCAACCAAAGCATATTTGTACTCCGGATCTAGGGCAACCACATTGTATCCGCCATAGAAAGGGCCAAAAAATGAAACTTTGAGCCTGCCGATATTTTCATCCTCCACGAATTTCGCTTTACCAACAGCTTTTGTCCATTTCTTTTTTTTCGTGTTGTAGCCCCTGTTAAGCACGCGGATGGTTCCGTCTTCATTGAGCGAGTACTCGGCCGAAGTATTATTCAGATTTTTCTCAAAAGACACGTCCAGCCGGGCTATCTCATACCATATGCCAAGATATTTTTCCTTTTCAAAATTTTCGACAGGTGTAGCTCCTTCAGGCAGGGAAGAGCAAGAAATGAAAAGCGTCACAGCAGCGAACATGCAATAGACAAATTGTTCTTTCATAATCATTCGGTTTTCTTTGCTATGTAAAAGCCATAGCTGTAATATTCTTTGTACTTCATGTACAATTCGATTTCTGATCTATAGTCCTGGACTACCTTTTTGGCCAGGTCAGTATTCTCATTCCTCTTCAAAAAGTGTCCAAATTGAGACTCCAGAGGCTTGTAGTAGTTCTCGATCCAAGAGTCTTCAGATAAGGTGAAATAGCCGACAAGACTAAAGCCGTTCGACTCCAAAATTTTAATCTTGTTCGCGGAGGTATCTATTTCCGGGTATTCACGTGTCCAAAAGTCGTTAATTTCTTGCGGTCGGGAATTTGTTGTCCAGGTGATTTCGCTCAAGGCGAGATGCCCCCCCTCTTTTATAAACTCTTTCCAATATTGAATTCCTTTTTCAAAGCCCATGATGTATATGGATCCTTCCGACCATATGGCGTCGAATTCACCCGGTTTGAAAGGCAGGTTGTCCATGGATGCATTCAACGTCTTGATTTTACCCTCCAACCCCAGCTTTTTTGATTTTTCGTTCAGCTCATCCAGGAATTGGGGAAACAGGTCAACCGCTGTGATATGACCATTTAAATTTTGAGCCAAGGTTAAGGTCTGTCCTCCTGAACCGCAGCCAATATCGGCGAGTTTAAATTCCGGGTCCAGCGATAAACCGATCAAATTAAGTGCGTTTAAAGTGTCTTTTTCACTACCTGGCCCTTGCCTCCGTGAGTCTATGTGCAGGTCGATTATCAGTTCGATTTCGCTCATTGGTTCGATTTTATATTCATCAGTGGGTCTCGGTAGTCTCAATCTGTATAATCTCACTGGGCTCAAACCCGATTCTATCGGCCACAACCATAAGCCTTGACCCCTGTTTCACCTCAAATGGCTTTTGATATACGGTCCATCCTCCGGGTTCGACCCGCTCCGTGCCGATTACCTTGTATCCGATAGAGGCTCCTTCGGTGGCGCACTCAATTGTTATTTTTCCCTGGGAAGAAGTGACTTGAGGTTCGGATGTTTGAGGTTTCGTGTCATGACCTGACCAAAGTTGTTCCAGGAGTTCTTTTTCAGGGAGATTGGGTTGATCCCCAATTTCTACGATCCACCGGTCCATCTCTTCACGAAGCTCCTCAAGATGATCGGCATAGGTCGGGTCGCCAGCTAAATTTTTCAGCTCATGTGGATCGTTCTTGCAATCAAAAAGCTCTTCAGGATCTTTTTTCCCTCGAAACCAAAGCTGCTGTATGCTGTCGAGTTCGCCTTCGTCTCTCATCTTCAACAGCTCCTGCATCGTGGGAATCCTCTCCCGGTAAGCGAGCGGTAAATAATAGCCTTGCTCCGGCCTGTAATTTCGAATGTATTTGAAGCGATTTCCCCGAACGGCACGTATGGCATCGGTAACCTCATCAAAGCGATCTGCAGCGCCGTATATGTACTTCCGCTCCTGTTTTGCTCGATGTTCTCCCAAAAATGCCTGACCCTGCATGTATTCGGGCGGTTTGATTCCTGCCAGCGAGAGAAGGGTCGGGGCAAAGTCCACAAAGCTTAAGAGCTGGGAGTTCTTTTGCCCGGGGTTTTGCTCTCCAGGAAATCTAATGATCAGGGGGGTGTTCAATCCGGAATCGTAGATCAGTCGCTTTTGTCTCGGCAGTGGTCCACCGTGGTCTCCGTAGAAAAAGATAATCGTATTTTCAAGGAGCCCGTCGTCTTCCAGCTGCTTTAGAACAGCTCCGATCTGAAGATCCATTTCAGCGATATTATTGTACATCTTCCACAAATCCCTGCGAACCGTTTCTGTGTGGGGCAAGTAGGGAGGAATCGGAAAGTTTGCATCCTTAGATACATGATTCGGAGTTTCCTCCTCTGCCATCTGACCCGGCTGAATCTCGTAGTATCGATCTCCCGACTGATAATGTCTTTTTTCGCTGTTTTTGAAACCATAGGGTTCGAACAGCCCGGATTCATGTGTTTGGTTGAAATTAAATACAGCGAAAAAAGGTTGATCCTTAGGTCGATTGCGCCAATGGGCGTAACGACCGCTTTCATCCCAAGCCGTTACAGGGGCATCAAACTGGTAGTCTTCCTTGGCGTTATTGGTGCAGTAATATCCATTGATTCTCAATATCTCACTCACCATGCGAACCTCTGGAGGTGGAATGGATTCATAAGGTGGGACACCGGTGGCTTCTGAATCGCTCCTTGTTCGCATGTGGTTGGCTCCAATGCTCGAAGGATACATTCCTGTTGCGATTGCAGCCCGGCTCGGGGCGCATACGCCCGAAGGTGAAAAGGTATGGGTGTAGATCACACCTTCAGCAGCCAATAGGTTCAAATTCGGCGTCGATGCTGTGCTGTCTCCGAAGGGCGCAATATACGGACCTAGGTCCTCGGCAACGAGCCACACGATATTCGGACGAAGAGGCAGATCATGAGACGAATCGTTCTCAACAGTCTCTTTCTTATCAAGCGGTCTGGAATCACAAGAATTCAACAAAAGGCCTGCCAGAGACAGAGTAATGATAAAACTTCTTAAAAACTTATTCGAGAGCTTATTGATCATTTTTGTCCTCAATGCCTTTTATTTTCGTCCAAACAGGTTGATTATATAACCTACTGTAAAAAGTATGAACCCAACAAGACTGATGGGCGGAAGTCCTCCGTGCCAGGCATTTGGAGTCAACCATCCCTTGTATCCCATAAAGAAAAGATGAAACAGGCTGAAAAGCATGGCCACCAACAGGAAATTTCTGGACGTTATGAACCGGATGAATTTCTTGTCTTCTCGCAGGTGTGTCTGAAAGCTTAGGTTGTATCCCCAAAGTACTACGAAGGACAGGACTCCGCCCAGCATGCTCAGACCCGCGGTCAGCGTCAGGGTCCCGTTCTCCTCGTAAAATTTCGAGAATACGGCCGGGTTGAAAAGCATGAAGCTCATCAGCACGTGGATCAAGGCAAGCAAGAAACCGGTCATGCCCAGGGCCTTTCTGGAATTCAGCAATCCGTCCGATACCGGAACTCCCAAATTGTTCAATGGGCCGAAGCTGAAATTGAAGGTCAGAAGGACAAAGGAGCTTAAAGCAATTCCTTTGTTCAAGGTGAAGAAAGACAGATCCTTCCAGGGTACCGGACCCGCAATGTGATAACGCAAAATTGCATATCCAATGGAAAACAGGCATGTTAAGGCAATAATTATTGCGGCAGCATTTTTCGATTGAGAGGTTTGATTCATTTCAAAGTTTTGATTCGTTTACAGAGAGGGTGTTTCGTCTTCGTTGGTTTAAGTTTCATTAGTTGTTCTAAACGATACAAGGCAGACTCTAGGGACTCTTATCGATCTCTGCATCAATCAGGTCAATTACGGCCTGCATCTCATGCATTGCCTTTTGATAGACGGCATCCTTTATCTTGGCCAAATGGATACATTCGAAGAAAATGTTCTGCAGGTCTACGGAATACAAAGCATCCGGCTTGATGATTTCAAAGGTTGTATAGTTCACCACACCCCTGAAAACCGGTGAGATCTCATTAATAATGAGCTCCCAGTGGATGTCTTCCAGCTTGTTGATGAAATTATAGGTCATTTCCAGCTTCTGAAGTCTACCGGCAATGCTGTCATTTTTGATCAGTTTGATATCCCCGCTATTGACCAGGGTCTCATAAATGTTTGCACTTCGATGAAAATCCGAAAACTGGGACAGGTTCATGGCGTAATAGGCCAAAGTATCAATGGCATTCCGGTTGTTGGCAAGAATGTATTGATTGGCCTTCTCATACTGACCCAGGTACATGTTGTTGTAGGCAATAACCTCAGAAAGCGCTTTCATGTCCTCCTTGACCTGGCTTTTGACATTCTGGTAGGTTTTCTGTTCATTTTCCCTGTCGACCTTCTCGTTGTTCCAATTATCGATCTGCAGGGCGATGAGAATACCCATGACAATGAGGAAAATCTCTCCACCAGCATAGATCAGGTAATTGCTGAACTTCTTGTTTTCGATTAGTTTGCGCTTCATGTCTTTGATGATTAAAAGCATTTTCACCGAAATAGAATTAAAGATAGCATTTATTTTTGGAGGGTTTGACCGAAGCGCTAAAGAACCTTAGGACGGGGACTAAAGCTTGAATTCTGTGATGGAGTCATCTCGATCGAATATATGGGGGTAGTGCTCCCGTATGTTCCTTCTCATGAAGTCCAGGGGCACATCCTCAAAGTGACCGTAGTCGTCGACGTATTCCATAAAAAGACTTCCTTCCCGGTTGAACTGCTGGAGAAATGAGTTGTTTTCCCCGTCGAATTCCAAAGGTTCGACATTGAAGCGGGCACAAAGGGAGGCGTTGAAAGCGGGAGACATTTTGAGCCATTTGCCATTCAATTCGGCCTGAACCATTCCGTGAGGTGTAAGTTCATTGGAGCCGAATTTTTCGGTAAGTCTTTCAACGGCGATATGATTCTTGACCTTACCCAAATGCAATCGAGCAGGTACACCGACGGCTCTCAGGCTTGAGACCAGGACTATGGATTTCTCTACACAGTTGCCGGAGGGTTTGGCTGCGATATGGCTCGATCTGTAGTTCTCGGGTTTCAGGGTGATGCTGTAGGGATCGTATTTCCACTCGTCCCGCACTTTTCTATATAGGCCAATGGCCTTTTCTTTTGGAGAGATCGAATTCCCTTTGAATTCGGATACGATTTCTTGAATGCGTTCCGATTCAAAATCTAAAAAATAAGTAGGTTCAAGGTATTTCATGGTAGCAATGTAGTTAACCTCAGATTCCCTTTCTCATGTCTTTTACCCGGGTTTTCGCCAGATCAAAGTGTAAGATCTCGTGAACGGCAGAATCCCCGACCGGGCTTTGTGCTTCAATTCCAATTTTCACGGAATCAAACTCGGGTAAGGTAGTCAAACGTGCCATTTTGAAATCCTTTCCGTCCCTGGACCAAAGCATGGCATAGTTGTTGTCTTTTCTGATGATTTTCAACCATACTTGTTCATGGCCCTTCAATATGACCCCGTTCGAATCGTCCGAAAGGTTTCGCGTGACAACCGATACGATGCTGTTTCCCGTGGCATCTGAGTTTTCGAAAGCGAATTTGATCCAGTTGTTGTCGTCGACATAAACCATCAGGGCCACCGCATTCCATTGAGAGGAGAAGTCGGGTCGCACAAGGGCTTTTGCTACAAAGTCTCCCTTGATCTCCTTGTAGAGGAAGGGAGCGGACGAGGTAGAAGAATTGTCCTCCGGATTGTTGAAGAAATCGGTGCCTTTGGTCGCTGTGATGTGCAAAACTCCATCGATTATTTCGTGCGATTTAGGCCGGTTCATCCATTGAAACTCTTCCATCAGTTCATAAGTGAAACCCGACGCAGCCGTTTTTGTTGAAGCATTTTCAGACTGATTTGGGACCTCGTCTATCGGAGAGCTATGAGTCGAGATAGCTCGTATCACCCCATCTTTTTTTTGGTAGACATCCGTAAAACGCAGACTCAGTTGTGTCGAATCCATACCCGAGTTTCCCACAATCACCATTGTTTCTGAACCTCTGACAACAGCTATTGCCCCATACAAATCGACTTCTAGATTCTCGTAGGTGATATCTTCAAATTTGTAATCGGCTGATGAGAATTCCTCGATCGTCGCGCGTTTGTTTGTCGTTTTTCCATCGGCAGAGCCAGAATATAGCCAGCTGTCGTCCAAGATGTTCTCCAAAGCGTCAGCATCTCCCTGGAGATAGGCCTCGGTCCAGCGATGCAACAGGTCCAGAGCCTCTTTCTCAGTGATCGTTTCTGTATTGAAACTGTCTTTTTTATCGGTGCTAACATCGAGCCGGCACGAACTGATCAGCAAAGCGAGACTTACCAAAACAAATATCCTTCTAAACGGGCTCACAGTATTTGATTTTCTGATGTCATACATTCTAATTTTCTTAAAAGTAATAAATTTCCGGTGACACAAATTTGCTGCTTTGACAAGCAAAATAAAACGAGACTCTCAGTGCAATTTTCCGATTCTCAGCAGAATGGGGAATCTCACTTCTTTTTCCTCATCTGATTTCCAAATACTCTTTAACTCCTTTTCGAATTGGACTACAGGGTTGAATCCTTTTTTATCCGTGAAGTGCTTAACGGCTGACCAAGTATTGAGATATCCAATGAAATGATCTCTTGACCAATAGAGCCTGTTCTCAAATGGAGGCG
>JAHEHE010000012.1:0-24975 GCA_024644725.1 Flavobacteriaceae bacterium | reverse complement strand
TCGAATTGGACTACAGGGTTGAATCCTTTTTTATCCGTGAAGTGCTTAACGGCTGACCAAGTATTGAGATATCCAATGAAATGATCTCTTGACCAATAGAGCCTGTTCTCAAATGGAGGCGTATCTATTTCTTCAAAGTCGGTCTGTTCAGCAGGTTGAACCGAGTAATGAATATTTGCAGCCGTCTCGGCCTCTGAGATTTGAGAATGACTTATGTCTGTGGCAAAGACACTTTCAAATCGCCCGGAAAGTTCGATTGCAATCTGCCCATTGCCGGTACCGCAATCCCAAGCAGCCTCCTTTTGAGTTACAATCGAATCAAGGTAATCGAAGATCTCAGGAGGGTAGGAGGGTCTGAACTTTGCATAGCGGTCAGATCGGAAGGAAAAGTTGTCTTTCATCGCCGGATTTGGACAATTTCCGGATCGTATTCAAGCTTAGCCCCTGTCAGGCCTTTTTGGGCGTAATCGATGTTGGCCAGGACGTATCGCATGGCTTCCTTGCGGGCGATGTCTTTATTATTCCCATTGATGATGGTCCAGGGAGCCGTTTGGCTGGCAGTATTCTTGAACATGAGCTCTTTGTACCGTGTAAAGTCGTCCCATTTCATCTGGGCCTGCATGTCTACGGTGCTGAGTTTCCAATTGATCAGCGGATTCACCTTTCGCTCTTCCAGCCTGACTTTTTGCTCGTCTTTATTGATGGAGAACCAGAGCTTGAACAGAAGGATTCCGTCCTCGACGATCATATTTTCAAATTGAACGACCTGTTTGATGAATCTGTCGTACTGCTCTTGCGTGCAAAATCCCATTACGGGTTCGACAACGGCTCGGTTGTACCAGCTCCTGTCAAAAAACACGATCTCTCCAGGACTTGGCAAGTGCTGAATGTATCTCTGGAAATACCATTGACCTCTTTCGGGCTGAGTGGGCTTGTTCAGGGCAATCACACGGTAATGTCGGGGGTTTATGTATCGAATGAATCGCATGATTGCACCTCCTTTGCCCGCACTATCTCGCCCTTCACAGACAATGACAAGCCTGTTACCGGTTTCAATGAGCCAGTTCTGCATTCTGACCATTTCGGTCTGCAATTCAATGTATTCAGGGTCATTTTCTAAGGCGTGTAGATGCATGTGAATTATGAATTTAGCTGTTCAGGAATAGAGCGAAAGGTATGAAATTATGGATTTTTTGAGGTCAGTAGGATGAATATTTACTCGCACCAAGTGAAGTTGGACGCTTAAACATAAATGATATTATATGTATTATATTAAATATATAAATAAAAATATATGATTGATTCTTTTCATCTTTGCTCCGAACTTATAATCCCATACACATGAGTCTTTTACAACTACGTCAACAATTACAAGAAAAAAGAGTAAACACCCCAGTCAAAGTAGCCGTGGCCCACGGGGACGGGATAGGACCCGAAATCATGGCCGCAACTCTTCGCATTTTGGATGCAGCCGGGGCCAACCTCGAGCCAGAGTTCATTGACTTGGGTGAGAAAGTGTATTTGTCTGGGAATACCTCTGGAATCGATGCTGGAGCCTGGGATGCTATTGGTGAGAGCAAGGTTATTTTCAAGGCTCCAATAACCACTCCACAGGGCAAAGGATACAAAAGTCTGAATGTAACCTTGAGAAAATCACTTGGTCTTTTTGCCAATGTTCGACCCGTCGAGGCCTTCAGTCCGTACATTCACACCAATTTTCCGGACATGAACGTTGTCATCATTCGCGAGAACGAAGAGGATCTGTATGCTGGAATTGAGCACAGACAGACTCAGGATGTCTATCAGTGTCTGAAGCTCATCACCCGGCCCGGATCTGAGCGCATTATCCGTTATGCCTTCGAATATGCTCGTGCCTATGGGAGAAAAAAGGTTACCTGTATGGTCAAAGACAACATCATGAAGATTACAGACGGGCTTTTTCATCAGGTTTTTGACGAAATTGCCCCTGAGTATCCGGAGATCGAAAGTGAAACACAGATCATTGACATAGGATCGGCCCGATTGGCGGCCAACCCTGAAAATTATGACGTGATTGTAACTGCAAATCTTTATGGAGATATAATTTCGGATATCGCTGCGGAAATAGGAGGCTCAGTTGGTATGTGCGGATCGGCAAACATCGGGAAGAACGTGGCTATGTTTGAGGCGATTCATGGCTCAGCCCCAGACATTGCAGGTAAAGGAGTAGCCAACCCTTCGGGGCTGATCAATGCGGCCGTGGCCATGTTGGCGCACATTGGTCAAACTTCAGTCGCAGACAAGGTCAAAAATGCCTGGTTGAGAACTTTGGAGCAGGGCTATCACACGGCAGATATCTTTCAGGAAGGAATCAGCAAAGAATTAGTTGGAACCCAGGAATTTGCAGATTACCTGATCTTTAATTTGGGAGGAGCTCCGAAAAAGCTTCCAAAAAGTACGCTGGAGCATGGAACCGGCAAGATTCATATCCCGGATTACGTTCGAAGACCGCAACAAAAAGAACTTGTGGGCGTGGATGTTTTTATCGATTGGGAAGGCAGCGACCCCGATGAAATAGGAGATGCCTTGGCAAACATCGAAGTCTATAAGCTAAAGTTAAAAATGATTACTAATCGCGGGGTCAAGGTATATCCCAAAGGGTTGAAAGAAACGTACTGCACCGACCACTGGCGTTGCAGGTTTGTAGGACTAGATGCCCACATCAATAGGAGAGAGCCCGATTATGCTTCCATTGATTTTGAACAGGTTGTAGCTCTCCTGTCGAAACTATATGATCTGGGATTTGACGTTATTAAAACGGAGAATCTCTATGAATTTGATGGGAAGCGGGGGTTTTCACTGGGTCAGGGAGAATGAGGGTTGGATCAGAGCAATAATCGCTAGTTTAGATATCAAGGGTTCAGCACATTTGCTATATTTACGCAAATCTCTGCCGGGCCATGAACGCATCTTTTCAAACCATTGACTACCTGATTTTCATTGTTTACGGGATAACCATTCTGGGAGTTGGGCTCTGGGTGTCCCGTGACAAGAAGGGTCACGAAAAAAATGCCGAAGACTATTTCCTGGCCGGAAAGTCGCTTCCCTGGTGGGCGATTGGAGCTTCCCTGATTGCGGCTAACATCTCAGCTGAACAGTTCATCGGGATGTCTGGATCCGGATTTGCTGTGGGTATGGCCATCGCCTCCTACGAATGGATGGGTGGGCTCACCTTATTATTGGTAGGAAAATATTTCCTGCCCATTTTCATCGAGAAAGGGCTTTATACGATTCCTGAATTTGTCGAACAGCGCTATTCCACCAATCTGAAGACCATATTGGCCGTATTTTGGATCGGTCTCTACATCTTTGTCAATCTGACCTCTGTCCTTTACCTGGGTGCCCTGGCTCTCGAAACCATCATGGGGATTCCCTTGGTCTATGGGGTTTTGGGTCTGGCACTTTTCGCTGCGGCCTATTCTCTATACGGAGGGCTTTCAGCTGTGGCCTGGACCGACGTCATACAGGTTGTATTCCTCGTACTGGGAGGCCTTGCGACAACCTACCTGGCACTGGATCAGGTTTCTGGTGGGCAGGGACTAATTGAAGGGTTGAAGGTCATCTACGACAGGGTACCCGAGAAATTTGTAATGATTCTGGAGGAGTCCAATCCGGAGTACGTGAATCTTCCAGGCATTGGTGTCCTGGTAGGAGGGATGTGGGTAGCCAATCTCTATTACTGGGGTTTTAACCAATACATCATTCAGCGAACCTTGGCAGCAAAGTCCCTCAAGGAATCTCAAAAGGGGATACTCATGGCCGCCTTGCTCAAGCTTGTCATTCCTCTCATTGTCGTCATTCCAGGAATCGCTGCCTTTGTCATGGTCAATGATCCGGAAATTATGGCAAGTCTCGGTGATCTGGCCAAGAACAACATCCCTACACTCGAAGCGGCTGACAAGGCCTATCCCTGGCTCTTGCAATTTCTTCCGGCTGGATTCAAAGGGATTGCTTTTGCGGCCCTGGCTGCGGCCATCGTTTCTTCTCTGGCGTCAATGCTGAATTCGACCTCGACGATCTTCACCATGGATATTTACAAGCCCTACGTGAACCCGAAGGCTACAAACAAGCAAACGGTGAGGACCGGCCGGGTCACTGCTGCCGTGGCACTTCTTATTGCCGTTCTAATTGCCCCAATGCTGGGTGGGTTGGACCAGGCCTTTCAGTACATCCAGGAATATACGGGCGTGGTAAGTCCCGGAATTTTAGCGGTTTTCATGCTCGGGCTTTTCTGGAAGAAAACGACCAATAAAGGAGCTATTTACGGAGTTTTGGCCTCCATTCCCATCGCACTTTATTTCAAGGTCGCTCCGAAGGGTTGGTCGGATAACCCGTTATTTGTCAATGTACCATTTCTCGACCAAATGGGTTACACGGCCCTTTTGACCATGGGAGTCATCGCGGTAGTGAGCTGGATCGATGGAAAAGGACAAGACAGCGATAAAGGAATTGACTTGAGCGCAGATCTTTTTAAAACCTCGAATCAATTCAATATTGGAGCTTTTGCCGTTTTCATCGTCTTGGCGGCCTTGTATGCACTAATGTGGAACTAAACCTCGATCTCCCCTTTGAGATACGTCACGGCCCGCCCGGAGATCAAGACGCGATCTCCTTTCAGCTCGCAGATCAACTTGCCGCCACGCTTGGAGAGCTGACGTGCTTTCATCTTTTTTTTACCGAGTTTTTCACTCCAAAAAGGAGTCAGCGTGGTATGTGCAGATCCGGTGACGGGATCTTCATCAACACCTGAGCCCGGTGCGAAGAACCGTGAAACAAAATGGGCTTTCTTACCGGGGGCCGAGACAATGATTCCCCTTGCTTTTGACTTTTTGAGTAAAGTCATGTCCGGGTTACATTCTTCGATATCCTTTTGGGATTCATAGATCAGCAAATAATCGGTTTTTCCCTGGTAGACTTCCAACGGCTTCTTCTTGAAGGCCTCCAGAAGTTCGACAGGAGGCTCAGCGGGCTCAATGGGATCCACGGGGAAGTCCAGGGTGAGCCGATCGTCTTTTTTACTGACGTAGAGATCTCCGCTGTGCTGTGAGTGAAAGTGCAACTGGCTTCCCGGAACGTGATAGTAGAGAAACAGCACATGTGCCGAGGCTAAAGTCGCGTGTCCGCAGAGGGCCACTTCAAGGGTTGGTGTAAACCAACGAATTTCGAATCTGTCTTGGTTTTTCACTACAAAAGCTGTCTCGGAGAGGTTGTTCTCCGCTGCGATGTTCTGCATCAATTCATCAGCAGGCCAGTTCTCCATGACGCAGACCGCGGCTGGGTTTCCTTTGAAGGTTTTGTCCGTGAAGGCGTCGATTTGATAGATGGTATAATGTGTCTTGAACATATAGGTTTACTTCTTAATCGAGTTTGATGTAATTTTCAGGCTCCTTCCAAGATGATCATTTTAGTTTCTGCCGCCCGTTGGCGGACCAGTCGAGCGCGTGTATAGGTTTCGGATTCCCACCATTCACGGGCCCGTTCAACAGAAGGAAACTCAAGAATCACAATTCTATCGGGGTTCCAGTCTCCTTCGAGGTGTTCTGCCTTTCCGCCCCGGACCAGGAATCTGCCATCATAAGCTTTGATGGTATTCGGGGTCATTTTCTTGTACTCTTCGTAAAGCTCCTGATCGTAAATATCGATTTCAACAAACACGTAAGCTGCCATGATTCACTGCTTTGGAATGGATCACTAAAGTAATCGAAATTCCAGAAATCTCGAAAGATATTTGAGTGGTTTTAATCAGGTTGGGGTTTATGACTTGCGCATCACAGAGATTCGAAAAATCTTGCCGTCTCGAACTTCATAGATCAATACCAGCTCCAGGGGCTCCTGGCTTCCGTTTCTCCCGGTGATGTATTCGTGGTCGATCACCTTGTTGTCAAAAACGGTCCTCTTGAGAATCCGTGAATGCAGATCTGGCGAAGCCTCGAAAAGACGAGTATAAATCTCACGAACTTCTTTTTTTCCTTGAGCCGTGACAGCTCCCGAATCGAAATTTCTAACCAGGATATCCGAGCTGAAATAAGACATGAAGCCCTCAATGTCTCCATTGTTATAGGCTTCCAGGTTGGCCTGGACCACTTTTTCGGGATCGTTGGGGTCAGGGGATTGAGAATGGGTAGATCCGATGACTGAGATTACCAGAAGTAGAGCGCTTAAAGATTTCATGAGTGAATGTGATTTATGGAAAGAAACTTATTCTTTATTAGGCCGTAGGACACAAATTGTTCACGGATTTAGAAGTCTAAAAATAAAGGTTTTAAATGAAAAAACCGCCTGTAGCGTTGCTACAGACGGTTCCCCTCATAAATCAAGGTTACAGCTCACTGGCCTAAGACCGCAACCTTGGAAAAGGCTTGTACTTAGGGCATTACCACCGTATCAATGGCGTGAATTACCCCGTTGCTGGCTCCCACATCCGTGAGAATAACAGTTGAATAATTTCCTTTGGCATCTTTCAACATGACTTTTCCATCTTTTAGGGAAGCAGTCAGGTTCTCACCGTTTACGGTTTTGATGGTAAAAGAACCGTTGTTGTTTTTGATCGCGTTCAAAACGTCAGCCGCTTCAAATTTGCCTGCCACTACGTGGTAAGTCAAGATGGAAGTCAGCGTTCCTTTGTTTTCTGCTTTGAGCAAAGTCTCTACAGTTCCCGCAGGTAATTTGCCGAAAGCGTCGTTGGTTGGTGCGAAAACAGTGAAAGGACCATCAGAGTTGAGCGTCTCAACAAGGTCAGCTGCTGTCACTGCTGCCACGAGAGTTGAAAAGTTGTCATTTGACGCGGCAACCCCGACAATTGTCTGTTTGCTGTCATTTTCAATTACAGGTTTTGGTTCGATTGGATTGACGTTTGCCTGAATCAGTGACGTCGAAAAGAGAGCTGCGGTCAGCAGCGTGCTCATCATTAGTTTTTTAAAGTTCATGGGTTGTGTTTTAATTGTTTTGTCAAAGATACGACACAAAACATTAAACAAAACTATAAATTGTTTAAAAAAATGTTAAATAAGTTAAACAAAAAAAGAAGAGCACAAAAAAAAGGGTCTGACAAGCAAACCCCGATCTATAATCCTAAGATTAATCTTGAGTAATCAATTTAAAAACTAAGAAAATGTGTCAGATTCCAGCGATTTCTACTTCTGCCTCTCAGCTCTTTCTTAATCTGCTCAATTCCTTTCATCGAATGAAAATATGCACGTCCATTCAATTTTATTTTTGCTTTAACCGACTTTGGCCGGTTGTTGCTGATTCCAAATCGTGAAAAATCTCGACCGGCATCCTCAACTACAATCAGATTTTTGCCTTTCAGCTCATCTAAAGCACTCATGAGGGACTCATAGTCCTCGTGAACCGAAGTCAGCTCGACAAACCTTCCGTCGTCGCGCTCACTCAGGAACTCCAAAATAGTATATTCCAGTTTCATAGTAATGGGGGATTTACTTACTAGATGTGTAAGAAGGCGAAGGGTTGCGTTCATGAGAAAAAAAAATTGAAGTATCCAGGACCGAGCCCCATGGGTATTTTCAAAAGTCATCCATTTTATGTAACATTACAGATTCAACCCTTTTTTATGGACGACAGAATAATCAAGAACAAAGAGCTCAACATCTACGAAGCCCTCGTACCTGTCATTGCCCTTATCGGAATGCTCGCTTACAACGTTTATGTTTATGGTGATGACGCACTGAGCGGATCGAATCAATTCATCTTGCTGTTGGGTGGCGCTGTAGCTGCTATCGTTGGCTTCTTCAATAAAGTAACTTACAAGAGAATGATTGAGGAGGTCGCCAACAATATTAAATCTACGACGGGGGCCTTGTTGATACTGCTGTTCGTGGGAGCTCTCGCCGGCACCTGGTTGGTCAGCGGTGTCATTCCAAGTATGATTTATTACGGTCTCAAGCTTTTAAACCCTACTATTTTTCTTCCGGCCACGGTTGTGATCTGCGCGGTGATCTCTATTGCGACCGGCAGTTCGTGGACCACTTCAGCCACCGTGGGTATAGCCCTGATCGGTATCGGGGGAGCCCTCGGAATTCCACTGGGCATGGTGGCCGGTGCCGTTCTCTCAGGAGCCTATTTCGGAGACAAGATGTCGCCGCTTTCAGACACCACCAACCTTGCTCCTGCCATGGCAGGTACCGACCTTTTCACTCATATTCGATACATGGCATACACCACGGTGCCAACCATAACGATCACGCTGATTGTATTTATCATTTTGGGGTTCACCTTTGACACTTCAGGAACGACCGATACGGAGTCGATTCTGGTTTCCATCCGGGAGTCCTTTAACATTAGCCCTTGGCTATTCCTGGTTCCGGCTGCCGTGATTTTTCTGATCATTCGAAAAACACAGCCCCTGATCGCTCTTTTGATCGGCACACTGTTGGGAGGTGTCTTTGCCATTTTCTTTCAGCCGGACGTCCTGATCTCGGTTTCCGGAGGTGCGGAGCTGAATTTTCAAAGTGCCTACCAGGGGATCATGAACGCCATCACTGTTGATACTTCGATAGCTACGGACAATGAGTCTCTCAATGACTTGTTCTCTTCAGGGGGGATGTATGGGATGCTGGATACGATCTGGCTGATCATCTGCGCCATGGTCTTTGGGGGCATCATGGATGCCATAGGGGCGTTGTCCACGATAAGCGGAGCCCTTCTCAAACTTGCCCATACGACCTTCGGACTCTTCGCCAGTACCGTTACGACCTGTCTTGCGCTCAATGTTACGGCATCTGATCAGTACCTGGCCATCGTCGTTCCGGGAAAAATGTTCAGCAAAGCCTACGAGGAAAAAAACCTGGCACCCGAAAACCTGAGTCGGACCCTTGAAGATTCGGGTACGGTGACCTCGGTCCTGGTTCCGTGGAACACATGTGGAGCTTACCAGTCAGGTGTTCTTGGGGTAGGAGTCGACGAGTACTTCTTCTATGCCATATTTAACTGGCTGAGCCCGTTTATGACCTTGACCTTCGCCGCTTTCAAGATCAAGATTCGACAATTGACAACGAAACAGGCATGAACTTGAACCAGGTAACCGTCCCGTCTGTCGATGTAGAGGCAGCAACTGCTTTTTACGAGAAGCTGGGATTGCGACTTATCGTGGATGCCCGGCCTCATTACGTTCGTTTTGAGTGCCCCGTTGGGGATGCGACTTTCTCAGTGCACAAAGTGGAGGCTCTTCCTTCCGGGGAAGGGAGCTACGTTTATTTCGAGGTCGATGACCTGGATGACAAGGTCACCGGCCTGATCGCATCTGGAATTGTTTTTGACGAAATGCCGGAAGACAGGTCCTGGCTCTGGCGAGAAGCCCGTCTTTTAGATCCGGACGGGAACAAGATCATTCTCTTCAAGGCAGGTGAGAACCGAAAGAATCCCCCGTGGCGCGTGCCTACTTCAGACCCAAACTAGCTTTTTCGGCACATTTTTCACCATCAATGGCGGCTGATATTATGCCACCTGCATAACCCGCACCCTCACCACAAGGGTAAAGCCCCTGAACTTGTACATGCTGAAGGCTGTCACGATCTCTAGGGATTCGGATCGGCGAAGAAGTCCTCGACTCGGGAGCATGGACGACGGCTTCATTGGTCAAATATCCCTTCATGGATTTGCCGAAGAGTTGAAACCCTTCCTGAAGGCTCCTGTTCACGAAGTTTGGCAAAACCTCACCCATTTCGACCGAAGTAGTGCCGGGCTGATATGATGTTTTCGGAATCGATGCAGATACTTTTCCCTTTGTAAAGTCCAGGAGTCGTTGAGCCGGGACCCGTTGCGTTTCCCCGGCCAGTCTCCAGGCGCGCTGCTCGATCTCCTTTTGAAATTCCAATCCCATGAGTGGTCCGTGCTGCTTGTAATTCTTAAGATCTTCGAGGGCGATAGAAACTACGATGCCCGAGTTTGAGGTAGGCAGGTCGCGCTTACTGGGTGACCATCCATTGGTGACCACTTCGCCCGGAGCGGTGGCACAGGGGGCGATCACACCCCCAGGGCACATGCAAAAGGAATAGACCCCTCGATTCCCTACCTGTTTAACAACATTGTAGGGAGCAGGAGGGAGGTGGGGGCCTCGAATCTCGCAGTGATACTGAATTTGATCGATGAGCTCCTGGCTATGTTCAACCCGCACTCCCAGGGCGAAGGGTTTAGCCTCAATGGCAATTCCTTTTCTGTGCAGCAGCTCAAAGATGTCCCGGGCCGAATGGCCCGTCGCCAGGATGACCCTGTCGCTCTCCAGCTTGTCTCCGTTTTGCGTGACCACCCCAGTAATTCGACTTTCTTTCAGAAGCAGGTCGGTCACCCGGGTGTTGAATTGGATTTCTCCGCCGTGCCTCAAAATGGTCTCCCGAATCGATTGGATCAACCTGGGCAGCTTGTTGGTCCCGATATGAGGATGGGCGTTGATCGCGATGTTCTTGTTTGCGCCGTGCGCGATGAGCAGGCGCAGAATCCGGTTGACGTCTCCTCTTTTTTTCGAGCGCGTGTAGAGCTTGCCGTCTGAGTAAGTGCCGGCTCCTCCTTCTCCGAAACAGTAGTTCGAGTCGGGGTTCACCTTGTGATTTCGGTTGATTGCGGCCAGGTCTCGGCGTCGGGCTCTGACGTCCTTGCCACGCTCCAATACGACGGGTTTGAACCCTTTTTCAATCAGTTTCAAAGCGGCAAATAGACCTGCAGGCCCGGCTCCGACGATCAGGATTTCCCGTGCCTTGCTCACATCGGGATAGTTGGGCAGCTTTATTTCTTCCTCCTCAAAGTCTTCGTGCACGTAGATGCGAACCCGCAAGTTGATCCGGACCTTTCTCTGCCGGGCATCGATGGAGCGTTTTAGAATTTCTACATGTCGGATCTCGTCGGCCGGCAACCTTGCGCTCTTGCTAACGGCAGATTTCAGCAGAGCGGGGTCGGCCGCTTGCTCGGGACTTACCTGGATGTTGATTTCCTTTCGCATGGTGTCCGATCCTTATATAAAGAAGTTCCAGACCAGACCGAGGCGGATCACGAAGTCACGATAGGGGTAGGTGGGAGCCGAGTAATAATTCTTCTCCGTGAACAAAGAGTTGAGGTGTTCAAGGGTAAAGAATACCCGCATGGTTTTCACCCGAAAGTTGATGAAATAGTCCACCAGGGGGAAAGCCCCGAATTGCCTGTCGTTCTGCAGGTAAAATTCGGAGATCAGGGGGTTGTAGGCATTCATGTAGTATTCTCCAAAATACTTGAAGGTGATTCCCGTCTCGAGGTACATGGGCTTGCCCTTGAAAATATGGTTCGCGTAGTACAATGTGTTCCGCGTGACGAAATCCGGAACCCGGAAGAAATCTTCTCCACTGGTTACCTGGTTGTAGATGAACTGATTGTCGAGCCGGAAGTTTCCAAATTTGAATTCCTTGCTGAGATCGACCCGGAAGTAACTCAGCGATTCACTGGCCTGGGCAGGAGAGGTCTGACCCGTTTCATCTGCCTCTTCAAAATAGGTGTAGTTTTCGATATTGGTCCATCTCACCGAGGCGTAGAGCCATTTGTCGGAGTCAAAAACGACCTCCAGCCCATTGAGCTGTTCGTTTTTAAAGTTATTGCTCCAGTTGTAGTGTTTATAACCGCTTTGATAAAGCAGGAAATTGAAATTGGGAGAACGGCTGTTGCTGAAAACCCGGGCACTTGCGGTAAAAACGCTGTCGGATACAAAACTTGCCCGGGCCGAATAGGAGTTTCCGGTAAGGGAGCCTGAAATGATCTGTGTCGCATCGACATCCAGGTTAAACTTCTTGAATTTTGTGTGCCATTCCCCGCCAACGGCCAAGGCATCGCCGTCCAGTCCGGGAGGGATGATCCCGTTGTCAGAGATCAACGCGCTCTTGTAGATGTACTCGTAGTCGAAGTTGTTCACTTTAAAGCGGACCTCTCCCAAGGTGTAAGGAGAATTGAGGGCGATAAAAACCTCATTGAACATCTTGGAGTATTTGACGTCGTCATCAATCTCATTGGTGAAAGCCGAGCCAAAGAAGTCGTTGGGGCTGTCTTGCTCATAGCCATAATGCTTGCGTTCATAGTTGAATACATGACCGATGCGCAAGTCAGAAGGAATCGCACGCGTGCTGTCCTTTTTGTCCCAAAGTTTGTAAAAATGATCAAAGTAATACCGGTTTCCGCGGATCCCGTTTTTGCCATCTGTAAAATTGGTGGTGAGTCGTGCCCGATCTTTGAAATTCGGATCGTTGCTCTCAAAGTCTAAAATGGATTCTGGAGTCAGCCCGCCATTTTGCTCGTTGTAAAGGTCCTGCGCCGCAATATGCCCCCTGACAAAATATCTCTTGTTTTTGGTATGGTAACCCAAGGATATCCTGGCATTCCCGTGATCCGTGAGAGCCGACCTGTATTTTCCCAGAGAACGCATTCCCTTGAATGCCACCGTGGCATTGAATTGTCTGGAGAGATTGAAGGTGAACATGGCGTCCAGAATTTGTCCCTGTTCCAATACCGTACGCCACATCAGCTCCGTGCTCGGCGTAGGCACGCTGTAATATTTGATGTCCTCGACCTGGAAATAGTTTCCGTGCTGTGCCCTTGCGCCTATTGTTGGATGATATCGGGAATCATCAAAGCTGTAAGCGATGTTGTTTAGGCTTTGACCCGGATTGTGAAAGGGCATGTAGTCCAGCAGGTCCTTGCGCAGAAAATTGAATTTATAACTTCTGTCAATTGCCAGTGAAGTATCGATATAGGTGGTATCCAGGTTTTGATCGATGATCTTGTAATCTTCGAAGAAGGTCTCATCACTCAACTCCACCTGGATCTCCTTAGTGGCTACTCGCGTAGTATCGCCGTACTCATCCACAAAAGGATTGGTGATGTCATCGGTCCGCGTCGGACGAATTTGAGCAATCCCCGATGCAGCAAGAAACAACAGGAAAAGTAGGGTGATAGTTCTCCGCATGGATGATTTGAATTGTTGACAAAGGTAAACTATTTGTTCAAATTTTATTCCCTGGATTCCTTGTCGGATTCTTACCTTTGGAACCGGCGAGATACAACTCGCTCTTGTGCTACAATGCTTCAATTGAAATTTTCAAATACCGACCTGGAAGCAGGAACTGACGAAGCCGGACGAGGTTGTTTGGCCGGACCGGTTGTGGCGGCCGCGGTGATCTTGCCGAAGGGTTTTTCCAATGATCTTCTGAACGACTCGAAAAAGCTCACCGAGGCCCGGCGAAAAATGCTGCGACCCATCATTGAGAAAGAGGCGCTCTGTTATGGTGTTTCCTTTGTCGACCAGTACGAAATAGATCAAATCAATATCTTGCGCGCTTCTATTCAGGCCATGCATCGGGCCCTCGATGCCATGGATCGCAAACCGCGGTTTGTCATCGTCGATGGGAATCGCTTTGAGCCTTATAAGGATGTTCCTCACCAGACCATAGTCAAGGGTGATGGCAAGTATCTGAGTATCGCAGCAGCTTCCGTGTTGGCTAAGACGTATCGCGATGAATACATGGAGCGTCTGCATGCCTCCTTTCCGATGTACGGATGGAAGAGCAACAAAGGGTATCCGACCATCCAGCATAGACAGGCCATTCGAGAGCACGGTTCAACGGAGCACCACAGACAGTCTTTCCAGCTCCTCCCTGCCCAATTGAAACTCGATCTTCCGGGCTGATATCGAATGATGCCCTGGCAAATATAGCTTTCGTTTTCTGTCGGATTGTCGTATCATTGCAGCCTTTAATTTATTCCATTTACAGCATCCCATGATCAAGAGAAACCGTGCCAGCATTCCCAAGCTGATCATCCACAAGATCGGCAACAAGTTCAATGATACCAAGAATGCGTTTTCTGAGAGCCCCGTCGTTTTTGATGAAGACAGTTACCAGTTGATGCTGCCGTATCTGCTGAAACCCTTTGCCAATGTCACCGAACGATTCAAGTTCACCCATCACGCGGATGTGAATCTGAACGAGATCAATTCCTACTCACAACGGCTTTTTCAGGATGAGGAGAGTTTTGTGGAGGTTTCGAAAAACGTCGTTGCCCACCTATATGAACAGTCGAATTCTGCCCAGATCAAAACCGGAGATGTGATCGTGGTCCTGTTCGATGACGTCGAATACAAGGAGATTTTGACCCAGGCTATTGGTATCTACAAAATCGAATCCAAAACAGACTTCTTTCAAACCTTTTTGGAAGGGAACAGCTATGACATTGCCGTGCAGAAAGGGATCAGCACCAAGAAAATAGACAAGGGCTGTCTGATCGTGAACTACAAGGATGATGAGGGTCTGGCCGTCTTCAGCGTCGACAACAACAATTACGATGCGCAGTACTGGACCCGAAATTTTCTCAATGTCAAATATGCCGACGACAGCAACCACCACACCCTCACGTACATCGATCTTTGTCGCGAGTTCTCCGGGGAAGTGCTCAAACCCGAATACAGTACACAGGAGCACAGTCATTTCCTGGCCCGAACCATCGATTTTCTCAAGGAAAATGAGACCGTGAACATCCATGACTTCAAGGAAGAGGTTTTTGATGAGGAGGATATGAAGCAGCAGTTCGACGATTACAAAAAGTCTTTTGAAGAGGAACGGGGTCTGCTGGTCAGAAACCAGTTTCACGTGGCTGACCTGGTGGTCAAAAAGCAGAAACAGAAAATCAGGACGGAGATCAAGCTCGACACCCACATACAGATCAAGCTGGACGTGGAGGCACCTGACGCTTCAGCCGAATACCTCGAGTTGGGCTATGATCAGGAGAAGAAGATGAAATATTACAAGGTGTATTTCAACGAAGAGGAGTAGTGACCATTTCTGCGGTGAAAACCTCTGAAAAATGCTTCAGTATCTGATCCTTGACAATTTCCGGATCAAGCTGTATACCGAGTTCTGCGTGCATGGATGTAACAGCCTTACCGCGTATTCCACAGGGAATGATATGATCGAAAAATCCCAGGTCGGTATTGACATTCAGGGCAAAGCCGTGCATCGTGACCCATCTCGAAGTTCGTACCCCAAGGGCACAGATCTTTCGGGCAAACGGAGTGCCTACATCCAGCCAGACACCAGTTTCACCCTCGCTTCGGGTTCCAACGATACCGTATTCAGCCAGGGTTCTTATGATCACCTCCTCCAGGCTCCTCATGTACCAGCGAATATCCGGTTTGTAAGCCTCCAGGTCAATAATCGGGTAGCCTACGATCTGTCCGGGCCCGTGATAAGTAATGTCTCCTCCGCGATTGGATTTGAAAAAGGAGATACCCTTCTTTTCGAGTTGTTCTTCTGACAATAACAAATTGGAAAGGTCACCGCTCTTGCCCAGGGTATATACATGATCGTGTTCGGTAAACAGGAAGTATCCGGGTCGTGGTTCTTCTACTTCACGATCGCGATTGGCGAGTTTGATGTCGACGATCCTTTTGAAAAGCTCGTCCTGGTAATCCCAGGCTTCACGGTAGTCGCTCCGCCCGATGTCTTGAACTTCAATGCTCATTAAGCGTATTTTGGGTTGTTCAATATGATCAGCGCCCCGATTACTCCGGGGATCCAGGCGCACAGCGTCAGGATAAACACGATAAGCACGCTTCCACATCCCTTGTCAATCACGGCAAGGGGAGGAAATAGAATCGATAAAAGCACGCGCCAGAAACTCATTTCACTTCTCGTTTTGAACTCACAAAATTCGTCATTTTATTTCTAATTACATGACGCAGATATTTCGCATGTGTTACAAGGAACTCACTCTTTTCTTCTGTGAGCCTCGACAAGCCTCTGGCGTTGGCTATTCTTGAAAAGGATTGTATCTTTGGCACTCGTTTTTCAAAACCAAAAATTGACATGCAATTATCGGAACAGGAAATTGTAAGGCGCGAGTCGCTTAAGAAGCTCAGAGACCTGGGAATCAACCCCTATCCGGCAGCACAATTCAAAACCACTTCGACGGTGAGTGAGGTTGTAGAGGAGTTTGACACGCTGGAAGGCAAGGAAGTAGTCCTTGCCGGGAGGATCATGAGTCGCAGGATCATGGGCAAGGCCTCTTTTGCTGAACTGAAGGACTCGACGGGTCGGATGCAGATCTACATCAACCGAGACGAACTCTGTCCGGGTGATGACAAAACCCTTTATAATGACGTGTTCAAAAAATTGCTCGACATAGGAGATATCATAGGCATTCGCGGAGAGGTCTTCAAAACACAGGTAGGGGAAAAGTCTGTCATGGTCAAAGAATTGACTGTGCTTTCCAAGGCTCTCAAGCCCATGCCGATCGTAAAGGTCGATGCCGATGGCAAGACCCATGATGCCTTTAGCGATGCCGAAATGAGGTATAGGCAGCGATACGTCGATTTGATGGTTAACGACCAGGTCAAGGAGACCTTTCTCAAAAGAACCCGAATCACCAATTCCATTCGTGAGTTCTTCAATGAGAGGGGCTACCTCGAGGTGGAGACTCCCATACTTCAACCCATTCCGGGAGGAGCTGCGGCGCGTCCTTTCGTGACGCATCACAACGCTCTGGACATACCTTTGTATTTGAGAATTGCCAATGAGCTCTACCTCAAACGTCTCATTGTTGGAGGCTTTGATGCGGTTTATGAGTTTTCCAAGGACTTTCGCAATGAAGGAATGGATCGTACCCACAACCCCGAGTTTACGGTGATGGAGCTCTACGTGGCCTACAAGGACTATCACTGGATGATGGACATGACGGAGCAGCTGCTCGAGAAAGTCTCAATCGACGCAAACGGTACAAGCAAGGCTAAAATTGGCGATAAAAAGGTCGATTTCAAAGCGCCTTATCCCAGAGTTCCGATCCTGGAGGCGATCAAGACCCATACGGGTCACGACGTAGCGGGAATGAATGAAGATGAGCTCAGAGAGGTTTGTAAAAATCTTGGAATCGAGGTGGATGAGACCATGGGCAAGGGAAAGCTCATCGACGAGTTGTTTGGTGAGATGTGCGAGCATCATTATGTTCAACCCACTTTTATCACAGATTATCCCAAAGAAATGAGTCCGCTATGCAAGGAGCATCGCGACAACCCCGATTTGACCGAGCGTTTTGAATTGATCGTAAACGGAAAAGAGTTGGCGAATGCCTATTCGGAACTCAATGACCCGATCGATCAGCTGGAGCGTTTTCAGGACCAACTCAAGCTATCCGAAAAGGGAGATGACGAGGCCATGTTTATCGACATGGACTTTGTGCGCGCCCTGGAGTACGGTATGCCACCTACTTCCGGGATCGGTATCGGAATTGACCGATTGGTGATGTTTCTTACCAATAACGCTTCCATCCAGGAAGTACTCTTCTTTCCTCAGATGAAACCCGAAAAGAAGCCTGTGGAGATCACGGATGAGTCGAAAGGCGTTCTCGATATCCTGTCAAAAGAAGAAAAAATGGAGCTGGGCACCTTAAAGGAAAAGGCCGGGCTCTCGAACAAGAAATGGGACAAATCGATCAAGGAGCTTACCCGAAACAAGCTGGCCCAGGTCAATAAGACGGATGAAGGTTTGTTTATTGAGGTCGTTTGACGCTTTAGATTCTAAGGGAGTTTCCTTCTGAATCTATGGTAGCGCTAAAGCCTAAATAAGATGGCAGAGCAGCATATGGATTCTGGAAAACGAAAATGGGGCATACTGAAAAAGATCGCCCTGGGGCTGCTCATAGTTGTTTTTTTTGTTTTCGGCATTGTATTTGCCTTTCTGAACCTCCGGAAAAACCAGATCAGCGAAGAACTCTTGGAGCGCGTTAATCTTGAGTTTCAAGGAGAGTTTACCGTCGGTTCCATCTCAGTGGGGAACTTGTTTGACTACCCGAATCTGGAGGTCAAGATCAGAAATCTTCAATTTTGGGAGTCTAAAGCCGGTTCGGGAGAAAGAAGGAACGTCATTATTGATGTGCCCTATGCCCGATTCAAGACAGACCTCAAGGATGTTCTGAAAACCAATATCCATATTAATCGCCTGGAATTACAAGAGCCACGCCTTTTCATAGAGCGCGACAGCTCCGGTGTCCAGATCATTTCAAAAGCATTTAAACCGCTTAGAAAAAGATCTAAGAAACCCGATTCCACCCAGTTGGTACTTAAGATTGACTTGATTCGAATGAATGGAGCGAGAGTGACGATTGTGGATAGGCCTACGGGGGTTATCATTCCTATCGACGTTGAAGAGCTTAAAGGAGATTTTGAATTGAAGGATGATCGGATACGGGGAAATATCGATTTGGGTGTCAATGGCCGGACTCTGATGGATACCTTGAAGCTCAAAACACGAGATTTCGACATCTCATTGAAAGGGCCTTATGACATCGATCTTAAGCGCAGGCGGCTGGTTGTGAAGAGCCCACTTACAGAAATAGCCGAAAACGATTTTGATTTGGATCTGAATTTGGACTATCGTGACAAAAACGTTCTGAATATGGATTTGAACTCAGCTGGGGAAGGGCTGAAATTGGAAAACCTGCTTTATTCCGATCGCGATTCTCTTTCGGACGATCAACAGCTCGCATTCAAAGGGAATGTGGGATTTACCTCACATTTAAAATGGGTGCCACAATCTGAGATCTCATTTTTGGAAAGTGTAAATCTTTTTTTCAAGATTGAAGGAAGGGACTTGAGATTGAAAGGTGCAGATCTCGATAAATTTATAGACAATTTCAGAAGAAGCCAGAAATTCAATCTGGCGGATGTAGGTGCTGTGATGTTCGCAGGTCCTGCTGGTTTGGCGATCACCAAAGGAGGAGATTACGCCAGTCTAGCCTTCTCTTCCAGAGGGGATTCGACGCAGGTAGGAGAGTTTCTGGCGGAGTGGAGTCTGAACAAGGGAATTCTGAGAACGAATGACGTCGCTTTGAGCACCCTGAGAAATCGGCTTTCGGTTGATGGTAAATACAATCTGGTGAATGACAGCCTTCGTTTTAATTTTCACGTTCTCGATAAAAAAGGATGTGAAATGGTAGGGCAAAGAATCTATGGGAACTCGGAGGAGATCAAAATGGGAAGGGTCAATCTGATTAAGACTTTTCTGGGGCCTGTGAAGAATTTTTTTCGCGATTTGGGCATGGCAAAATGCGACATCGTCTATCAAGGCAAGGTACAGCATCCCGGATCCAAAAAGAAAAAGAAAGGGCCCTGATTTTGACCGACAGGTTTTTGAGAAATTCATAATATTACACAACGTAAAAACATCCCATATGAGCAAATACCCGAATTTCAGGCTTGAAAACAAAGTAGCACTGGTAACCGGAGCCGCTCGGGGCCTGGGCAGGGCTTGTGCATTGGCACTAGCTCATGCGGGTGCCGATGTGGCACTCGGACTGCGAGATGTGAGCACCTCGGCTGATCTGGTCGAGGAAATAGAATCGATGGGGCGCAGGGCGATTCCGCTTCAGATGGATGTCTCCAGCATGGAGCAGATAAAGAGCGCGGTTTGGGAGGCCATTGAAGTTTTTAGCCGAATTGACATTCTTGTCAACAATGTGGGGGTGGCACCTGCGAATCCGGCAGAAAAGGTGACTGAGGAGGATTATGACACCACTATGGACCTCAATGTCAAAGCCTCTTTCTTTACGGCGCAGGCGGTGGGCAGGCATATGATCGAACAAGGCGGAGGTCGCATTATAAACATGAGTTCACAGGCGGGGTTCATTGCACTTCAGGACGAGGCGATTTACTGTACCTCCAAGGCAGCGATCAATCACATGACCCGAAACCTCGCTTCGGAATGGGCTAAATTCAATATTACGGTCAATGCAGTTGCCCCAACTTTTATTGAGACCCCCGGAACAAAACCCTGGTTGGATGACCCGGAATTCAAGCAAAGCGTGATCGATCGAATCCCGCTTGGACGGATAGGTAAACCTGTTGAAGTGGCAGGCCCTGTTGTTTTCCTGGCCTCTGACGCGGCTTCCCTCATCACGGGTTCGGTTTTGTTGATTGACGGAGGCTGGACAGCGAGATAATTGGGAACGACCGTTGAATGTTTAAAAGATGTCAGAACCTCAAAAGCAAATGAATATATCAGTCCGGGAAGTCCGGGGCAAGAACGACATTAAAAAAGTGGAGCAACTTGCGTATGAGATCTGGACCCAGCATTACACACCCATCATAGGAATCGACCAGGTCGACTACATGCTCGAAAATTTTCAGTCTTTTGAAGCGATTGAAAAACAGATATCGGAAGGAATGAGTTATTTCCTGTTGTTTTTTGAAGGAGAGCCGATCGGATACATGGCGAGCAAACCACAGGGCGAAAATATGTTTCTCAGTAAGATCTATGTGCTCTCCGATTTGAGAGGCAAAGGAATCGGGAGCTATGCCATGAACTATCTCGAGACAAGGGCAAAAGAGATGGGTTGTAGGAACCTCAGCCTGACGGTAAACAAGAATAACACCGATTCGATACGAGCTTACGAAAAACTGGGCTTTATCAATGTCAGACCTCTGCAAACTGATATAGGAAAAGGGTTTATCATGGATGACTACTTCATGAAGAAACAGCTTTGAGCAAGTTTTCAATGATTTTGATTATGTGTTAAAATTGGGCGAAAACTAAAATATTTCGTATTATTGTGTCATAATTACACATTAAATTTATGAAACGTTTTTTCAAGTTTGTTTTTAAGGCGCTCGGAATTCTGCTGGTGATCCTGATACTGGCATTTGGCTTTTTGTATTACTACAGTGTCAACTATGACATGTATGAACTGAGCCTGGATAAAGAAGCCTTTCCGGAATTAAAGTCAGAGGCCGACATTCCTGTTCTTGCAGCTCAGCTCGTATCCCAGATGAGTCTTGAGGAAAAAATCGATCAGATGTATGGGGAGAGCTACAGCAGCGTTGCCAAGCTCGGCATCAATTTTTTGCTTCGGGGCCGTTTCCCGCATGTTTACACCGGTGGCAATGAACGGCTCAACATCCCGCCCTGGGTCCTTTCAGACGGACCACGTGGTGCCCGGGTTATGGATCAGGATGTATTTGGGGTGACTACCTTCCCGGTTGCCATGGCGCGTGGCGCAAGCTGGGATACCGATCTCGAGAGACGAATTCACGAGGTCATCGCCATCGAAATGCGAGCCAATAAAACCAACTATGCAGCGACGCCCTGTTTGAATCTTCTGAGGCATCCGGCCTGGGGGAGAGCCCAGGAAACTTACGGAGAGGATCCGTACCTGTTGGGCGAGTTCGGGGTGGCTGCAGTTCAGGGCATCGAAAAGCACAACGTGATGGCCTGTCCAAAGCATTTTGCCCTGAATAGTCTGGACAATTCAAGGCTTTTTGTCGATGTTCAGGTCGACGAGCGAACGCTTCGTGAAGTCTATCTTCCGCATTTCAAAAAGACCGTTCAGAAAGGCAAGCCGGCCTCGATCATGAGCGCCTACAACAAGGTGAACGGAGAGTATAGCGCCAACAACACATACCTGCTTACCGATATTCTGAGGAATGAATGGGGCTTTACCGGTTTTGTCACTTCTGACTGGGTTTATGGCACCCGTGACGGGATCGGCAGCATCAAGGCCGGCCTGAATGCCGAAATGCCCTTCCAAAATCATTACTCGGATGAGAACATCAAAGAAGGCATAGAGGCCGGGGAGATCACTGAAGAAGACATTGACCGGCTTATAGTGGAGTCCCTGTCGACACGATTGAGATACGCCATGGCGGATGACTCCATGGAATATTCAAAAGAACTGATCGCCAGCAAAGAACATACTGACCTTGCCCGTGAGGCAGCTGAAAAAAGCATGGTCCTGGTAAAAAATGAAAGCGTGCTGCCCTTCGAAAAAGAGGGTCAGGATAAAACGATCCTCGTTCTTGGCCGACTGGCAGATATGGAGAATACCGGGGATCATGCCAGCAGTGATGCGACTCCGTCCTATGTGGTTACTCCCTACCAGGGAATCGTCAATTACCAGAAGGAGACAGGGAACCGGGTTGAACTTTATTCGGGTGAAGATTTGGAAATTGCCAGGGAAAAGGCCTCCAAAGCGGATCATGTCATTCTGGTTGTCGGATATACCTTTGAAGATGAAGGTGAATACATGATCATGGAGGGCGCCATGAAGAAATCGGCAGAAGCCGGGAAATTGATTGGAGAGCCTGGTATCGGGGGCGACCGGGAAAACCTCAATCTGGTTGCTGAAGATGAAAACCTAATCGGGGCGGTCGCCGGAGTCAATCCGAACACCGTGGTAGTCTATGTGGGTGGCAGTGCCATTGATATGGCCCCCTGGGAAGATAAAATTCCGGCCATACTCTTCGCCTGGTACAATGGAATGGAAGGAGGCAATGCCCTGGCCCATATTCTGTATGGTGAAGTGAATCCCAGTGGCAAGCTGCCATTTTCAATAGCAAGAAACGCAGGCGATTACCCGTTTTTCAATCCTTATACCATGAAGATTGAATATGGCTATTATCATGGATACACGCTTTTTGACAAAAAAGAAATTGAAGTGGCCTATCCTTTTGGTCACGGATTGAGTTACACAACCTTTGATTACGACAGTCTGGTAGTTGAAACAATCGACGTTGATAAAAAGACTGTAAAAGTCAGGGCACAAGTATCGAATACCGGGAAGGTTATGGGTGAAGAGGTAGTTCAGTTGTACGTAGGATTTGCAAATTCTGAGATTGACCGTCCCGTAAAACTTTTGAAGGGGTTTGACAAAATTGCCATTGAGTCGGGTGAAAGCAGGACGGTTGAATTCCAAATAGACCTGGAGGAGCTTGCCTGGTATGACCCGGAATCTAAAACCTGGAAAATTGAGGAGATGGAATACGAGGTATTCGTTGGGCCTTCATCCAATGAAGACACTCTGCTGAAGTCTACTTTTTCAATCGAATAAATAGAATCAGGAAACGAATCCAATTCCTTTTTCAAGAAGATTCTGATACTTCTCCCTGTCAAAAGAGTAAAGGTAAGGAGCCTTGTGGGCACCTCCTTCCAGCTGTTTCTCATGCCTGTTGAATATTCCCAGCTTGAGCATCTTCCTCTGGAAATTGCCTCGATCCAGCTTCCTTTCCAGTATGGACTCATAGAGATGCTGTAATTCCTTCATGGTGAACTTTTCCGGAAGGAGCGTGATTCCGATGGGGAGATAGTTGATCTGATTGCGAATGTACTGTATGGCTTCTTCCACAATGGATCTGTGATCGTAAATCAAGTTCGGGAGCTCTTCGATAGTATACCAGCCTATACTTTCGCTCATCAGATCAGGCTTGGGATTGCATTTGTTCCGGTCCACCAGGGAAAGAAAACCCGTAGTGATGAATCGCTGTTCAAACCACTGCATGGTCGCTTTCGGGAGCTTCAACATTTTGATATTGTGAGCGAGCGAGCTGTCGTCACGACGATCGGCCCTCCCAAAGGTTGAGAATTGTTCGAGAAACGGAAGGTCGATTCCCGCTCTCTCGAGGAGAACTCGAACAGCTGCTTTGTCCAGATCTTCTTCCTTCCGGATAAACCCTCCAGGAAGACAGAACATTTCGGGCCCTTTCCATTTCATCACTAGAACCTTTAGCCCTTCATTGTCGAATGAGAGAATCACGCAGTCTACCGAATGCCCGGGCACGAATTGGTTGATGTCAAATTGCATATTTGTTAAAGGACTCTTTTGCTGCACAGGACAAAATTAGGAATTGATGAGCAAATATAGTAAAATTACATTGTGTCATATGTACACATTAAATTGTTTTTTTGTAATTTTACGCGCTTGAAGAAGTTTCCAAAATAGTTCAAATGAAAAAGGTTTTAAAAATTGGAGGAATAGTGCTAGCGGCACTGATCCTCATCGCCCTGATCGCAGGTTTTATTAAATATCAACTGCTCGCGTCTGCTGCCGCAGAGCGATATGAAACCCTGGGGGAATCGTCTCCTACCTTGACCGAGGACGGCTTTTCCTTTCGGGATCTGAACAAGAATGGCAAACTCGATACTTACGAAGATCGAAGAGAGACTGTAGAGGCCCGAGTTAAAGATCTTGTGAGCCAGATGAGCCTTGAGGAGAAGGCCGGTGCCATGTATATCACCATGATTGGGATCTCTCCTGACGCCGAACCCGTAGACAGGCCCTTTATCCCGCAAAGCCCCATGGACTTTATGGCCATAACCATGCTACCTCAGAGCTCGGAGATGCTCATCGACAAGAAGATGAACAGTTTCAACATCATTCATTCGCTTGGGGCCGATCAACTCGCCACATTCAATAACAACATTCAGCGGATCGCTGATCGAACGCGTTTGGGCATTCCGATCACCATTGCCTCCGACCCGCGACACGGAAATGAGAACAACCCTGGAGCCGCACTTTATACGCCCGCCTTTTCTCAATGGCCCTCGTCGCTTGGGCTCGCGGCCACAAGAGACACTATGCTCGTCCGTGAATTCGGAAACATAGCGCGACAGGAGTACCTGGCAACTGGTATTCGCCTGGCTCTTCACCCCATGGCAGACCTTGCTACGGAACCGAGATGGGGACGCCAGAACGGTACATTTGGAGAAGACGCCGAGTTGTCAGCAGCGATGACAAAAGCTTATGTCTTGGGCTTCCAGGGAGACACGCTGAGCAATTCAAGCGTGGCATGTATGACCAAGCACTTTTCCGGAGGAGGTCCTCAAGAAAACGGTGAGGATGCGCATTTCGAATACGGAAAGAACCAGGTCTATCCGGGTGACAATTTTGACTATCATCTGATTCCTTTTGAGAAGGGGGCATTTCCTGCGAAAACAGCTCAAATCATGCCCTACTACGGCATCCCAATTGACCAGACGGATGAAAATGTAGCCTTTGCCTTCAATAAGATGATCATTACCGAAATGTTGCGCGAAAAATACGATTTTGACGGAGTGATTTGCACCGATTGGAACATCATCAGTGGCAGCAAGGTCGGGGAGGCCCGGGCCTGGGGTGTTGAGGACTTGAGCCGATCCGAGCGCACACTGAAGG
>JAHEHE010000119.1 GCA_024644725.1 Flavobacteriaceae bacterium | reverse complement strand
GTGTTGCCGCGAAGCACAATCGCTTCCGGACAGAGCTGCTTGGCCATCCGCATCGGCATGGCTGAATGGATGCCAAAGCGCCGGGCCTCATAGCTACAGGAAGCCACCACGCCTCGGTCAGAGGTGCCTCCAATCAGAACAGGCTTCTCATTTAATTTACTGTCTATCAGTCGTTCACACGATACGAAAAAGGTATCAAGATCCATGTGTACGATATTTCTCTCATTTGGATTTGTCATGATCTGTGATGATTGATCCTGTGATTTTACTTCTTCGAAAGCTCTTTCGTCATCTCCGGAGTTTCTTCTGCATAGCGCGGATCCTGCATCATGCCGAGCTTCTCCATGCGATCGATCTCGATGCTGATCGCGTCGAACTCCTCCATCACCTTTCCGCTCAGGCGATAGACCCCTCTTCCCCGGAAGGGATATCTTTGGGCCACCGGCGGGAAGTGCACCGTGTCAATGAAGTCTCCTTTTCGATCGAGGAAGGTCCCGAAATGCATCCGCTCTCCCTTGTGGGTGGACGTGTTCTTCGCCGTTATGTAATAGCCATAGATCACTACTTTTTTTTGTGTGAGATCGGGCAGGTCACCTGCCATTACAGTGGATTCGATCTCATCGGTCACCAGCGCAAACGGATCGCACAGCGGAAATCCCAGGTATTCAATCTCATCAAAAGCATCTTCAAAGGCCGAGCTTGACAGTTCGGGGGTTTTGTAGCTTATCTTTTTGGTTTTGAACAGGGTGGCAACCTGATCCTCCAGATTGACCTTGTTGATCTTCATGTAGGCTTCCCAGAGCAGCTCCCGTTTGTTTCTCCCGGTGAACTGAAAGGCATTGACCTTGATCAAAATGGACACCTGCTCTATGGAGATGGGCACCCGGTCGATAAAGTCATCCAGGTCGGCATAAGGTCCGTTGCGATCCCTTTCTTTGACGATGCGCCTGGCATTTTCGGATTCGAACGAGTGAAGCATGATAAAGCCGAGATAGATCTGCTTGCCTTCAATGCGGGTTTCGTAATTGCTCCTGTTGACGTTTGGAGGACAGATCACCGCCCCGTGCATTCGGGCCTCGTGCAGGTAGAGATCGGCGCGGTAGAATCCACCGAAGTTGTTGACCGCGGCCACCATGTATTCCAGCGGGTAATAAGCCTTCAAAAACAGGCTCTGGTAGCTCTCAACCGCATAGGAGGCGGAATGCCCTTTGGCAAAGGCATATCCGGCAAAACTCTCGATCTGCCTCCAGATCTCGGCGCTCAGCTCGTGGGAATGCCCTTTCTTTTTGCAATTCTCGAAGAACTGTTTCTCAACCTTGAGAAATTCCTCTCTCGATCGGAACTTCCCGGACATGCCCCGCCGCAGCATGTCGGCTTCGCCCAGCGTCAGTCCGCCGAAGTAGTGGGCCACTTTGATCACGTCTTCCTGGTAGACCATCACCCCGTAGGTCTCGGGCATGATCTCCAGCAAGATGGGGTGAGCGTCTCTGCGCCTTTCCGGATGGCGATATCTCAGGATGTATTCCCGCATCATACCCGATTTTGAAACTCCCGGACGGATCACCGAGCTTGCAGCGACCAGTCCGAGGTAATTGTCGACCTGGAGTTTTTTGAGGAGCATGCGCATAGCGGGCGATTCGACGTAGAAGCAGCCTATGGCCTTGGCGTTCTTGAGCAGGTACCTGATCCTCTTGTCTTCTTTGAATCGTTTGATGTCGTGGATGTCGATGGGAGGGAGCTCGGGTCGATTGTAGCGAACGATCTCCACGGCCTCCTTGATCTTGCCCAGCCCCCTCTGACTCAGGATGTCGAATTTATAAAGCCCGATATCTTCGGCCACCACCATGTCGAACATCGTGGTGGAAAAACCCTTGGGCGGGAAAAAAGTGGCTGTGTAGTAGCTGATGGGTTTCTCTGAGATCAAAATGCCGCCTGCGTGGATGCCCAGGTAGTTTGGGAACCCCTCGATGAATCGACTGTAGGTGATCACCAGTTGGGAGAGCTGATCGAGGTTACGGAGATGAAAACGACCTTTGGACAACTTGTCGATCTCTTCCTTGGGCAGGCCGAATACCTTGCCGAGCTCGCGCACGGAAGCTCTGAATTTGAAGGTGTTATAGACGCAAATCAGGGCCGTGTGCCTGAACCGATTGAAGATAAAATGCGTGATGTCGTCCCGATCGCGCCAGGAGAAGTCGATGTCGAAATCGGGCGGATTGGTCCGGTACAGGTTGATAAAGCGCTCGAAGTACAGGTCGAGCTCTATCGGATCGACGTCGGTGATCCGAAGCAGGTAGGCCACGATGCTGTTGGCGCCGCTACCGCGTCCGACGTAGTAATAGTCCTTGCTGCGCGCGTACTTGAGGATCTTCCAGTTGATCAGGAAATACGAGACGAACTGTTTCTGCCGGATGATCTCCAGCTCTTTCTCCAGGCGGTTGAAGATACGCGTTCCGAGTTTTTTATAACGGTACTCCAGGCCCTGATAGGCCAGTTTTCGCATCAGGCGGAAGTCGAGCTCGGCATTGCCGGTATAGGTACTCTGGTTTTTGGGTACGGTGTTCTCAAAATCAAAAGCGATGCTGCAGGAATCCAGCAGGCGTTCGGTGTTTTCAATGATTGCAGGGAAATCGCCGTACAGGGCACTCAGGGTTTTGGCGGGAAGCATCATGTCGGTCTCGCTCCCTTGCTCCTCCGGCGGCAGCTTGCTCAGCAGGGTGTTATTGTCTATGGCGCGCAGAAGTCGATGGGTGTTGAAGCCTTTCTTATTCTGGAACGAAACTGTTTTGAGGACGACGAGCTTCTCTGTGGGCAACTCAGTCTTTGAGAATTTCAGTTTGGGAAGGTCTGCAGGGGCCACTCCGAGGTATTCCTCTTCCCTGAAAGAGCGACCGGACAGGAATAATCCAAGGCCCTTTTCGAAGGGGTAGATCACCAATACCCCGGGCATGGGAGGGGGTTCGGGAGGGGTGCAGAACGTTGCCTGGTGCAACAGCCCGCTCAGGTATTGGTTGATCTGTTTAAACCCTTCATTATCTCGGGCCAGCAGTATGTATTCCTGCTTTGCGCCGTTTCTGAAATCCACGCCAAGCACCGGATTGATGTCGTATTTCGGGGCCAACCGCACAAAATCGATGCAGGCCGTGGTGCTGTTGATGTCGGTCAGGGCGAATTTGCTCACCCCGCTGGAGCTCGCTATCTGCAAGAGCTCTTCGGGTTTTATGGTGCCGTATCTCAGGCTGTAATAGGTATGCGTGTTCAGGTACATCCCGCAGTGAAAAAACAATGTGAAAACAAAAACTTGGATCGTATTACAAAATTAGGTTATATTTGTACCAGTGATTGATAAGATATGTACCATTTGAATTTTATTTCGAATCACTTTGTGTTTTTTCGAATCACTGTGAATAACAGCGCAGACCATCATGAGTTTTATTGCCAATAACATCAAGCACCTGAGGGAGTTGAAGAAACAGACCCAGGAATACTTTGCCAGTGAGCTGGGCATCAGCCGGGAGCGCGTGGCCTCCTATGAGCAGGGACGCTCCTCGCCACCGGTGGAGATCCTGGTGGCCCTGTCGGATTACTTTCGGCTCCCGATCGACGTGTTGATCCGCAATGACCTGTCCAGGGCCGAGGACGCTTCTTTCATCCATATCGGCAAGCAACGCATCCTCTTTCCGATCAAGGTCAATGAAGACGATGAAGACATGGTCGAGATCATTCCCGAAGACGCATCTGCGGGCTACCTTCGCGGCTATTCCGACCCCGAGTACATCGAGAGCCTGAACAGCCTGAAGCTTCCTTTTCTGCCCACGGGCAAGCACAGGGCCTTCCCGATCAAGGGGGATTCCATGCTGCCCATCAAGAGTGGTTCTTTTATCATTGCCCGCTACCTTGAAGACATTCGCCAGCTGAACAGCGGAAGCACCTATATCGTGCTGACCCACAATGACGGTTTGGTCTACAAGCGGGTTTACGACAAGATCGAAGAGCACAAGTGCCTACTCATGGTGTCGGACAATAAAAAATACGACCCTTATTATGTTCCTGTAAATGAAGTACTTGAATTATGGGAATTCACTTGTCACATTAACCTAACAGAATACGATGAGAGTGAGATCAACACCGAAAGCGTCGCCCAGATGCTGACCAATATTGGGGTGCAGCTCGAATCTATTCGCAAGAAAGTAGGGTAATTTTTTTTTTGATTATTTCTTTAGTGATAACGATGAGAAACAATCCATAGAACGTTATTCTGAATTTTTCTTTTGCCACAAAAGAAAGGGATTATTTCTCTTTCTTTGTAGGTCCTATGAAAGCTCTGTTTCCCATTCTGATTTTTTTTCTTTTCCTGGCCCAGGCTGCTTCGACCCAGGTCGGAGGAGAGCGGGTCTACAGCTTTCTCAATATTCCAACATCTGCAACTCAGGCCGCGCTTGGGGGTGAGGCCTTGACTGTCAAAGACAATGTCAATCAGCCCTTGTGGAACCCGGCGACTATTTCACGATTCATGGACAATCAGGCGGCGGTGAATTACGTCAACTACCTGGCAGGAATCAGTGTGGGTTCTGCGACATTCGCTCACCTGGTCAATAGAAGGTTTGGAACCTTGCACGGCGGGATACAATACATCGACTACGGGGAGTTTATTGCTGCGGATGAAGAGGGTGTCGAAACCGGTAATTTCGGAGCTCGAGATTTGGCCGTATCGGTGGGATACGCTTACAACATACCCTGGAGTGATTTCTACGTGGGGGCGAATTTAAAGTTTCTGAGCTCAAAGATTGAGAACTTCACCTCCCAAGGGTTCGCTACGGACATTGGCGTCTATTATTTCTCCGATTATCGCCCTTATTCCTTTACGGCCGTTATCCGAAACCTGGGCTATCAGATTACGCCTTATGAAGAAGTTCGCGAAGAGATCGCCTATGACATTGCGATTGGTGCTTCGTTCCTGATGTCGGACGTGCCCATCAAGTGGCACTTGACCATGAATAGTCTGCAACAGTGGAACCTGGCAGTACCGAACCCTTCTAACAGCAATACGGATCTCGACGGTAATACAGAAGAGGAGAGCATAAGTTTCCTGGATAACATGATGCGGCATTTCGTAATTGGCATTGAATTGTTTCCGGAGAGCAAATTTAACCTTAGATTTGGGTATAATTTCAGGAGGGCTGCAGAGTTAGAGCTCGCAGAGGCGAGGACTTTTGCGGGTTTGTCGGCCGGATTTGGGATCAAGATGGGGCGTTTTAAGTTCGATTACGCCTTCACCAAGTATCACCCGGTAGACAACAGCAGTACCTTTACGCTCTATA
>JAHEHE010000060.1 GCA_024644725.1 Flavobacteriaceae bacterium | reverse complement strand
CGCGCAAGAAGCCTATTGAGGTGGCAGCATCAAAGTCATATTGGTGCTTCGACGGCTCCATCGGTTTGGGCTCGATAAAGAAGTGGCCTGAGAAGCCCTGGCTTCTGGCGTAGTCACGCGCCAATCCCAGAAATCTTCCAAGGTGATCCAGCTCTCTGCCCATATCTGTATTGAGCAATGACATATAGCCTTCACGTCCTCCCCAAAATACGTAATTCTCTCCACCGAGAGCAATCGTTGCGTCAAGCGCGAGTTTTATCTGTCCGCCTGCGCGAGCCAAAACATTGAATTCTGGATTTGAAGCGGCCCCGTTCATATACCTGGGGTGGGAAAAGCAATTGGCCGTTCCCCACAACAACCTGATTCCCGTCTCTGTCATCTTCTCTTGGACATACTCCGTGATGGTCGTCAGCCTCTTTTCCGATTCCTGGAAAGTGGCTCCTTCCTGAATGAGATCGAAGTCGTGAAAACAGAAATACTCGAACCCCATCTTCCCGATGAACTCAAAGGCAGCGTCGGCTTTGTCTTTTGCCGCCTGTACAGGGTCATTGCTTTTGTCCCAGGCAAAATTCTGCGTGCCTGGCCCAAAAGGATCACTCCCTTGTCCGCAGAAGGTGTGCCAATACGCGATGGCAAACTTAAAGTGTTCTCGCATCGTTTTGCCGGCAACCATCTGATCCGGATTGTAATATTTGAATGCCAGAGGGTTGTCTGATTCCTTCCCTTCAAAAGGTATTTTTTCAATACCGGGAAAATACTCTTTCGTTGTTGATCCCTTCATTTTATTTCTTTTTTAGGATTGATTCCAATTCTCGTTTCCACCGCGCATAAGCTTTTTCATACGGTGCTTTGTCTTTCAATGGCTTGTATGTCAAGACGTAATCATTGTTCATAATGCTCCTTCCAAACTCCTCGAAATTGCCTTTGTGCAGACCTGCTGCCCGCGCGGCGCCAATGGCTCCTGTGGTATTGTAGATCTCGATCTCGTGCGAGATCAGGGTTGCAATGGTGGTTGCAAATATTTCAGACCGAAAGAGATTGTCGTTTCCGGCCCGTATTACATCGACCTGAATTCCATCGGATTTGAGAATCTCGATGCCATAAACAAAGGAAAAGGCGATACCTTCGAGGGCAGCACGACAAAGATGTCCTTTGTGGTGGTTGTTCAAATTCACATTTACCAGTCGGGTTCCAATATCGAGATTGTTCAGCATCCGCTCAGCTCCGTTTCCAAACGGAATCAGGCAGACTCCGTCTGACCCAACTTCAATTTCCGAGGCCAAATGGTTCATTTCCTGATACGAATTCACCGACAAATTGTTCAAGAGCCACCGGTATTGAATCCCGGCGCCATTGATACAAAGCAGCTTCCCGATCCGGGTCTCTTTTCCGACTTCATAGTTCACGTGGGCAAAATTGTTCACGCGCGAGCTTTCTTTGACCGAGAGGTTGTCTGTAATCGCATAAACAACTCCGGAGGTTCCACCCGTTGCCGCAATTTCTCCTGGATTGAACACATTCAATGAAAGCGCATTGTTGGGTTGATCGCCGGCCCGATACAGAATCGGGGTCCCGATGGCGATTTGACTTTCCTTTTCTCCCCGATCATTGACCTCTCCCTGAAATCCGAAAGTGTCTGTGACCTCAGGGATCAGGTCTTCAGAAATACCTAGGTGCTCGAGCAGAAAAGATGCAGGTTCGTTATTTTTAAAGTTCCAGAAAACACCTTCTGACAAACCAGAAATGGTGGTATTTATCCTCCCGGTGAACCGATATGCGATGTAGTCTCCGGGCAACATGAATTTGTAGACCCTGTCGTAGAGATCGGGTTCATTCTCCCTGACCCATTTCAATTTGGATGCCGTAAAATTGGCCGGGGAGTTGAGCAACTCCCGGTCGCATTTTTCGGTTCCCAATTCTTCGTATGCCGTTTCGCCAATTTCCACGGCTCTGCTATCGCACCAAATGATCGATTTTCTCAAGAGACTGCCTTTTTCATCCACCAGGACCAGACCGTGCATCTGATACGAAATACCGATCCCTTTGATCTGTGTTCGGGAAATATTTGCCTCTTTTTTTACTCTTTTTATGGCTTTGCATACCAGGGCCCACCATTCTTCGGGATCCTGCTCGGCCCAGCCATTTTCCAAAGCTAGCATACTCATTTCATCCTCCGGTTCCTGAACAAGTGCCGCGCTCTTACCCGTGACGACTTCAACCAAAGCGACTTTGATGGAAGAGCTCCCAATGTCGATTCCCAGAAAATACTCCATTTTAACTCATTAAGGTTTCACGTTCAGGGAGATCGACTTCAAATCCTTGTCAGCCGAGGAGGAGCCGATCAACAGGTCGTATTGCCCCTGAGTTGGCAAATAGCTCTGCTTGTCAATATTCCAGTAAGACAGATCCTTCAGGCTAAGAGAAAACTCAACCGTTTTTTGCTCTCCGGGTTCAAGATGGATACGAGAGAATCCTCGCAGATCCCGAATGGGCCTGGGGTCCTTGCTCGACTTATCAGCGATGTACAATTGAACCACCTCTTCTCCAGCCCTTTCACCCACATTTTTGACCTGAACCTCTATTTTTATCTCTTGGTCAGAACTCGCAGAAATCTCATCATCGCTCAAGCTCAAATCTGAATATTCAAACTGCGTATAGCTCAGACCAAATCCGAAAGGATACAGGACCTCTCCGTCAAAATAGCGATAGGTGAACCCATCCATGTCGTAGTTTTCGAAACCGGGAATGTCACCTACATCCTTGTAAAAGGTCAGCGGTAATCGCCCAGCGGGATTGTAGTCTCCGAAGAGGACGTCAGCAATAGCGGCACCTCCTGCCTGACCCGGATACCAGGCCTCTAGAATGGCTGGAAGATTCGCGTCTTCCCAATTGATTGACACGGCGCTGCCGTTGAGCATGACCAGAACAGTGGGTTTTCCTATCGCGGCGATTTTCTTGATAAAATCCTGTTGCAAGTCGGGCAAGTCAATTCTAACTCTGTCTCCTCCGCTGAACCCTTTGACGTGCACGGGCATTTCTTCGCCTTCCAAACGTGGAGACAATCCCATGAAGAGCAAGACCACGTCGGCCTCCTCAGCCATTTTTACTGCCTCTGTTTCATAATCCTTTCTGGGTGTGGACCATAAGAGGCTTACATTCGAGTCTCCGTGTGAGTTAAAGAATTCGAGTTTGATTTTGTATTTCACACCCGCTTTGAGGTTCAGATACTCAAAACGCTTTACAGCGTGATGGATATTCGAATTTTGGGCGATGGATTTACCATCTATAAAGAGCTCGTAGTGGAAGAAGCCATCGCCTCCCAGGGCGTATTCGCCATCTTCAGGAACGACCAAATAACCCGTCCATCTGGCCGAGAAATTATCTCCCTCCAGATCCTCAAAGGGAGCTTTGTCCCACCAGAAATAATCGACCTGAGCGTCTACTCTTAAGTGTTTGGGCTCTCCTTCCCATTTTGCATTGTCAAAATACTCGGCATTGAGACCGTTTTTGCTCAGGGTTTCATCTGTATATAATACGGTAGAAGGAATCGGTTTCAAGGTCGGAAGTCTCTCGGCATGTTCGCAACCTTGTGAATACAAGACCTCGACGTCGGGCAATTTGCGGCGAATGCCTTCCAGAGGGGTTACAGGATCAGAAGGTATTCCGTTGTAATTGGCCAATAACACATCGATATCGTTGGCGTTTGGTCCCAGAACAGCTATTTTATCTACGTTTTTGCTCAGAGGCAGCAGCCGGGATTCATTCTTTCCGGATTCATTCTTAAGGAGCACCACTGATTTCTGAGCAGCTTCGAGCGCCAGTTTTTTATGCTTTTCGCTATCGACGACATCGTAGGGAATGGCTGAATATTTGACCAGCGAATCGGGATCAAACTGACCCATTTTGAATCGTGCCAGCAAGAGTCGTTCTACGGCGACATCAATCTGATCTTCAGAAATCAAATCTTGTTCCACCGCTTTTGCGAGGTAAGGGGAAACGATTCCGCAATTCACATCGGTTCCATTCTTGAATGCCATGGCAGCCGCCTCTTCTGGAGTATTGACAACCCCGTGACGGTCCTTCTCGTAGAAATCGACCAGCGCCCAACAATCGGAAACCACATAGCCGTCAAACCCCCATTCCTTTCTCAAGATCTCATTGAGAAGCGGGGAGCTTCCACAACAAGGTTCGTCATAGAGGCGGTTGTAAGCACACATAATCGAGGCTACATGTGATTCCTTCACGGTTTTTTCAAAAGCCGGCAAGTAGGTGTTTCTCAGGTCGTGTTCTGAGACCCTGGCGTTGAATGAATGGCGTATAGATTCCGGTCCGTTGTGAACGGCAAAGTGTTTGGAAGTGGCTATTGACTTGTAGTATTTCGAGTCATTGCCCTGAATGCCATTGATAAACTGCACCGCCATTTCGCCGGTAAGATGCGGGCACTCGCCATAAGTTTCCATACCCCTTCCCCATCTGGGATCCCTGAAAATATTGATATTCGGAGACCAAAAGGTAATGCCCTGGTAGATGCCTCTTTTGTTGTTTTTTAAAAACTTGTGGTATTTGGCTCTTCCTTCATCAGAAATCGAAAGCGCAATTCTTTTCATCAGGTCCTTGTCCCAGGTAGAAGCCAGTCCGATGGCTTGAGGGTATACCGTGGCGATACCCGATCGGGCAACACCGTGCAAGCATTCATTCCACCAATTGTATTGAGGTATTCCCAGCCTTGACACTGCTTTGGATTCGTAGTTGAGCATGCCGATCTTCTCTTCTAAGGTGAGAAGACCCAGCAAATTCTCGGTACGTTCCTCAAAGGGAAGATCTGGGTTTTGAAAAGGATGCTTCTGTGCGTTTTGTCCGAATGCGGAAGTTTGACCCATGACAAACAGGAGAAATGAAAGTGTGATAATCTTACTCATAAGGTTAAGCTCAATGTTAAAAAAAGACAGATTAACCTCCCCTTACCCGGGAGAAGTCGAATAATACCATTAAAGGTAGAAATAGAATGGATACCATCCCGAAATGGGGAACAAGAATTTGAGAAGTCAGCTGGGTGAAACTTGACTTTGAATGCACAGACCTACGAATTAATTTGCTAGTAACAAGTCATTTAAATTGAATTGCAGACGATCCTGAGATTTACGAAAAGGTTTACTTAAATTTCAGGAGGACAATCAAAATTCCTATCTTACAGGATAGAAACGAACAACTAATTTGTAAAACAAAACATCATGAAAAAAAACATGGGGTCAACAGATCGAATCATTCGCATCGTCCTGGCGGTGATCATTGCAGGACTTTATTACGGAGGGTATATTTCGGGAACTTTGGGTATTGTTCTTCTCGTTGCAGCTGTCATCTTTGCCGTGACGAGTTTTGTGAGCTTTTGCCCGGCTTACGTGCCTTTTGGATTGAATACTTGTTCGACCAAAGAAAAAAAATAGAGTCAGAACAGGAGTCGCCGATGCAATTATTCTGTAACGCGGAATCGGAACAGAGTTTCTGACCGATAGGTCTGTCCGGGTTCGAGAACGACCGAGGGAAAAGACGGTTGATTCGGGGAGTCGGGGTGATGCTGAGTCTCCAGGCAAAATCCGGATCGTCTGGCGTATGTTCCTCCTCCTTTCGCGGGGAGAGTTCCGTCCAGGAAATTTCCGGTGTACAATTGCATCCCCGGTTCGGTTGTGAATACTTCAAGTACTCTTCCCGTTTCCGGATGCAAAACAGAAGCCACCTTTCGGATTTTCGAGTTGTAGTCTTTCAGAACCCAGCTATGATCGTATCCTTTCCCAATAGCGATCTGTTCGTGGGAATCCTCGATGTCCCTTCCTATTTGTTTGTGGCTGTTAAAATTGAAGGGGGTACCCGCGACTGCTGCGTACTCGCCGTAGGGAATCAACTCCTTGTTGACCGGGACAAATTCATCCGCAGAAATGAAGAGCTTGTGATCCAGGATCGTTTTTGAAAAGTCACCGGACAGGTTGAAATACGCGTGCTGAGTCAGGTTCACAACGGTTTTCTTGTCAGTAGTCGCCCTGTAGGTCACCTGCAGCTCATTGCTTTCCGTGAGCGTGTAGGTCACAATGCAGGCCAGGTTTCCGGGATAGCCCTCCTCCATGTCCTTGCTCGTATACGACAGCTCCAACGACACCCTGTCGGCATATTCGATGGGCTTCGCATTCCAAATCACCTTGTCGAACCCTTTCGTGCCTCCATGGATATGATTGTTGCCGTTGTTTTGAACAAGTTGGTATTCCTTCCCGTCAAGGGAAAACCTGCCCCCCGCGATCCGGTTCGCATAACGGCCCACGAGGGCACCGAAATAAGGGTTTCGGGTTTCATAATCGTCCAGACTCTCAAAACCAAGGACCACATCTTCATACTGACCTGTTTGATCCGGGGCCAGCAGGGAGGTGATGATACCCCCATAATCGAGGATTCCTACTTCCATCCCCTGGCTGTTTCTGAGCGTGAAGAGCTGAACCTCTTCGCCTGAGCTCAGGCTCCCAAAATTCGTTTTTTCAATGGACAGCTTTTGGGAACTGGCAAAACTGGAAGCTAGAAAGAGAACGAGCAAGAGCATGTTCATCCTTGGTGTGAACGTCTGTAGGCCGTACATGATCAATCCTGTTTTTTGTTATTCCCAAAAGATTTGTCGGGGTAGGCAGGTACAGGAGGCACTTCTCTTGGGTCTTCCTTGATCTTCTTCTGGAGCAGCTCGATCGCGGTGTCCAGCTGCCTGTCCTTTCCGTTGAAGGTCTCGTGCGGCAGGTTGTCGACTTCGATGTCAGGAACGAAACCGTGACCTTCGATGATCCAGTCGCCTTTTTCGCTGTACACACCGATCATGGGAGCACGAGCCAGACCATTGTCACTGAGTCTGTTGTTGCTGTTGAGCCAGATCTCACCGCCCCAGGTTCTCACGCCTAGGGTCGTACCCAGGCCGAGTTTTTTGAATCCGTCCGCGAAGGCCTCACCATCCGAATAGGTATTCTCATTGACCAGCACCACGATGTGCCCCCTGAAGGCGTATTGCATGTTCCAGTAGGTGTCCCCCGAACGGGCCTTCCAATACATCCAGGCCTTTCGCATCAATTTCTCCAGGATGAAACTGTCGATGTTGCCCCCGCGGTTGTATCGCATGTCGATGATGAGTCCTTGCTTGTTGAAGACCGGGTAGAACTCCCTGTAGAATTGATTCAGGTCGCCACTGCCCATGGCCCGTAGATGGACGTAGCCTATCTGATCGTTCCCTTTCTCCTCGACTATTAGCCGGTTGCCATACTCCCAGTCCCTGTACCGGAGATCGTATTCGTTTTTGATTGGCTTGACTATGATTTCTTTGGATACAGTGCCTCGAAGAAGCTTCAATCGAACCTGTTTGCCAACTTTGTTGCGTATCAACTGGCCCATATCTGTTGCAGTAAGGGATTTACGTCCGTCCACATGGGTCACAATGTCTCCGACACGAACGTCCAGGTAGGGATCGTCCAGAGGTGATTTTACATCCGGGTAATCGGGATCTCCCTGGTAGATATAGTCGATACGAAATCCATTTTTGGCCTCGTCTCTACTGAATTCAGCTCCCAGGCTGGCCACGTCAATATCGTTGTCATCCAATCGGTGATCACCTCCCCGAACGCTCGTGTGCAGGGCCGACAATTCACCGACAAAACGCCCGATCAGATCGGACAGTTCGCTTCTCGTGGCAACTCGATCCACCATTGGAAGGTATTTTTCGTACATGGCTGTCCAATCTACCCCGTGCATATTCTCATCATAGAAGTAGTCCCGTTCCATGCGCCAGGCATCCGTAAAGATTTGTTTCCAATCCTCCCTCGGACTGAGAGGGAATTTCCAGTTGCTCAGGTCGATTTCATGTTCAGAAAGGTCTGTTATCTCATCGGTTCCGGACTCAACCATGTAGTATTTTTTACCCTTCCTGATTAAGATTTTCTCCCCGTTGGCAGCGAGCTCGAACCGGTCCGCATCGGCCACCAGGGTTCCCAGTTCGACATCTTCGTTGTTTATTTTGACAAAGGAGAGATGGCTGTCTGCCTTGAGTCCTGTTTCCTTTGACATGAGATACAAAGCGTCTTTGTTGACCTCGAGACTGCTGTAATTGCCCGCCGGGATCGGTACCTCCGCAATTCGCCTGGCTATGTCTGTTTTGTCTATGGAAACGACCACTTTCTTATCGGACTCCTCCTGGTCGTCCTCATCTTTCATTTTGTAAAGTTCATCCGGTTCCCGAAAAGGAGATCGGCCACCGCGTTTCAGCGCCACGTGGTAGAGTTTTTCGCTGGCATCGAAATAGGGTTCGGGCTGTCGGCTTCCCCAGGGATTGCCGACCAGCGAGGTAAAGCTGCGGTCTGAAAGAAAATAGATGAACTTGCCATCGGGGCTCCATCTCGGATTGAAACTGTTGGCCCGATCTGTGGTCAGCTCGAAAGATGAGCCATCCCCGACATTGTAGACGATAATTTGTGTCATTGTGTTCTTGGCCTCTTGTACAAATGCGAGCCACCTGCTGTCGGGTGACCAGGAAAAATCTCTTATGCCCTGCCGGTTCGATGAGATCTTCTTGCTGACCCCCGTCGAGATGTTGAGTACATACATATTGTTCCCCAGGTCGTCATAGGCGATCCATTTTCCGTCCGGTGAAGGCTCCCCTTTGTAACGCAATATTTTTCCGTCGTTGCTGAGTGTTTTAGAGTCGCCCACTCCATCTGCCGGTATACGCACAAACTCAAACTCACCCGTTTCATCCGAAAGGGTGTAGATATTCTTTCCGTCATTTGAGAACACAGCATCCCGGTATCGGACGTCTTTCTTGTCAGTGAAAGAAATGAAGCGACCCGACTTTACCGGCGCAACAAAAACCCTTCCGCGAGCCGTAATGACGATTCGTTCTCCATCCGGATCCGTGTGGGCCGAAGTGATGTACTTGGCCGGATTGTCGTCCCACTTTTCCCGGAGTTGATCGAGGTCAGTTGCCAGTCGGATGTCGAGCTTTTTGTCCTGGCCGGAATCGAGATCGAGGTGCCAAAGATCGGCTCCTCTATGATAGACTATATTTCCTTCTGACAGGTTGGCGTAACGAACGTCAAAATCCGCATGGGTCGTATGCTGTTTGAGGTCACCTCCTGAGTCATTCATTGACCAGATGTTCATGGTTCCGTCGCGGTCGGTGATGAAATATACCCGGCTGTCAAAATACATAGGGTGATGACTTTCTCCCGGATGATCAGTCGTGAGTTTGACAGCTTCGTCACTGCCCATGACATACTTCCAGATCTGTCTAGCGGTACCTCCCTGGTATCTTTTGGTCACGTTGCGATGATAGGCCGGCCGGACAAAATAAATCGTGTTTCCCGAATCGTCAAAGCTGGCTTCACTGGCCTGGTACAGAGGAATTCTGGTCTTTTCTTTGGTTTCAGTGTCCAGAACTACAACTTGTTCGTCGGGTCTCCTGGAATAGGCCAGGGTCGAGAAGGCAATTTTTCCATCCGGCATCCAGTCATTGGGGATGGCAAACTCCCGTTCATAGGTCCAACGGGTAGGAATTCCACCTGTTGCGGGCATCGTGTACAATTCCCTCGGGCCCTCATAACTGGCAGTGAAGGCGATGGTTTTTCCATCGGGAGAAAAAGAGGGATGCGTTTCTTCTTCCTGATGGGTGGTCAGTCGGCGAGCAAGCCCCCCTGACAGCGGAACGGTCCAGAGATCCCCTTCGGCGGAAAATACGATGGTGCTTCCGTGCACGTCAGGGTAACGGTAATAGCCGTAGAAACCCTCCTGGGCGGATAAACTTGAAAGGCAAAAAAAGCTAAGAAATATTGGCGCGAGTGCTTTTAAAAAGAGTTGGATGGAGATACGTGACATAGGGTGACTGGGATTGAGATTTATCCGAACAAAGTAAGAGAATAAAAATCAATTTTGATAGGAAAAACCCAGCTTTTCTAGGCCTTCCTGCACTTCTTGATTTCTCATGAACAGGTTCCACAAGAGACCGCTTCTGTAGTTTTCGATCATGATGATCTCCGGGCCCTGGTCAATTGCGAGATAGGCTTCTGCCACCCACTTGAAATCAGAGGCAAAGGCGTCATAGAACCCAGCCGGACCCAGCAGCTTTTCCCGGTTCTCATAGAAGCTCTTCAGCGCACTCAGAGACTGTTCGGGAGCATAAGGCATGGATGACAGGGCAGCGGTCGGAGAAATGATCCCCCGGTCATTTGCCGGGGAATGGGCCGAATAGCCCAAACTGCCGTCTTCATTGGGAGAGTAGCTGGCGGTGAGCCCCCAGAAGTCTTCGCCATACCCTGAATGCCCTTTGGGATTCTCCTGGCAATAGGCATAGTTGATCATCACATGATTTTTGTTCACCTCTTCGTAGTTCGCATAAGCATCGGAAAGTCCATTGGGATTCAGTCCGAGATAGGAGTAGTGGGACCAGAAAAGAGGTCCGCCGAGTTGCGAATCGCCCTGGTGCCTCACTAAAAGCGGATAGCCGTAGGCAGAACCCGAATATTGAATTTCGCCGTCCGAAGCCCAACCGGAGTCATAAGCTGCTTTGGAAATGGGATGACTCGGTGACGCTGCTGCAAGCACATAGGCGATGAGCACCTCGTTGTAGCCTTGCAATTTGAAGTCGATTTCAAATCCGTGGTTGGAGCTCCAATGCCAGTATAGTGCGTCCTCTCCCTGGGTGTACCAGTCCCATTCAACGCCTTTATAAAGTTCATAGGCCTTGTCGGCGAGTAGTTTTTCTTGGGAATTCCCTTCACGGAAGTACTCGTATACGCAAACCAAGCCCTGGCAAAGAAAAGCGGTTTCAACCAGGTCGCCCCCGTCATCGAGCGGGCTGAACGGGATCACTTTGCCACTACTTCCATTGATCCAATGGGGCCAGGCACCGTGAAAGCGATCAGCTGATTCCAAAAAGTCCAGGATTTTGTCAATTCGCTCTACAACCTCTGTCTTGGAAACAAAACCTCGTTCGATGCCGACCAACAGAGACATAAGCCCAAAACCGGTCCCTCCTGTGGCTACAACATTTGCGTCCAGGGAAGGGTTGGACGGATGATAACGTTCCCGGGCAGCCCCCGAGTTTTGTTCGGCATAGTCCCAAAAATATCGAAAGGTTTCGCTTTGTACCAGGTCCAGAAGCTCTTCATCGGTCAATGAAACATCGGTTTCTGTCTCGTCAGGAGCCATTGAATCGTCTATCGGATCATTGGTTTCACTGCATCCGATAAGAAGAAGGGTGAAAAGCAACAGTATAGCCGAAAACAACTTGGCTGGTATAAATTTCAAAATTGCAATTTTAGGGCAAGGTATGAAAAAAGCCCCTGACACTGCCATGTGCCAGGGGCTCTAAATCACTTTTATTTCGGCCTGCGATTACTCGATTGTTACATTGAAAGTAGCCGTGATATCCGTTTCACCTCCCGCATCGACAAGGCCTGTATTGGGCTTCTTAGGCTCGTGGCGCAGTGTAAATGTCAGTGTTCCGGCGCTTGCATTTCCGGCATTCAGAGTGAACTCGGTTCCCAAAGGATTCCCATTGCCATCAAAATTTCCATAAAATGTAGTAGCATCAAGAGCCCCGCCTATCGTATAGAAGAACTGGTGCTCCTCGGCTTCACCTTCCACTTCAGTGGTGATGTTCTCCGCGGGATTTTCGGTCTCATTTAGCAATACGATGTTACCCATATAGGTTGTGCCCACTGAAAATGGTCCAGACACGGTGATCTCTGGAGGATTCGGTCCGTCACCATCCAGGTCGCGTGTTTGCAAAACAACATTCGCTCCGCCACCAGCAGGCATTAAGGTAACGGTCATTGTTGTGATCACTTCCTCCTCATTCACCGGATCAGGATCATCATCATCGTTGCAGGAAACGATCAATGCTGAAAAGAAAAACAGGGCTGCTAATAATTTTAAAGTTTTCATTTGTTTGTTTTTGTTAATAATTAAATTTTAGATTCAATAAAAAGTTTCGTCCCAAATCATCTGCGTAGTATCGCAAACGGTTCAGGTAATTCCTGTAGGAGGTGTTCATCAAATTGGTGATGTCCAATCCTACAGTGATTTTTGATTTGCTGGTCGATCTCAAGGTCATGCTTGAGCTAAAGTTCAAAAGGTGATAAGCATCGGGTGGGGTGCTTACGTCCACCAATTCAGTCGTACCCGTTTCCGGAATGAAAACTTCAAAGTTGTTGTCAGGGTATTCATTTTGCCTAAAAACATAGTTGCTTTGAAGCGCGATCCTCAGATCTTTCAACTCCGGATTCTGATAGACAATCTCGTTTTGCGTATTGACCGGAGGCATGTTGATCAGGGCTTCGTCTTGGATTCTGTCATATCCTTTGAGAAAGGAGAACTGGTGATTGAATCGGAAATTCTTGGCAAAGAGATACGACACGTCCCAATCGAAGCCAAGGAGTTGAGCGTCTGTTTGCCTGTATTCCCAAACCTGGAAGTTACCGCGTATCGTCTGCTGGATTCCTGTGGGTTCGATGACAATGAAGTTCTGAATTGTATTGATGAATGCATTGACCGAAATGCTCAAGCCGCTCGTTTCATATTGATACGACAGGGAGACATTGTGTGCCACTTCAGAATCCAAATCCAATTCCCCGATTTCAATTCTTGAGGCTGAATGGTGCAACCCTTCACTGAATAGTTCTGAAGGGTTGGGTGCTCTCGAAGCCATCGAATAGTTCAGAAAGAACTTCGAAAAATTGTCTACGGTGTATGTTGCGCCAAGCGTTCCCGAGAAGTTGGGATAGTAGAGTTGAGGGTTGGTAAGGATTTGATTGCCCACCTCTCTGACCTCAAATTCGGGGAAAAGCACGTCATAGCCCTTTGACTCCCAGAGCGACGTCCGGTAGAACTTCAAGGCGTCGAGATAGGTGTAATCGAAGCGGGCCCCAGCCTCGAACATCCAACTTTCTCTGAACTGGTAATCCACCACGCCGTATACTCCGAAGTCATACTTGTCATAATCCGGGATCAATCGTCTCACCCCAGTACTGGGATCGGCAAAATTGTTCTGATAGGATCCCATGAGTCCCGTTTTCAATCGCAGGTCGTCATTCAAAAAAGAGTCCAAGTCGAGCATCAAGGTATGGGTATCCAATTCAAGATCCAGGGAAGCCTTATCACGGTCATCCCCTCTTCTCACATCGAATTCCAGGCGATTGTTCCTCTGAAAATCGTAGTGAAGACTCAGTTTTCCGAGTCCGTCTATGCGTTTGAACCCATTTATCCGAGCCACCTGATGGGTCGCATCCTGCTTAGGCGGATTGATCTCATAGGTAAAGGGCTCTATGATCAGCGGTACCTCACTGTTGATGGCCCGAACCTGATCCTGGGCACTTCCCAAATGAGAGGCACGCAAAATGCCGATTTCAGTTTTGAAGATGCTGTAATACGCCTCGAAGCCTTGGTCATAACGATTCAATCCGATTGTGAAAGATCCATTACCCTCTATGATCCCGGTATTGCTCAAAATATAATCCGGGGCTTCAAAGTCACCAAAACGCTTGAATGACCCCTGGACCGACCCATACCATCCCGTATGCGAGGTTTTGGTCAATTGCGTCGCGACAGAAAAGCCTCGTCCGTTCGTTGCGCCGGTAAGCAGGGTTTTGCCAAAAAGGCTATCTAGTACTGGGGCTGTTGGGGCCTCCGCCACGATTATGCCTCCTACGGCATCACCACTGTATTGCAACGCACCGGCTCCTTTGATCAAAGTGAGGTTGCCCACTGAATTGATGTCAATATTGGGAGCGTGCTCTGCTCCCCACTCCTGATCCTCCATCCGGACCCCTTTGTTAATTATGACCACCCGACTGCTGTGAAGCCCATTGATCATGGGTTTGACAACGGTATTGCCCGTATTCAATGAAGAAACACCACTTAACGTGTTGAGAGCATCGCCAATCGAACCGCTGCTGAAACGCTCCAAGCCCTCAATAGAGACCTGATTTTCAACCATTGATTTGGTGTTTTGACCCGAGCTTTTTCCCCTGAGAACAATTTGTTCGAGCTCTTCGAGATGGTGCTCCAACCTCAATTTTTTCGTCGTGTTCCCGAAGACCTTGACCGTGAAACCCTGGGTAAGACAGTCTGGATGCGCCACCTGCAGAGAGTAGATTCCGTTGCAAAGTTTGGGAATTATGAACACTCCGTCCAGATCGGTTTGAACCATGATTTCCGAACCCGCGACAATGACACTGGCATCCACAAGAGGGGATCCGTCATGCAGGTCGGTAATGATTCCGGTAAGGGTGTTGTCACATTCCTGTGAAAAGAGTCGGGACACTGCCAAAAGCAGCACCAAAAGGGCAATTTTTCGCATTCCTATTCATAATTAACATCAAAAGCTTGCTTGATCAATTAGGAATAGGAAGGGGGACCGCGAAGTGGATTTGAATTAAAGAATATCGTCTCAAACTGAAGAGCCGGGAGGCTTTCAGTTTGCAGGATCTCATAATCGGGTGAAAGAATTTCAGAATATTCTGGGAGGTTCGAATCGAAAGGCGCGACCTGTATCGTGCAGATCTCACATTTTACAGGAGTCTGATGAACATGACTGTCCTGATCCGTACATACAAGATGCTCGTGTACGCCAAAGACATGAACAAACTGAATGGCAGTCGGCAGCATCAGGGCTATAAAAAGGCCCATTGCCGAAATTAATTTAACCATTTCTTTTCTTCTGTTCATCTTTGCGATTCTCCTAAGGATGCAAAAATAGAGAAAAAAAGCCAATACCCTTTGATTCCGTGTGTAATAGCTGAATGTCACACATAGGATCTCAATAGGGACGTATGGAACGAGCCTAATTTAACAAGGCCACAATCCGCAGTGGCGCCCCACTGCCTCCTTCTATTTTCATGGGAAGAGCGATGATTTCGAACCCGATTTCAGGTAGCTTTTCCAGGTTGTTGAGGTTTTCGAAAGCCGGGATGTTTTTGGATAGCAAAATGACATGGCTTTTAAAAAATTCAGACTGACCATAATCGATGCTTGGGGTGTCAATTCCTACGGCTTTGATATTTCGATTGCTGACCAGCCATTGGGCGGCCTCAGGAGAAAGTCCGGGAAAATGAAGCTCACTGACAGCACGCTCTCCCCGTTCTGTAGTACCCAGGTATTTCTGTTTATCTGGATAGTATTGTGAATGCCCGGTTTGGAGTAGGACAATGCTGCCTTCCGGAATGCTCAATTCTTCAGAAGCTTCCCAAGCTTTTAGGTCTTCCACACTGATCAGGTAGTCAGGATTGTTCCGGGCATTTGCCGAGACATCGATCTTAATCGCCTCACCTATGAGTTTTTCCAGAGGGATCTGATCAACCGTTTGCCCTTTTTTCGCAAAATGGATCGGTGCATCGATATGGGTGCCTCCGTGTTCAGCAGTGCTGAAGTTATTCGCTGCGTAGTAATACCCCTTTTCGGTCTCACCTTTGAAAACCGTGTCGAGGTCAAACTCCTTGGCCGTCACCCAGTAGATGGTTTTGTCAGAATAGGAATGAGACAGGTCGACTATTCGTTTTTCTGAGATTCCACTTTCGGGGGTTTTCTCAGCTTGAACGGAAGGAGCCACTGCTCTGGTGCAGGCTCCAAAAGAAATTACGAAGGAGAGAAATAGGATGTCTGGGTTTTTCATGCTGGATGAATTTTATTCAATATACTCATTATCCGGCAAGGGGTTTTTCTCATATTGGTTGTGGATGGTGATAATCGCCAGTCCGAATAAAACAGCCACCACGATCAGAACCGTGCTGATCAGTCCGCTGACTCCAAATGATATGCGGATCAGAATCGTTGAAATCACAAAGCCTGAGTTCCGGATGATCTTGTGGAACCTGTCCGTGTAGAAAAAGGAGATCAGCAGCAGCACAACATCCACCAGGATCAAGACGGTGAAGAAGTGCTCAAAGAAGAGGTTGTTGATGGTTTCAAAGGATGGCAGCTCGCTGGCGGAAAAGGAAATCGCCGAGTACCAATCGAACAAGGTGAACAGGGCCATAATGAAAAAAAGAGGAATCAGGACAATGGCTATCAATTTTTTCGTGTTGACAAAGCGCTCAATCACAGGTTGGAGCTGGACCTGAAGTTCGAGGTTTCGCTTACCCTGCTTTTGAAACAGGTAGATGAGATAGAAAAGAATGACGGATGCGAGTATGTCGTAGGTGAATTGCAGATCCCCCTTGATTTCAAACCAGTTCGAGGTAAGCTCCAGATCCGACAGGTCCTTGAATAACTTTCGAATGATGATCAGCGTGATGATCTGGTATTGCTTGTTGATGTAGGTCGTGAAGGATTTGGGCAGGTAGTAGATCAGCAGGTAGACCTCGTAAATAAGAATGAAAGAAAAAGGAGTATAAATTGCAGAAATGGGGTTCTTCAGCAATTCCCAATTCGATGGGAGATGCAGAAATCCAAATTTCATGAGGTAGATGACCCCTACATGAGCCAAAAAGCTGATGAGGGCCACATTCAGAATAACTTTTTCCGCTTTTCTGCGGGTATGCTCCGACAGAAGACGATCGGAAAGAAATTTCAGAAGATTCCTTTTTTTGCCCATTTACTTCAAACTTTTTCCCTCGGTTTTGAAAGAAAGACCCTGTTGACCTGATGTAGAGATCATCACAGCTTCGAAGAAGGGTTCGTTGGAGCCGGGTTTGATCATCCATTCGAAGATGAAATTGGCTCCCGTCCCTCCGGATTTATCCTCTTCATCAATAATGATTTGCACGGTTGCCATGGGAGCGACGAAAATGGTCTTCTCGAAATAGGTTCGGATCGAGTTTCCATCGGTATCGAAGTATTCGGCTTTGTTGATATAAATCGTATCCCTGTGGTTCGTATTGTGCATGCTCACGGTGGCTGTCAAGTTGTGTGTTTTCTGGTCTGTCTGACTGTAGATCTGGGAGTACACCGAAAGATAGGTTCGACCTGTTGCAAGGGAATCCCTGTCCTTGGGTTCCATTGCTCTCTTTTCCCAATTCACGGGGCTGATCGAGCTCATTTGAACTTTTTCTTCGCAGGCTTGAAACAGAAGGGCTAGAAGGAGGATTCTCAGTAGGGTTTTCATGGTTGTTTCGGATTAAGCGAGTATTC
>JAHEHE010000118.1 GCA_024644725.1 Flavobacteriaceae bacterium | reverse complement strand
ATATGATCCGCCCCTTCCTCAGGGGAACTGTGGTAAGAATAGCCTTGTTTACAGGGTCCTCTCTGATTTTGATCTCTGAACCCCTGTTCCACCCAAAGTATCTGACCCTGGTGGCGCTGCCCTTTGTGCTGGCCTGGATGGCAGCACCTATTGTTCTCAAGTCAAAATATGCCACGATCCTCCGTGATCTGATCTCAAAGAATCTTCTGGATATCAAAAGCCTTGACACCAAAGAACTGAGGCAGGTTTTCAAACAGGACAAGATTTTATCAGACCTGGAAACCTCGTTTTTAGCCGCCCGAGGGAAAGATGCTATCTGGTATGGTAAACTTCTCAAAAAGCTTTTCCCAGAGAAGCTGGATGCCCTGATTCTCCAGAACCTGAGAGAACAGGATGAGGCAACCCAGGCCCTGCTGATCAAAATGCTTTCCCCGGAAACCCAGGCCTCGTCAGCAAAGGAATTGGTTAAATATTTAGACCCTCAAAAACCAAAACTGATCATTACCATTTTAAGCCTGATCTGCCAGCATAAAGTTGAAGCCATCCAGGAGACCGACTTGACCCCCTACCTGGACAGTCCCAATCCCATGGTCAGGGGCGCGGCCGGCGCATGTCTTTATTCAATCAATCCTGATCTTTACGGGCAGACGATGAAGACTTGGCTGAAGTCCCCCCATAGGGACCAGCTACAGTCGGGGATTATAAGTGTCGGCCTTAGTCAGGATAAGGAATACGTTGTCCCCTTGCTTGCCATCCTATCGGAAAAAAATAATGCCCCCCTGATTCCGGATGTTATTATTGCCCTCTCACGGTTAAGGGCCAACGCATTGAATAAGGTGATTTCCCCATATCTTTCCCATGAAAAGCAGCAGGTCCGAACCGCTGCCCTGAACGCCCTGGAGATCAATGACGATTTATCCATGAGAAAAGCCATTTCGCTCTTGGGTGACATCGATGATACCGTCCATGACCTTGCCAAGGGAAAGATTCGGGAGGCCCCTTATCAGAATCACAATGTTCTTGTGGAATCCTTGGGCCTGCCCAGCACAAAGACCAGAAGAGGGTTGTTTGAACTTCTTGAGACCCTGGACATAAAAGAATTTGATGTGTTGATGTTTGCCAAGGAGAACTTGAACAAGTGTTATGCTTTCCTGGCCATGGGAGAGAACTTAAGCCAGCTGCCCCAGGGAAGAATAAAGGATCTGGTCATTGAGCATCTCTTCCAGAAAAAAGAAAGGGTGCTTGAGAACATTATCCGGGTCCTGGCCATTCATGACGGTACGGGCCGAATGAAAACAGCCTGGAGAGGTATTTTTTCTACTGATACCCGGCAGAAGGCCAATTCCATTGAATTATTAAGTGATATTCTGGATCGTAAGACCTTTAATGCAATGCTTCCCTTGCTTGAAAGCCCCACCCCTGCCCTGGCTTTGGCTGAAGGGAAAAACCTGGTTAAACTCCCCGCACTCGATCCAGAAAATAAAGCGGTATTTGCATATCTACTGACGTCTGAAGACTGGGTGGATGTGTTCATGGGTTTGAGCCTCATCCATGAATACCCTGCCCTCTATGAAGCCAGTGAAAGACTGAATGAGTTGAAAGACTCTACAAATAAAATTTTATCCAAGGAAGCACAGATGATCATTAATAACTCAAACGGAACTTCGGCAGACTCTGAGAGGATTAAATCTACAGCAATATCAACTGGAGAAAAAATACTTCTCTTGAAGGGAATTGAAATTTTCTCGGGTCTTGACCCTTCTGAACTCGCTGCCATCGCTTCGGTTACAGAAGAGCTGGATTTTGACGAAGACAGGGCCGTCATCAAACAGAATGATGTTGGAGAGACTCTGTTTCTCATCATTCGAGGTCGCGTACAGGTGATCATGGAGGAGGCAGAAGGCAAAGAGGTGCTGCTGAATTCTATTGAGGCGGGGGGCGCTTTTGGGGAAATGGCCTTGATCGACGACAGACCCCGGTCCGCGACGATCCGAACGGCCGAACCTTGCCGGTTCCTCATTCTTCACAAGCAGGAATTCAGGGAAATAGCCATGGAGTTTCCCAGGGTAACTCTCCAGATCTGCTCGGTTTTGAGTCAACGTATCCGGGATATCCAAGGTAAATCCCAGACAGAATAACCCGGGCAACCAGGACATAACAAACCTCCAGCGAGGTTAGCAGGATCATTCACGACCCGGTGTCGGAGAGGGGGCTTTAATCAGCAGGAAAACTGCCCGCCAGAAGCATACAGGCGGCGATTTTGTATATCAGACGAAATGAGTTACTATTGACACGGTGAGCACCTATCAGTTCATCGAGCATTTTAATCGCTGCTGGCTTTACAGGTGAATTATGCCGATATACATGGATCGTCACTTCTCAATAGATGCGACGCGTACCGCAATCAAACATGCCCATGAATGTGACTTGAAAATTCAGGACAAGCATGGCGTGAAATTTCTAACCTATTGGTTTGATGAAGACCGCTGCACCACCTTCTGTCTTGTGGATGCACCGAACAAAGATGCGATTCAGGAAGCCCACGACGAAGCCCACGGCGGTGTCCCCCACGAAATCATCGAAGTAGACCCCCAAGTCGTGGAAGCATTCCTTGGTCGCGTGAATGACCCTGCTCCATCAACGAATGCAGAAGAAGTCGAATTGGATAGTGCCTTTCGAGCCATCATGTTCACCGACCTCAAAGACTCTACCCTCATGACCACCATGTATGGAGACAACAAGGCCCTGCATCTTCTCCACATTCATAATGCCCTGACCCGAAATGCATTGAGAGCCCATAGCGGCACTGAAGTTAAACACACCGGCGACGGGATAATGGCTTCATTCAAGTCAGTGGCCAGTGCAGTTAATTGTACCCTGAATATTCAGGAAGCCTTTAACACTCACAACCATGCCAACCCAGAGGAGACTTTGTTTGTGCGTATAGGCCTTAGCGCCGGAGAGCCAATAGAGGAAGACGGTGACCTGTTTGGGAGTTCTGTGCAAATGGCAGCACGTTTATGCGCTCAAGCTGAGCCCAATCAGATCCTTGCGGCTCAAATAGTGCGAGACCAGTGTATAGATATGGAGCAACATTTCGTGCCAAAAGATGAAGAAAGCATAAAAGGCTTCAATGAGAAAACTATATTTTACGAGGTTCAGAAGAAGCGCTGATAGAGGCTCTGAAATCTAATAGTTGAGTTTTAAAGGGTACCTCGACAATCTTTGCCACTATACTTTAATAAAAGTAGATTTTCATTGAAAAACAAAGGGATACATCCCTAAGGAGGCATCCTCTTTGGCTAAGGGCTCTTTATCTGGTGGGAGCTGGGTCCCTCATCTGTGGACTGGCATGTCAATAGCAGTCTGTTATCTTAAAGCGATGTCCGCCGCAACCTTATTCAAGTGTCATCAATAATGACGTACTAATTGGAAGTATTAAAAAGATTAGGGTAAAATATAATCAGAAATTAAAGCTTTAAAAATAGTTTCATTACGTACACACACGCAAGAGAATGGTTCAATGTCTTAGCCATTCAAAACAAGATGAACGCACACACTAATTAAGAGGTGTGATATGAAAACAATTTTGTTTCGTTCAGTCTTTGTCTGTTTATTCTGTTTTTTAGTTTTTCCCTCCGTTGCTTCTGCTGCCCAAAGTGTTCTTGAGAAAGTTCGTGACCGTGGATACGTGAAATGCGCCATTGGCAACAGGCCTGTCGGTGATACGCGTATCGGGGAAACTGGATACGAAGGGTTTTTCCCTGAATTCTGCAGGGTCGTCGCCTTGGCCCTTTTCAACGACCGCAATGCTGTTCAGCTGTCTCCAATGCTTATCCGTCACGGTTTGCAAAGCATTCAAGAGGGGGATGTCGACATCTACATTTCCAATGTAACATGGACATATTCTCGAGATATGGCTCGGAAACTTACGCCAGCGGCCGTCTTGTATTACGACGGACAAGGTTTTATGTCACATAAAGGAACTGTCCGGGGTGAACTGACGAATCTAAAAAAAGCTAAAGTATGTGTGTCCCATTCGACTACAACCATCTCTAACCTGGAGGATTACATCAATTTCCACAATCTATCATGGGAAATACAACCTTATGAATCTTCAGAAGGTCGCAACAATGCTTTTTTTTCACGCAAATGCGATCTGTTGACGACGGATCGACTTGTGCTCTCGACCATCCGTTCAACTGCGGTCGAAGATGCAAAAAATTATGTAATTCATGACAATGTCATATCTAAGGAGCCTCTAGTTGCATACGTAAGTTCCAAAGATATGGATTGGGGGAACATTGTCCGTTGGTCGATTTACGCAACCCTTTTCGCTGAAGAAAAAGGTATTACACAGGATAATTATAAGAAGCACGTGTCTAGTCGTGATCCTTCTATCCGCAGACTCCTCGGAACAGATTCAATGAAGGGGAGCGAGGAAGCAGGTTTGTCAAAGGAGTGGGCTAAAAATATCATTGCAGGTTCGGGTAATTACGGAGAGATCTTCGATCGTTACCTTGGCAAACAAAGCAAGATAAATATCAAGCGTGGTATGAACAAACTATGGAGAGACGGTGGTCTGCAATACAGTCCACCTTTCCGTTGATGCCAAGCCAATCACTTAATCCTCCCTCTCCATCTTCCGGAATAAAAAAAAGACAACGAATTTCAACCCTTTTGTTTGTTATACAGGTCTCCATTGCCTCTTTTGTAATGATGGGCCTATTTCTGATGATCGTGCGAATGAATGGCATTCAAACGGATCTGCATCAGTTACGTGACACTCTCCTACCCAAGTTGATGAAACTCTCCCAACTATCGCAAGAATCGTCTGCAAGTATTTCCATCGCGCCAGCTTTGAGTACCAATCCGACCCGGTTTGAGTTCGAAACCTTGCTGTCTCGAATAAAAGATAAAGAAGGATCACAAAAAACGCTCATCAAAGAGCTTGGAGAACTCATCGACGATGAAAATGCTGGACGTCTATTGATCAAGAACAGTGACCTATTAGTGGAAAACTTGCAAACCCTGACCAACGTAGTACGTCAACAAATAGGTGTCCGTAAACGGCTGGAACAACATATTGAAGCACTCCACAGGATGGCACGCTCACTGTCGAAAACAAAGGGGCACGACAATCAAGCTATTCGAATCGTACAGTTAGCAAATACGAATATTTTCAGGGTGCTAAACATCTTGCTGGACCCAAACCGTGCCAGGTTCTCACGAAGTAAGAGGGAACTGGCGGCGGGAATTGAGGAATTGAACCAACTTGCTTGGGAAAATGAGTCGTTTTCACCTGAACTGGCTGAAAATCCCATGCAGACAGTTGAGGAATTCAAGCAATACTGGGCAACCCAAAAAGACAGGGTTTATAAAGACAAGGGAGA
>JAHEHE010000059.1 GCA_024644725.1 Flavobacteriaceae bacterium | reverse complement strand
TCGGTTTGGCTACGGGTAATTTCAACTATTTTGGCTCGGCTATGTTCCTTTTCATGATCAACAGCATTTACATTGCTTTGGCGGCCTTTGTGATAGTCAAGTACCTGAAGTTTCCGATGCGGAAATACATCAATCAGGCCAAGCGTAGGAGGATTTCGAACATAGCGTCCCTGGTGGCCCTGGTGGTATTGGCTTTCAGTATCTATCAGTTCTACCTTTTGTACAAATACAATCATTTCACGACACGCGCCGAAAGATTCATCGAGGGACTGAAGGAGGAGGGTGTCAACCTGATCGGTGAGAGCGAGGAGAGCATTGATTATGAGGCCAATGAGATCAAGTTGTACGTCTTCGGCAGGGATTACTCCTCAAGAGATGAGGAGCGCTGGAAGGAACAATTGAATGAACTGGGGCTGGGCAACACCAACCTTGTGCTGCTTCAGAGCCAGGACAACGCCGGAATACGCGAAGACATAGACAAAATCAAGGAGCTCTACATCAATAGCCATAAAATGTTGAGCACCAAGGATGAAACAATCCGTGACAAGGATCTTCGAATTGACGAGCTCGAAAAGGACCTCAGAAGATACTACGCCAATGAAATTCATTTTGATCGAATTCTCAAAGAGATCCAGATCAATTATGATGACTTGCAATCGATCAGTTTTGCACGAGAGTACCGATCTGATTTTGAGAAGATGGACACGATAAACATCGTTTCGGTGAAATGGAAGGCTAAAGTTAGAAACAAGAGTAAAAAAGATCAGGAAAAGAAACTGAAACAATGGCTGGAACAAAGACTCAAGGTTAAAAACATCGAGATTCGCAATATGCCATGAGGTTTTTATTTGTGACATTCGCTTTCCTCTTGATCTTGCCTTTTGGGGTCAGTTCCCAAAGAGTAAAGCTCAACAAGGGAAAGCCTGCCAGCCGAAAATACCTGTCCAGTGTCAATTATCGGGAAGTACGGGGTAAAATTATCATGCCTGTTGTCATTGAAGGCGAGACCTACTCGTTTCTTTTTGACACGGGAGCGCCAAATTTGATTACAAAAGAGTTGAGTGATAAGATCAGTTCAAAGCAGATGAATCTGATCAATGTTCGTGATGCCAATGACAGCAGCCGCAAGCTCGAGGTGATATCCATTCCGACTATTTCGCTGGGTTCCGCTGAATTTGTCGACACTCCGACGATCGTCAATGATCCTGACAGTAACTTCATCCTGGACTGCTTTGGGGTGGATGGAATCATAGGAAGCAACATGGTGCGAAAGAGCATTGTTCATATTGACTCGGAAAATAAAATTCTCTCTTTATCCAATGATCCCAAAGCCTTTAACCTGGACGGCTTGGAAGGTATAGAGCTGAGCCTTTCCGATGGGCAAAGCAGCCCATACATGTGGATACGGCTAAAAGGAGAAGGGAAGGCTTCCGAATACGTATTATTTGATACCGGGATGCAGGGCTTTTACGATATGTCTCTTGACAATTATGACAAATTGAAGGAGCTGGGAGCATTTAGTGAGAGTGAATCGGGTAGGGGCACCAAAAGCATAGGCCTGTTTGACAACTCGGAATCCCGGACCCACTACCGCGTGAACATTCCTCAAATTGACATTGGATCGCATGACTTCCGTAATGTCAGCAGCGTGACCATGTCCGCAGACCGCTCCAGGATTGGCTCAGAGATATTGAAATACGGTAAAGTGACCATTGACTACAAAAATTCCCGGCTTTACTTTGAGCCCTTTGTGATCGAGCGTGACCTGTCCGAAAAGGAATTGGGCTTCAGCCCGACCATTCGCGACGGTGAGATTGTCGTAGGTATAGTGTGGTCAGAAGAACTCCCCGACAACTTGAATTACGGCGATAAGATCTTGAGTGTCAATGGTAAGAAGATTGCAGGAGAGGATCCCTGCGAATTTGTGAGCCAACCCTCGCCCTTTGAATCTGACGAGGTCTTCCAAATCCGTTTTCTGGACGAGGAGACCCGTGAAGAATTTGAGCTTGAAATGCGCAAGGAGTGATCACTTATTATAGACCTCGCGAACCTTTTTGTACAAGTTGGAGGAGTACACAAAGTCGGTCACGGCCTGATTGTCAGTCTTGAAAATGGTCTTGTAGGAGCCTTCCCATTCCTTGATTCCCGATTTGAGAAAAATGATCTTTTCCCCGATTTCCATGACTGAATTCATGTCGTGTGAGTTGATCACGGTAATCATCTGATATTCATCCGTAATTTCCTGGATCAGGTTGTCGATGACGATGGCGGTTTGCGGATCGAGTCCGGAGTTTGGTTCATCGCAGAAGAGGTATTTCGGGTTCATCACAATCGCCCTGGCGATGGCCACCCGCTTTTGCATCCCTCCGGACAATTCAGCGGGAAATTTCTGGTTGACGTTTTCAAGCTTTACCCTTTTGAGCACGAAGTTGACACGATCGAGCATCTCCTCCTCGCTTTGATCTGTGAACATTTTCAGAGGGAACTTGATGTTGTCTTCAATGGTCTCTGAATCAAAAAGTGCGCCTCCCTGGAAAACCATGCCCATTTCTTTTCTGAGGTCCCTTTTTTCTGACGTGCTCATCTTCCTGTAGTGTCTGCCGTCGTAGCAGATATCTCCGGAATCAGGGGCAAAGAGACCCAGCAAACACTTTAAGAAGACTGTTTTTCCGGAGCCACTTGAACCGATGATCATACTTGTTTCACCCTTCTCAAAGGTGGTTGAAACCCCCTTGAGGACCTCCTGCTCACCGAATGACTTATATATGTCGTTTACCTCTATCATCTATCCAAGCAGCATTTGAGTTAAGAAATAGTTCAGGAGAATGATCACTATGCTCGTCCAAACCACAGATTGGGTGCTTGCGCGCCCCACTTCAAGGGACCCTCCTTTTACATAAAATCCGAAGTAAGAGGGAACGGTTGCAATCACAAAGGCAAATACCATGGTTTTGATCAGGGCGTATCGAATCAGGTAGGGATAAAAATCCATACGGATTCCTGTGATGAAATCATCCGAAGAGAAAAGTCCGGTCATGAAACCTGCGGCCCATCCCCCAAAAATACCCAGAAACATGGCCAGAAGCACAATGAAGGGATAAAACAACACGGCAGCAACCACTTTGGGAAGAACCAGGTAGTTGAGTGCATTGACTCCCATAACCTCAAGGGCGTCAATTTGCTCTGTCACACGCATGGTTCCGATGCTTGACGTAATGTAAGATCCGACTTTGCCGGCCAGAATAATTGACATGAATGTCGGTGCGAACTCAAGTATGATCGATCTTTTGGTAGCAAATCCGATCAGGTACTTTGGGATCCAGGGGCTGTCTACGTTGAGCGCTGTCTGGATTGCGACCACACCGCCTACAAAAAAGGAAATGAAGGCGACGATTCCGAGCGATTTCAGACCCAACTCCTCGACTTCCTTGAATAGACTCTCCCTGAAGACCGATAATTTCTGAGGTTTTTTGAAAACCTGCCCGAGCATCAAAAAATAGATGCCTATGTTGGAGAAGTATTTCATAGTGGTTGAACTATGCTAAAATATTAAAATTTGACCGACATATCCTCAGGCGATTCCTTAAATTTGAAACAAAAACCGGATATGAATAAATTGATACTCCTCATTTCGATTTTTATCATGGGGGCTTCGGCGTCCATGCAGTCGCAATACAAACTCGATCGCCCCAAACTGGTCGTTGGCATAGTCGTGGACCAGATGCGATATGATTATCTCACCCGATTCTACGCGAAATATGGTGATGAAGGTTTCAAGAGGCTGCTCAATGAGGGTTTCAGCTGCGAGAATTCCCACTACAATTTTATACCCACCTATACCGCTGTCGGTCATGCCTCGATCTATACGGGAACCACAGGAAGCACGCATGGAATTATCAGCAATTACTGGTACGACAAATTTGAAAAAAAATCCATCTATTGCGTGGACGATTTCAATTATCCGGCGGTGGGCACGTCGTCAACTATGGAGCAGAAATCTCCTTACCGGATGAAGACTACAACCGTGACCGATGAGCTTCGATTGTCTCAGAACATGAAAGGAAAGACGATCGCCGTTGGGCTCAAGGATCGTTCAGCCGTTCTTCCGGGAGGCCACAGTTCAAATGGCTCTTATTGGTTTCACGGCCTTGATGAGGGCAATTTTGTGACTAGTGCTTACTACATGGAGGCTTTGCCCAAGTGGGTGGACCAGTTCAATCAATCCGGGTTGAAGGAAGACTACATCGGGATGAAATGGGAAACCCTGTACCCAATAAAAGAATATACAGAAAGTATTGAAGATGAGAATAGTTATGAGCAACCATTTACAGGAGAAGTTAAACCGATTTTTCCGCATGATCTTCCTGAATTGAAGGAGTTCAATGGAGGTTATGACCTTCTCAAGACAACTCCTTTTGGCAACAGCCTGGTTATGGAGTTTGCCAAGGCAGCGATTGAAGGAGAAGAATTGGGGGCAAGGGGGTATACGGATTTCCTGGCCATAAGTTTTTCAAGTCCGGATTATATAGGACATCGTTTTGGTGTGGACTCCAAAGAGGTTCAGGACACGTATCTGAGATTGGACCGGGATCTGGCTGAATTGCTCAACTACCTGGATCAGAAAGTAGGCAAAGGTCAATACACGCTATTTCTTACGGCTGACCATGCCGCGGTTCAGGTCCCGGCTTATCTGAAATCCAACAAGATACCCGCAGGTTATTTCGATGAAGCGGGCTTTGGAAATTTGATTCGAGAGCATTGCGCCACCAAGTGGGGGAGTTCAGAACTCATTGAGTACATATCGAACTTCCAGATTTTTTTGAATCACGAGAAATTGAAGGAGCTGAAGCTTTCAAAAGAAGAGGTGTCTGATGGCCTGGTTGACCTGATCATCAATTACGAGGGTGTGAGCAAGGCTTTGACGGCCCTTACACTGCAGCGGACTGAGTTTTCCGAAGGGATGCTTTCCAGGCTTCAGAAAGGATACAATCAGAAGTTGTCGGGCGATGTGCTCTGGATTCCTGATCCGGCCCTCACTTCTTATTCCCATCAGGGATCCACCCATGGATCAGGCTATTCCTATGATACCCATGTGCCGGTCATTTTCTACGGGAAAGGAATCAAGCGGGGGATCACACGCGAACCGGTGGAGATCATTGACATAGCTCCAACCATCAGTTCTTTGTTGAAGATCAGTTTTCCAAACGGAAGCAGTGGGAGAGTCCTTGAAAGCGCTTTGGAGTAGGCGTAAATCAAGAGATTTTTAAATCAAAAAACCCTTCGATTTCGAAGGGTTTTTCTTCTTTAACAATAACAATTTTCCCTAGTTTTAAAATAAAAAAACTAATGAGTATTTAGAACGATCATTGTTTCCTAATATTGTTCAATCCAAAAAAATAATTCAATTTTTTATTTAATTTATAACTTGAAGTAAAACTAATTTAAATACTGGTTTACAAATTATCTACAGCATAAAAAAACTCTCCAGTATCCCGGAGAGTTTTTCTCTTTAACAATAACAATTTTCCCTAGTTTTAAAAAAAAACTAATGAGATTATTTAACGGTAATCCATGGAGTATATTGCGGGACGGATCAAAAAAAAATAGGCACTTGCCGAATTCGTGTATTCTACCTTTTTTTAGGGGGGCGCTTTTTGGGCTTTTTATACTTCTTTTTGATCTCTCTTTTGTAAGATCCGCCAAGATTGACTTTCTTGTTTTTGTCCTTCTTTTCGTGGAAGGCAGGGCCGGGTTTGTGAAGATCCTTGCTGGGCTGAATGATTTCTTTGTCGATAGATCGATCCTTCTCTTCCGGCATCAATACCTGGGAGATTTCAATGTTTCCGGGAAGCTCCTTTTGAGGGATTTCTTTGAGCATCAGGATTTCAATCTCGAGCAACATTTCTTCCTCGGCTTCAGTGAATAGGGAAATGGCTTTTCCGTGTTGCCTGGCTCTTCCGGTTCTTCCGATGCGATGTATGTACTGTTCGGCATTTTTAGGCAAATCAAAATTGATCACATGAGAGACTCCCGGGATGTCCATGCCACGCGAGACCACATCCGTTGCAATAAGTATGCGAATCGAGCCGTCAGCAAACTTTCTGACAGATTGAAATCGGTAATTCTGTGTCTTGTTGGAATGGATGACATCGATTTCACCCTCAAAAGAGTTGCCCAGGTCCTCAAAGAGACGGTCGGCTATTCTCTTGTTTTTGACAAAGACAAGGACTTTTTCCATTTGTGAATCATCCAGGGCGTGCAGAAGGTAGTTTACTTTGGTCCTGTAATTCGGGACCGGGATAGCCGATTGATCAATCTTTTCAAGTGGCGTCCCCGCAGGCACGATCTCAATCTTTCTGGGACGCAGAAAATACGTGTTGATCAATTCTTCCACTTCCTCCGGCAGGGTGGCCGAAAACATGATGTTTTGTCTCCGCGCCGGCAGGATGTCCAGAATATTCATCAGTTGGGGCCTGAAGCCGATCAGCAGCATTTCGTCAACTTCGTCGAGAACCACCTTTTGAATCGAGGAAAGGCGCAGCACGCCTGAAGCTGCCAGGTCAAAAAGTCTGCCCGGTGTGGCTATAACGATGTCGAGGCCTTCATGTATGCGTTCTTTTTGACGGTTGATGTTCGAGTCTCCATAAACTCCGGCTATTCTGACATTTTGATATTTTGCCAGCGTCTCTGCTACCCCGACAACTTGCTCGACAAGTTCTCTGGTAGGCACGACAATCAGTATTCTGGGATGCTTTTGGTCTGAAAAAGGCAGTGACTTTAAAATCGGAAGCAGGTAGGCTAGAGTTTTTCCTGTACCCGTCTGGGCCAATCCGACGATGTCCTGCCCTGAAAGTACTCCGGGTATCGCTCTTTCCTGAATGGGAGTGGGATTGCTGATCTGTAGATCGTCAAGCGCCTTCAGCTGGGGCTTGTTCAACTTGAGCTGTTCAAATGACTTCATGGCCCTACTGAAATTTGTAAAATAAGTTATACATTTCGCAAGATAAACATTCGGATGTAATTATAGACATATGACGGGGTCTTGGTTGGCAAGGTTTTGCTTGGGCTGTATGGTTTTTTTGGCATTGTGGGGCTGCTCGGATGAAGAGGTGGATCCCGCTTTTGTGGAAAGCGAGTTCCGGTTGAATGGTGCGCTGTTCAAAATCGACAGCAACATGTATTGGCAGCGAGCAGAGGAGGCTGGAGAAGAGGATCAGATTCGGTTGCTTCAGGAGGTTTCTATGTCTGGAGAGATGGATATGATCGTCCTCATACCCGTGCTGGGAAGTGGTGATCTCGAAGGTTCTTATATCTATAGTAAAACTGGAGATATAAGAACATATAACATTGTTTATGTGAGAGATATAGAAAACAAAAATAGTTTCGAATGGATTACAAACGGTAACTTCGGCAGTCCGCTGACCATTACCAGGGCAGGTTCAGAAAACGGAGAGCCGGTCTATACGCTAAAAATCGAAGATTTTGAACTGAACTATGGTTACTACGACTTCCTGGGAGACAAGTGGGTCTCCCTGGGGGTCAAGGATTTCAGTTTTCAATATCAGGGTGTTATTGAACGGCTTCGATAACGGTTTTGAGCTTATCCCTGATTTCTTGTGCCAATTGCCCTAAATCGGGATTTTCTATGGCCTGCATGGAAGCAATGGGGTCGACCGCAGAAACTTCAATCTCTCCGGGGTTCCTCTCCTGGACAATGACATTGCAGGGCAGCATGGTTCCAATCTTATTCTCAGCCATCAATGCTTTGTGAGCATAGGGAGGGTTGCAAGCCCCCAGAATCCTGTAGTTGTAGAAGTCGACATCGAGCTTTTTCTTCAAGGTGGTTTTCAGATCAATTTCAGTCAGTACGCCAAAGCCTTCTTTTTTCAATTCGTCTGTTACTTTTTCAATGGCGTCTTCGAAATTGATGTTGTGGAGTTTCGTTTCAATGTAATAGCTCATTTTCTACAGGTTTAAGGATAAAGTGAAATAAAACATAAAGATACTGACTTTATGGTCGAATTTCAAGGGATTTTGGGTAAGGATGCGAACCTATTTGAGAAGTTGGCCTGAAAAATAAAGTGATATATTTACAACCCTGGAAAGTGTCCTTCAGATGGAAAAAAAGAAGATAACGGTAAAAGAGCTTGCCCAAAAGCTGGGCGTTTCGATTTCGACGGTGTCAAAGGCACTCAACGATAGCTATGAAATAAGCGATAAGACCAAGAAAAGGGTACGTCGCCTGGCGGAGAAATACAACTACAAGCCCAACCGGTTGGCCGTCAATCTCAAATCGGGGAACACCCGAACCATTGGCGTGATTCTTCCCAGTATTCTCAGTAATTTTTTCACCGCGGTTCTCTATGGGATCGAGCAGGTCACCAATGAGGCTGATTACAGCATCATCACTTGTTTTTCCAACGAGTCCTTCGACAGAGAGGTCACTTACGTGGATATTCTCTCAAATGGAGCGATAGATGGTTTGATCGTCGCTATTGCCGAGGAAACCCAAATCAAAAAAGATTTCTCTCATTTTGAGAATTGCATAGAGGAGGGGAATCCTGTGGTCATGTTCGATCGCGTAACAAAAGCCATCGACTGTGACAAAGTGGTGGTGGATGATTTCAATGACGCCCGAATGGCAACGCAGCATTTGATGGATTGTGGCTGTCAAAATGTGGCTCTTGTCTCGGCAATTGACTTTTTGAGCGTCGGTAAAGATCGCGTGAAGGGATTTGTTTCCAAGGTCGAAGAAACCCTGGGTCATGTGGATCGGGAGATGATCATTCGATGCAGCGTCGATGAGCTGGAAGAGAGGTTGAATCAGATTCTCGAGAGCCGCCTGGTCGATGGGTTCTTTGCTGTTGACGAGGATGCTTCGCTTGCGATTTGCAAAGTGGCGAAGAAAAGAGGAATCACGGTTCCTGATGAGTTATCCGTGATAGGTTACGCCGGAGAGAAACTGGCTACGAACGTGGCCCCTGGCCTTACCACTGTCAATCAAAACGGGGTTTCCATTGGTCGCGAAGCAGCGAGAATCATGCTCGATCGCATAGAATCAGACAAAGGGCCATTTACGAAAAAGGTAATCACGACTACTATTGAGCGGAGAGCATCGACGCAAAGGAAAAAATGAGAAATCTATCATTCTTAGCGATATTTTTATTCTGTTTCCAGATTTTGGTCGGACAGGCCTTGCCGCCTATAGAAAACTTTGGTATTTCAGATTACGGTGCCGGAAGCCAGAACTGGGCCATATCCCAGGACGATGACAATCACATTTACGTAGGAAATAACAAGGGACTGCTTGAATACAATGGCTCTGCTTGGAAATTGTACCCTTCATACAACAGTACAATAATTCGCTCCGTAAAGGTTATTGAAAACAAGGTTTACACAGGTTTCTATATGGATTTCGGATATTGGGGAAAAGACTCCACGGGTGTCTTTAAGTTTCATTCCCTTGTGAAAGACCTGAAATTGGAACTAATTGAAGATGAGCATTTCTGGAATATTGAGGCCCGAGATGAGTGGATTCTCTTTCAGTCGCTGGATCGTATCTATATGTACAATACTTTGGATTCCGTTTCTGAGGTAATCGATTTTCAAACGACCCGGGCCAAAATTTTCAATTTGAATGATGGGATTTACGTTCAGAGACAGGAGCAGGGTCTTTTTGCGATTCGCAATGGGTCCCTTGAACTGATTTCCGATAACGATGTCTTCAAAAAAGAACTTGTAATCGGACTCCATGAATGGCGTAATCAGCGATTGGTCATTACAGAAAAAGGGGATTTTTTCATATGGAACGGAAAAGAAAGTATTGAAGAATGGGATTTGAATTCTCTGGATGAATTTGGAGAGCTAAACATTTACAGTAGCTTGAAACTCAAAAACGGCGGGTTGATACTAGGCACCATTTCAAATGGTTTTATTCATTTGGATTCGGGAGGAAGGCTGCTTCAATCTGTGAATTTTGAGCATGGTTTGAATAACAATACCGTGCTCTCTATCTATGAAGACACAGATGAAAATTTATGGTTAGGGCTTGACAACGGCATAAGCATTGTCAATCTAAATTCGACTTTTCGGGTATTCAAGGACACAAAAGGGAAGCTCGGAGCCGTATATGCCTCGCTGGAGCATGACGGTTGGCTCTATTTGGGAACGAATCAGGGTCTATTTTGTAAGAGATCAGATTCATTTGGAGATTTTCGCATGATCAGAGGAACCAACGGTCAGGTGTGGAGCCTCCAAGTGCTTAAAGGAACCATCTTCTGCGGACACAACAAAGGTACTTTCGCAGTTGATTCTGACAATGCGGTTTTGATTTCCGATTCTTCAGGTACCTGGTGCCTCGCGCCTGTTCAAAGTAGGGACCATTTGCTCATTCAGGGGAACTATAATGGATTGAGTGTTTTAGAGAATAGAAAAGGGGGCTGGGTGTTTCGAAACAAAATCTCTGGGTTTGAGATTTCCAGCAGATCCTTTGTTTTTACTAAACCGAATGAAATAACAGTGAATCATGAGTTTAAAGGGCTCTTTCAGCTTGAGGTGGATGAGAGCTTTACGAGAGTGATCGATACTTTCTCTATTTCAAGGATTGGATATGATTCTAGCATATCGAAATTCAAGGGTCGGAATCTTTTCTCCTCGAGCGAAGGAATACACGTTTTGGATCCCGAATCCAGAGAACTTGTTTACGAGGATTTCTTAAGCAGTGTTTTCTATGATCCATCGGATCGGATGAGTGGAAAACTTATCGTTCAACCCGATGAAGGAAAGATCTGGGGTTTCTCCGCTAAGAATATCATTTGTGTTGAAGAAGATTCTTTCGATGGCAAACCCAGTGTCATAAAGATTCCTATTCCCAAATTTTTCAGACAGAACCAGGGCCTGACCGGATTTGAAAATTTGCATTCCCTGGGTGATTCGAAGTACATCATAGGAACATCAAACGGCTATGTCAGGCTGGACAAAAAAATAAAGCACGAGCGAGATTATCTCGTTGAGATAAGCGGAGTGGTCAAGAGGAAGGTCAACGAGCAACCTGAAGAAGTCAATATTGCCGGTGAAGCCTCCTTCAGTTTTAAACACAACAATATTGGTTTCAATTTTAATGTCCCGGAATACGAAAAGTATACAGACGTCAATTTTCAATACAGGTTGCAGGGTCTCAACGATGATTGGAGCCTGTGGTCAGAGGAGACTGCAGTAAGCTTTGGAAATTTGCCTTTTGGCAACTACAAATTTTCAGTAAGGGCCCGTGTGGGAAATAAACTGTCGCAAAACGAGGCTTCTTATTCTTTTAAAATTGTGAGACCCTGGTATTTCTCATGGTGGGCACTTGTGGCTTATTCTTTGGGGTTAGTGTTGCTAATGTTCCTTATTCATAGAACTTACAGACGATACTACAATCGCCAGAAAATGAAACTAATTGAAGAGAACGAGAAAAACCTTGAATTGACCCGTTTGGCAAGTGAGCAGGAAATCATAAAATTAAAGAACCAGCAACTGAAAAAAGACATCGAGGGCAAAAATAGAGAGTTGGCGATTACCACGATGAGTCTGATCAATAAAAGTGAGCTTTTGAACGGGATCAAGAATGATTTATCAAACCTGCAAGACAAAAGCTCGAGGGATCAGATGATAAAAGTGATCAATCGAAACCTCAACAACGATCACGACTGGGAGTATTTTCAGGAGGCCTTCAACAATGCCGATAAGGATTTCTTGAAGAAAATGCATCAGCGGCACCCCAACCTCACGCCAAATGATCTTAAGCTGTGCGTATACCTTCGCCTAAATCTCTCTTCCAAGGAAATTGCACCTCTGCTCAACATATCGGTGAGAAGCGTGGAGATCAAGCGTTACAGACTGAGAAAAAAAATGAACCTGCTCCATGAGAAGAGTCTTGTAGAGTATATTCTCGAAATATAATCCCATTTTTATTTCAAATTCACCTCAACATCACCTCAACATCTCAGGTTTAGACACTACAACAAGTGGGTGTTGATGCATTTTTAGCCAGATTGCTCGCTCGCCATTGGCTGCTATGTTTTCAGCGAAAACATTAGAGTTGTATTAAATTATCTCAATTGTTTACATAATTAACATACTGAATTTCATGGGCTGTATGATTTTTGTATAGGTAATATTTTGAATTCTGATGAAACTAAGAAGTAGTTTTATAATTCAAAATTCTATCTGTATGAAGTTCAAAGTTATCTATTTCATTTTCCTTCTGTTCTCTGCCTCAGTTTTGGGCCAGGAGCTTTCAGTGAAGGGATCGGTCTTTGACAACACCAATGCACCTCTTCCTGGTGTCAGTATTCTTGTCAAGGGTACCAGCAATGGTACAGCTACTGATTTCGACGGTAATTTCTCGATAGATGGTGTTCCCGTTTCTTCTGTTCTCGTTTTCTCCTATGTGGGATTTAAGGACATGGAAGTAACGATCACGGATGCCGGACCTCTGAACATTGTCCTTCAAGAGGACACAGAAACTCTCGATGAGGTTGTGGTTATTGGTTATGGAACCCAATCAAAGAAAGAAGTTACCGGTGCGGTTTCGGTTGTAGCATCGGAAACCATTGAAAAGTTGAATCCTGTTCGAATCGAACAAGCCCTGCAGGGTCAGGTCGCAGGTGTTTCCATTACACCTCAATCCGGTTCGCCGGGTAGTGCCTCGAATATTCGAATTCGCGGGGTTACAACAAACGGTAATAACAATCCTCTCATTCTTGTCGATGGAAACGTAATCGAGGATCTCAGCGTGATCAACCCAAACGATATTGAAAGTGTCAATGTTCTCAAAGACGCTACTGCTGGTATCTATGGGGTTCGGGCGGCCAATGGTGTTATACTCATTACCACAAAATCAGGCTCTTTGAGCTCAGACCTTAGATTTGATCTCGACACATGGGGCGGATTCCAGGAGACAACCCGTGAAATTCCTGTCCTCAATGCGACAGAATACGCTGTAATTGTGAATGAGGCTCATGCGGCGGGTGGTGATACTCCACCCTTTCCTGATTTTTCTCAATTAGGCGAAGGAACCGATTGGCAGGATGTTATTTTTGAAACAGCGCCCATCGCCAACATAAATTTTGGGGTCTCCAAAGGCTGGGAGAAATCCAAATTGTCGGTCGGTACATCCTATCTGACACAAGACGGGATTGTCGGAGGTAGTGATGCCAACTTTACCCGCTTTACGGGAAGAGTGAATTACAATTTGAACTTTCTGAAGAACTTCAACCTGACGACGAATGCCATTTATACGAATACGGATCGAAAGAACCTATTGGAAAATGCCTTGGGTTCAGTTCTTTTCAATGCTCTCAACATGGCTCCAACCCTGGATGTCCTCGATGAAAATGGGGATTTCACCCTGGCAGAGGGTCTGGGGAACGAAGTCATTAACCCGGTAGCTCAGATTGCCAACACCTACAACGATACTCAAGTAGACAAGATCAGTGGGGTTCTTGGCTTAAACTATGAGTTCCTGGAGCATTTCAGCGCAGAAACCCGACTCCAGTTCAACTATTCCGAGGTTTCAGGAAAAGTTTTTTCTCCTGAAGTCTTTTACGGATCGGGTAAGGTCTTCAATGTGACCCGAAATAACGTGAACGAATTTCAAAATATATTTAGAGACTATACCTGGGATACCTTCGTTACCTACAACAATCAGTTTGGTGATGATCATAACTTGACGGTTTTACTAGGGATGTCTGTATTTCAGGCAACAGGTCGTTTTTCTGGAGCCACAGGATTTGACTTGCCAAGCAATTCTTATGAAGATGCGAGGCTTGAGAACGCTGAGGAAGTAGTTGACAACTATATCAACGGGGGCGACATTTATGATACCCGTTTGCTGTCCTATTTTACACGTGTCCAATACGATTTTAAAGGGAAGTACCTGTTTTCAGCCTTGATTCGTCGCGACGGTTCAACCCGTTTTGGCCCTGAAAACAGATTTGGATATTTCCCGTCGTTCTCGGCGGGTTGGATCATGTCTGAAGAGTCGTTTTTATATGACAGCTCATGGCTCGACTTTCTCAAGTTAAGAGTGAGTTACGGTATCGTGGGTAACGACCGAATTCCGGATTACGGATATGTTTCACTTCTCAATGGTGAAGGGACCTATGTATTTGATGATGAACTGGTTTTTGGAGTTGCCGAGGGAGCTCTGGCGAATCCAGAGATTCAATGGGAAAAGCAGAAGACCTTTGATGTCGGGTTTGACATGAACTTCCTGGATAATAAATTTCGGGTAACTGCAGATTACTTCAAGAAGGAAACCGAAGACTTGTTGCTCGTACCTCAGGTTTCTGGAATTCTGGGATCCAGTGCCCCTGGCTCAAGACCTCCTATTGTTAATGCAGGTAGCGTGACCAATGAAGGATTTGAATTCCAGATTGGCTATCAGAATCAGATTTCAGATAATTTCAACCTGAACATTTCCTACAATTTTACATACCTGGACAATGTGGTTACAGACGTAGCCGGAGAGAACGGGTTTGTGACTGGTGGATCTTTCGGAGTGGGTCAGGACCCTCCTTCGAGGATGGAAGTTGGTAGGCCTATTGGCTACTTCTACGGACTTGAGACTGATGGAATTTTCCAGAATCAACAGGAGGTAGATTCGCACGCCGAACAGGTCAATGCGGCGCCCGGCGACCTTCGATTCGTAGACCAGAACGATGATGGTGTGATCGATGAAGATGACAGAACCTATATCGGTGATCCGATAGCTCCTATAACGATGGGCTTGAACCTGGTCATGAACTATAAAAACTGGGATTTTGGCGCGTACTTTTTCTCATCCCTGAATAATGAAGTAGTCAGGAATTATGAGAGAAACCAAAATCTCACAAACCGGAGCGTTTACTTTTTGAACCGATGGACAGGTGAAGGAACGACGGATTCCTTTCCACGAGTTACGACCGGAGCAAACTCGAACGGTCTTTTCTCTGATTTTTTTGTCGAGGACGGCTCATACGTAAGACTTCAGAATGTTCAGCTGGGTTATTCATTGCCTGACGCGACAATTCGTTCGATGGGCATAGATAAGCTGAGATTTTATCTCTCAGTGAACAACGCATATACATGGACGAAATACAAAGGTTACGATCCTTCTGCTACGACTGGAGAGCCCATCGGCGGAGGAATCGATCAGGGCTTTTACCCGTTGCCAAGAACCTATATGTTGGGACTAAATCTTAAATTTTAGGAAGGATGAAAACATTTATCAACATAAAAACTATAATTGTCCTTTTGGGCCTGATCACTTTACAGGCCTGTTCGGATGACTTTATCGATGTGGAATCGCAGGATCCCAACTCGGAAGATTTTTTCAATACCGAAGAGGACTATCAGGATGCGCTGGTTGGAGCCTATGATTTGCTTCAATCCACGTATATAAATGTGATGCTCGGTGAGATTGCTTCGGACAACACCCTTGCCGGGGGAGAAAGCGCCACAGATGTGATTGGTATTCAAGAGATCGACGACATGATTCATACCCCGGTCAATCAGCAACTCAGAGACATTTGGGGTTGGATGTATGCCGGAGTCAATAGAGCCAACTATATCATGGAATTCCAGGACAACCTCGATTTTGCCGGTAAAAACGAAATTCTGGCCCAAACTCGATTCCTTCGGGCCTACTATTATTTTGAACTGGTGAAGTGGTTCGGAGACGTTCCTTTGAAAGTAGACGAGCGCATTCAGTTTGGAGATCAGTTTGACATAGACAGAACGCCCAAGGCAGAAGTATATGCTCAGATTGAGGCTGATCTGATCTATGCGGCTGATAACCTTCCCGTCACTCAGGCTGAAGCGGGCCGAATAACAAAGGGAGCAGCACAGTCCTTGCTTGGAAAGGTCTATCTCTACCAGGATAAGTTTTCTGAGGCGGCTCAGACTTTGGATTTGGTAATAAACTCAGGCAACTACGACTTGGTCGCTGATTATGAATCTATTTTTGAGCAGGAAGGTGAGAACAACGTCGAATCTGTTTTTGAAGTTCAGTATTCAGACCAGGAAGGTGCCGGATTCGGCTGTCTGCAATGCAGTGAAGGAAATGTAGCTGTTGGATTCAATGGGATAAGGAATTACGCCGGACCTACCTTTGAAAGCGGATTCAGTTTCAACGTTCCTACCCAGGAATCGTATGATTTTTTCGAAGAAGGCGACATCCGCAAAGATATTGCCATTCTGGATATCGAGGCCTGGTCTGTTGAGACCGGGGCGACATACTCAACAGGTTTTGAGCATACGGGTTTCTACAATCGTAAATACATTGCCCGTCAGGGTGGCTTGAATACACCGGACGCGAATCTGACAAGAGCGAACAATTACAGGTCCATTCGATTTGCAGATGTCTTGCTCATGGCTGCTGAAGCTTATAATAGAGGTGGTTTAGGAGATGATGTAGCTCGACTTTATCTCAATCGAGTGAGAACCCGGGCACAACTTGAGGAAGTTGATTTCTCAGGATCTGACCTTACGAATGCGATTTTCAATGAAAGACGTGTGGAACTCATGGGAGAAGGACACCGCTTCTTTGATTTGGTCCGAACGGGTCGTGCGGCACAAAGCATCGACGGATTTGTAACCGGGAAGCATGAGTTGTTCCCGATTCCGTCCATAGAAATCGAATTAGCAGGAAACCGATGGGAACAGAATCCCGGATATTAAAAATTAAAAGAATACGAAAATGAAATATTTAAAATCAATTTTAGCTGTCATTATCCTCACAGTCGCATTCGGAGCCTGCGAAAAAGAGGAAATTTCATACGCTTTCCAGGAAATCTCTGCTCCAACTGACGTCACTGCCGTCTTTGATATCACGCAGGACGACACGGGAGTTGTAACCGTCACGCCTTCAGGTGAGGGAGCTCAGGAATTCTTGGTGTATTGGGGGGATGTGGCGAATGAAGAACCTGAACTTGTAACCCCTGGGGGATCATTGGAACATACCTATGCCGAAGGTCAATTTAAGGCCCGAGTCATTGCGGTGGGCTCTACAGGTTTGACGAGTGAATTTACCCAAATGCTGAATGTATCATTCACGGCACCTGAGAATCTCGAAGTCACCATCGATCAATCCAATCCGAATCCGCTTTTGGTCAAGATCAGTGCATCAGCAGACAATGCGACCATGTTTGATGTTTTCTGGGGGGATGTGGATGACGAGGAGGCCACTCCTTTAATGCCCAACGAAACCGTAGAGCACATTTACCCTGCAGCGGGTGAATACACAGTGCGGGTCATAGCGAAAGGTGCTAGCGCAACGACAATAGAATACACAGAGGTCATTAC
>JAHEHE010000117.1 GCA_024644725.1 Flavobacteriaceae bacterium | reverse complement strand
GATAATAGTTGTTGACGGCAGTCTGCTCATTCATCCGAAAGGCTACCGGCCGAATCATCAATATGGTATTCGTAATCTGTCTCATCAATCGTATTAAAAATTAACCTGGATAAATCTTATTCCCGCTTTTGAGCGGATGAAAAACTACTTTCGAACTAATCCCGGATCAAAGGGAGGGTCGAACAACGCAACAAGCCCTCCTGTTTTCCGATCTCGGCATAGGAAATCTCTTCAACTGTAATTCCCTGTGCGCGCAACCAGTCATTCAATCGGTGAAAGCCCTTTTCAGACACTACGACGTCTTCTGCGATTGAAAATATATTGGAATTCATGTCATACATCTCCTGCTTGCTGATCTCGAACACATTGTCTTTCCCAAAATAATCGAGAAGCCACTGGTACTCTTCTTCCACCAAAAAGCCATTCCGGTGCAAAATCGCCTTGTCCTTGCCCACGGGCTGAAAACAGCAATCCAAATGCAATGCATTCTCGCGTGGGTCAGTATTCGATTTTCGAAGGTCAAATGCTTTCACCTTTTTCTCAGGGAACATAGCCTCCAAAAACTCGACAGCTTCCAAATTGGTCCTGGCCGTTATATATTCCGGATAATCCGCGTCGTGGTACACTCCGACGAAAATATAGTCGTTCCAGGGCATCACATCACCGCCTTCCACGTGAACCTCTTCAGGTGGGGTGATCCGTTTCTTCGGATCCACCTGCTCATAGACGTGGGCAATGGCGTCCAATTCCTCAATGCGGTTGGGCAATATGTTCGAACGGATGAACACGTCCTCGATCACAAATCCGATGTCACGAGCGAAGATCTGATTTACGTCCCTCAGCACTTCAGGTCGATAGACCTTTACCCCGTACTTCTTAAGAACCTCATCAAAGGCTTGCATCTCCTTCTTCATATCATGCTCAGTGGGATAGGTTCCGGCTAAGACATTCTCGATCGACTTTGGGTCGTAGCACTCTTCTACTTTGGGCACAGGCCCGCAGGACTCTGCAGTCCCCAGGACAACGGCCCTTAGTCGGGAAGTCTCATTCTTTATATTCAGTTCCATCTCAAGCGATTCTATAATTAAAACTCTGTTACGTTGAGTATCAAACTCTACAATCCATTCGATATTCAAACCCGCCTCGCGGCAGATCGATTAAAATTATCGGAAAACATCATTTGAATTTCAGGATCCTAGATCGCAGACTTCAGCGCTATTGCGCCCTCTTTTTGAGCGTTCTTGAGATCATGAGAATTGCGCAAAAATAGACAAAAAAAATCGTGAAAAGCAATGTTTTGCTCTTCACGATTCAAACAATTTTTCAGTTTTTTAAAAAGCCCGGTTGAGATCTGGGAACTGTACCTGAGAGAATCAGGCCTACCATCACACAACCAGCTCAAAAACAACCTAATGAACTATCTTTTGTCAAACGGAACAAAGTCTCTTAGCGCATAACCTGTGTAAAGCTGACGCGGACGTCCGATGGGCTCTCCATTGAGCCTCATTTCTCTCCACTGGGCGATCCATCCAGGAAGCCTTCCAATGGCAAACATTACGGTAAACATATGTACCGGGAATCCAAGTGCCCTGTATATGATTCCTGAATAGAAATCAACGTTCGGATATAGCTTTCTTTCGGCAAAGTACTCATCCTTGAGGGCTACTTCTTCCAGGTGCTTGGCTATCGCCAAAACCGGATCGCTTGTGCCCAAATCTGCAAACAGTTCGTCTGCTGCCTTCTTGATGATTCGAGCTCTCGGATCGAAATTCTTGTAAACCCGGTGCCCGAAGCCCATCAATCGGAACGGATCATTCTTGTCCTTGGCCTTCGCGATATACTTTTCTACGTCGCCACCGTCTTTCTGAATATTCTCGAGCATTTCGAGCACGGCCTGGTTCGCTCCTCCGTGAAGCCTTCCCCAAAGAGCTGAAACCCCCGAAGAAACCGAAGCAAAAAGACCGGCCTCAGAAGAACCGACGATTCTCACCGTTGAAGTGGAGCAATTCTGCTCGTGGTCCTCGTGTAAAATAAGCAGCTCATCCAATGCCTTGACAGCGATCGGATTGAGTTTGTATTCTTCCGTGGGGATCCTGAACATCATCTGCATGATGTTTGCTACGTAGTCCAACGAATTATCTGCATAATTGAAGGGTGCACCCTGGTTTTTACAATGCGACCAGGCAGCCAAAACCGGGAATTTACCCATGAGTTTGGTGATCGCCGTGTAAATCTCCTCGCTGGATGTAATATCCACTGTTGCCGGGTTAAAAGCGGTCAATGCGTTGGTAAGCGACGCCACCATACCCATCGGGTGGGCACCTGTTGGGAAACCGTCAATGATATCTTTCATCTCCTCGTTGAGCAGGGCGTGATGCTGGATGTCTTTCTCCCATTTCGCATATTGCTCACGAGTTGGCAATTCTCCAAAAATAATCAGATAGGCCACTTCAAGGAAACTCGCCTTTTTGGTCAATTCCTCAATGGCATATCCCCTGTGCCTGAGAATTCCTTTCTCCCCATCGAGAAAAGTGATCTTGCTCTCGCAGGAACCTGTGTTTTTGAAACCGGGGTCTATGGTTATGATTCCTCCTGTAGAAGAACGCAATTTTTTGACATCTATGGCCACCTCGTCTTCGGTGCCCACAACCACAGGAAATTCATATTCTTTACCTTGAACAATCAACTTGGCTATTTCTGACATTTTTAAACTAATTTTTAAGATTTTCAATTTGTGTTTCGTTACACGAAAATACGAAATAATGCCCAGATTTCAGACCAAAATGGGCAATATATGTTACACCAAAACTCCTCCGTACGGCACTATTGCCGGGCATAAAAAAAAGACCAAACTGCGTTTGGTCTTTTCGTATTCAATCGTGTTTTGGATCTATCCGTCTCTTATACGAATCAGCCTACTTTAAACGCTTTTTCCTGAGGATAGTAAGCCGTGCTGTGCAATTCCTCCTCGATTCGAAGCAATTGATTGTACTTGGCCATCCGGTCACTTCTCGACGCCGATCCTGTTTTGATCTGTCCTGTATTCAGGGCAACCGCCAGATCCGCGATCGTGTTGTCCTCGGTTTCTCCGGATCGGTGAGACATCACGCAAGTATAACCTGCATTCTGGGCCATGTTTACCGCGGCAATCGTCTCTGTCAACGTACCGATCTGATTCACTTTGATCAGGATGGAATTTGCGATGCCGTTTTCAATACCTCTCGAGAGTCTTTCCACGTTGGTCACGAACAAGTCGTCTCCGACCAACTGAACCTTGTCTCCGATTTTGTCTGTAAGCGATTTCCAGCCATCCCAGTCGTTCTCGTCCATGGCATCCTCTATCGAAATGATCGGATACTTGGCCGAGAGTTCAGCTACGTATTGCGCCTGCTCCTCGCTTGATCTTACGACACCTTTGTCTCCCTCGAAAATGGTGTAGTCGTATTTTCCGTCTTTATAGAATTCCGCCGCTGCACAGTCAAGGGCCAGCATGACGTCTTCACCGCCTTTGTACCCTGCCTCAGCAATCGCTTTCATAATGGTGTCCAGAGCGTCTTCAGTGCCCTCAAATGTCGGCGCGAATCCACCTTCGTCACCTACAGCTGTATTCAGACCGCGGTCGTGCAACAATTTCTTGAGGTTGTGGAAGATCTCGCTTCCCATTTTTATCGCCTGGGTGAAGTTTTCGGCTTTGACCGGCATGACCATGAACTCCTGGAACGCGATGGGCGCGTCTGAGTGAGAACCTCCATTGACAATGTTCATCATCGGCACCGGAAGGGTATTGGCGCTTACGCCCCCGACATATCGGTAAAGAGGTTGGTTCAATTCATTTGCGGCAGCTTTGGCCACGGCCAGAGAAACACCCAGTATGGCATTGGCTCCCAGTTTTGCTTTATTTGGAGTGCCATCGATTTCAAGCATGATCTGGTCGATCGTGTTCTGCTCGAAAACCGAATATCCGATGATCTCCTTGGAAATTATCTCATTGACGTTCTCAACCGCCTTCAAGACGCCTTTTCCCATATAGTCACTTCCTCCGTCTCTCAACTCAACTGCCTCGTGTTCCCCGGTGGATGCTCCTGATGGAACTGCTGCCCTTCCCAGGACTCCGTTCTCCGTGATAACGTCAACCTCAACCGTAGGGTTTCCGCGTGAATCGAATATCTGTCTCGCGTGGATGTCTAAAATAATGCTCATTTTGTATGAATTTAGCTTTGATTTATATGCAGGTAAATTTACGAAATAATCGAGGTTTTACTTCAAAAATCCCGAATTAAATACGATATCGATTTCGATGGGCAAAGCCAGCTTTTAAGCCGGTTTTGCGCTTTCTATCATCTCGATGAACTGGTCAAACAAATACGATGCGTCATTGGGGCCCGGGCTGGCTTCCGGGTGGTATTGAACCGAAAAGCACTTCTTTCCTTTGAGGCGCATGCCGGCCAGGGTAAGATCGTTGAGATGCTCGTGTGTCATTTCGATCCCTCCATGTTCCTCAACAGATTTTCTGTCCACTACGAAACCGTGATTTTGGGAGGTTATCTCTCCTTTTCCTGTCAAGAGGTTCTTCACAGGGTGGTTTATGCCTCGGTGACCGTTGAACATCTTAAACGTCGATACCCCCTGTGACAGGGCAATTACCTGGTGACCGAGACAAATCCCAAACAGGGGCAGATCCCTGTCGATGATCTCTTTGGCAAGTTCCTGGGCCTCTTTGAGCGGCACCGGATCCCCAGGGCCGTTAGACAGGAAATAGCCATCGGGTTCAAAAGCGCTGAGTTCCTCAAAAGTAGCATCGTAGGGAAACACTTTTACATAGCAGTCTCTTTTCACGAGATTTTTGAGGATGTTCTTTTTGATTCCTATGTCAAGTGCGGCTACTTTGAAGCGCGCTTCCGGATCACCTACCGTGTAAGGCTCACGGGTCGATACCTTTGAAGCCAGCTCGAGGCCTTCCATAGAAGGAATCGCATCCAACTTCTTTTGCAAGGCTTCCATATCGTCCGTTTCGGTTGAAATGACAGCATTCATGGCTCCCTTGTCGCGGATGTAGCGAACCAGGGCCCGCGTGTCCACATCAGAGATGGCCACAAAATTCTGTTTTCTGAAATACTCGAGCAACGATTCCTCGGCTTTCGGACGGGAATAGTCAAAACTGAAATTGCGACAGATAAGGCCTGAGATTTTGATTCCCTCCGATTCCTGCTCATCCGGAGTGGTTCCGTAGTTTCCGATATGGGCATTGGTCGTTACCATAAGCTGTCCAAAATAGGAAGGATCGGTAAAAATCTCCTGGTAGCCGGTGGTTCCGGTGTTAAAACAAATCTCGCCCACAGCAGTTCCTTCAATTCCAATCGATTTTCCTTCGAACTGGGTTCCGTCCTTGAGCAAGAGAATGGCCTTTTTTCTGCTTTCGTATTTCATCGTTTATCTCGGTTTTTAATTATTCGTTTGCAAGTCTACTAAAAAGAAGACTTTCAAAAATGCTTTGTTAATTTTATTTCATAAAAAAAGGATAAGCTAACGACTAGC
>JAHEHE010000116.1 GCA_024644725.1 Flavobacteriaceae bacterium | reverse complement strand
AAAAATTTATAATTCCTCCCCGCAGCGATAGCAGAATTTCGCATCGTCCCGGTGAACACCTGCTGAGCAATTCGGGCAGGATTGCGTATTCATATCAACATGTTCCCCTTTGCCTTTCGCCATTTCAACGCTTACGATCCCGGTTGGAATCGCTATTATTCCGTAACCCAGGATCATCACCAGGCTGGCAAGGAACTGCCCAAAAGGGGATTGCGGTGCTATATCACCATATCCCACCGTGGTCAGGGTGACGATGGTCCAGTAGATGCTGATTGGAATATTGGTAAAGCCACTTTCATCTCCTTCGATCAGATACATCATCGTCCCGATGATCACACAGATCACTATAACCGATGAGATAAACACGAAGATCTTGTAGCGTGACGCGTGCAATGCCCTTGCCAGATTATCTGTAGCACCAACAAAGCGAACAAGTTTCAAGATCCGGAAGATTCGCAAGAGCCGAAGCCCGCGAAGTGCAACCAGCGCGTGAGCACCTCCTATCACCAGTGAAAGATACTTCGGAATAGTCGACAGCAAATCAATGATGCCGTAAAAACTGAAGATATACCGACTGGGCTTTTTTACGCTTATGATTCGAGCCATATATTCAAGGGTGAAAAGAATCGTGATGATCCATTCGGAAATATCAAAAAAATCATGGTAGCGCTCATCGAGAGACTTAACGCTTTCCAGCATGACCAGAATGATACTGGCTACGATGGCAACGATGATTACCAGATCGAAGATCTTGCCTTTCTTGCTGTCAGCTTCATAAATGATTTCGTGCAGGGATGTCCTCCAGTTACTTTCCGGTTGCTCTCTTTTCAAGTGCGGTCAATTTTCCATAAATATAGGAATTTCTCAGAACCGGATGATTCGCTCTACCTGATATCGGGAAAGGTATTCTTTGATGATGATATTGTGAGATTCGCTATCCCTTGAGGGATTCACAAGATTCTTCAGGACAGTTCGATTCGTTATTTGGTGTTCCAACTCAGCATAACCATAACCGCGGTACTGGTTTTCCTCGATGAGTATGACAGACTTTTCACCTGGAATCCGTCCTTTATCGATCAAAATCATATTCTCGTGACCGAATTTGACTTCGCGGGGGGTAATTTTTTTCCTTTTGTTGAATCGCGGTCTGTGAATTCTGAGTTCTTCCTGGTATTTGATGCGGGCGATGAGTTCGCTTCCCGTTACCTCAAAGGTCAGTGACTGCATCTCTTTTACCATCGCCTGATGGCGCTTTGAAGTCCTCAAAAAGATCTGGTTCACGTGCTTTTTCATGTTACGACCTTTACCGACGTAAACAACATCTCCATTGTAGCGATGGAAGTAAACGAGCCCGGATTCGTCGGGAACCTCATCCAAAAACCTCAGGAGCTTGTCTGACAGATCCCTTGCATTTCCTTCCCGGATCGTTTTTTTAACGATTTCCATTTCCCGATCCTTTTCGAGCAAGACCTGGAACAATTTCAAGGCGGCTATAGCGTCTCCGTTCGCTCTGTGCCGGTCACTGATCGGAATCCCGATGGCCCTGCAAAGCTTGCCCAGGCTGTAGGTTTCCTGGTCGGGAATCAATTTTTGGCTCAGTTCAACCGTACACAGGGTAGGGACTTCAAAAGGATACCCCAACCTGGCGAATTCGTTTCGGAGCACACGGTAGTCAAAACTTGCGTTGTGCGCTACCAGTACCGCACCTTGTGTAATCTCTACAATTCTTTTGGCCACCTCATGAAATTTCGGTGCATTGCGAAGCATTCTGTTGTTGATTCCGGTAAGTTGAACCACAAACGGCTGAATTTCCTTCTCGGGATTGACCAGGCTGATAAAGGTATCAATCACGTGCATTCCATCGAAAAGGTGAATGGCGATCTCGGTGATTCCTTCCTCATTGTAATCGCCTCCTGTGGTCTCGATATCCAGCACCGCATATTTCATTCCCATCTATTTTATTTGGGGTCAACCGCAACTCGCTTTGACCTGTTCGCCAATTCCCAGGCTGTGTAGAAGATATAATCTGTTCTCAGTTTTAGCAGCTCGTAATTGATCTTCTCTGGAGTGTCTGTGGGTCTGTGGTAGTCTGCGTGTTCCCCGTTGAAGTAGAAGATGACAGGCACCCCGTTTTGAGCAAAATTATAGTGATCTGACCTGTGGTAAAATCGATTGGGATCATTCTCCTTGTTAAAGGTGTAGTCCAGTTTCAAACCAAAATGCTCTTTGTTGACTGTCTCGGCAATTTCATGAAGCTCTTCACTGAGTCGGTCTGAACCGATCAGGTAGATGTATTCGGGCTTGTCTTCGTGCTTTGGATCGATCCTTCCGATCATGTCTATGTTCAAATTGGTCACCGTATTCTCAATCTTGAACACAGGATGCGAAACGTAATACCTTGAACCATAAAGGCCGGACTCTTCACCGGTGACATGCAGAAAAAGTATGGATCGTTTCGGTCGATGCCCATCTTCGACCGCGGCCTGGAAGGCCTCCGCAATCTCCATAACAGCAGAGGTTCCCGAAGCATTGTCATCTGCGCCGTTGAAGACCATCTCACCCTTCTTGCCCAGATGATCGTAATGTGCGGATATGACGATCACTTCCTCGGGAAACTCACTGCCGAGAATATAGGCGAGGACGTTTGCCGATGATTTGTCTGCGGCCCGGTTGAAATATTCACCAGGGATGGTCTGTTCGTATTTGGGATATTTCTGAGGGGCCTGAAGCTCCAAATGCTTGTAATAGGCTGTAAGGTAGTTTGTCGCCATTTTTTGACCCTTTTCCCCTGTCTTTCTTCCTTCGAGTACATCTGAGGCCAATAAGTAGAGGTGCTCCTTCAGATCTTCGGTGTCAATTTCTTCAGCGTATTTTTTCATCAGCAGATCGTCCTTGTTTTCAAGGTCGCGCTTTGCGCTGCAAGATAAAAGTGAAATGAAAAGGGTGAATAATACAAGAATTCTCATCAAACCGGCTTAAGTTGGCAAAAATAGTAAACTTCGGATTCACTTGAATCGAAACTGCCTGGTTTCTTTGTCGAAATGGATGGTATTGCGATCAAAAAGCTCATTGATTCGTCCTTCGTTGATGAGATCTTCAGGGCTCCCTGAGCTAATTCCATCGGCATTCATAAGCCAAAGCACATCGGCCATTTGGGTGGCTAGCTGGACCTCATGTGTCGAGATCAAGATCGAACGCCCCAGTTCCACGGCGAGCTTTTTCAGGAGCTGAAAAGTCTCGATTTTGTGTTGTATGTCCAGGTGGGCCGTTGGTTCATCCAAAAGGATGAGTTTTGTGTCCTGGGCAACAGCGCGACAGATCATGGCACGCTGCAGCTGACCATCACTCAGCTCATCACACCGCATGTCTGCCAATTCCTCGAGCTGAGCCCCTTTCAGGGCCCGTCTGACCAGCTCCTTGTCTTCCTCGACCATCTTGCCGATCCAATTGGTGTAGGGTTGTCTTCCCAGAGCCACCATTTCATAAACAGTTAAATTGCTTTCCGGAATTCTTTCCGTGAGCACGAGTCCGATTTTTTTTGCCAGTTCGTTCCTGGCGATCGAGTAAATTGATTCTCCTTCAAGAAGAATGTCCCCATCGAGAGGGGGTTGCATCTTGCTCAGTGTCCGGAGCAAGGTCGATTTGCCAATTCCGTTTTGGCCGAGCAGGCAAATGACCGCAGAGCTTTCTATGCATAGATCCAGATTTTCGGCCAGGACTGTTTTTCGTTTTCCTGAGGCATAACCGATACTCAAACTTTTGGTCGACATGACAGGTTCCCGACATTTCGACTGAAAATCTTTCAAAGGTGTTTTATGTTGATATTCTTTTTCCAAGTGTTCTTTTTTCAGTTTTTTAGAGCACCATCCGTCTTTTTCGAACCAGGAGCCAGATTACGATCGGTGCCCCAAACAAGGTCGTAATTGCATTGATGGGTAAAGTATATTCGCTTCCGGGCAGCTGGGCGATCGTGTCGCTGATCAGCATGATGAAAGATCCTACAACTGCAGCCACCGGAAGAACGACACGGTGGTCCGAGGTCTTGAGAACGAGTTTGGTCACATGGGGGGCTGCGAGTCCTATAAAAGCAATGGGCCCCGCAAAAGCGGTAATCACACCCGTAAACAGGCTTGTCGACAACAAGATCAGATTCTTCGTCCGTTGCATGTTTATCCCGATGCTTTTTGCATAGTTCTCTCCTAAAAGCAAGCTGTTTAGAGCCTTGACTCCTGGAAGGAGAGATATAACAGCCAGGACATAGATCAAACCAAAGACAACGAGTTCCGTCCAGGTGAGGTTGCCCAGGCTTCCAAATCCCCAAAAAGTAAAGCGCTGCAGGCTTTCCGCACTGCTGAAGTAGGCCAGCACACTGATCAGAGCGGCTGACAGGCTGCTGAACATCAGACCAACGATGAGAATGCTCATGGTGTTTTTCAGTTGCCGGGAGACCAGCATCACAGCGGTCAATACCAGGAAGGACCCCAAGCTGGCGGCCACACTGGTTAAGATGTGAGAATTTCCCAGAACCGACCAGAATCCACCCAATATGGACGAACCCAGGATCAAGAGAGCCACTCCCAAACTCGCGCCCGAGCTGATACCGAGAACATAGGGTCCTGCCAAAGGGTTTCGGAACAAGGTTTGCATCAGGAGTCCGCTGACCGAAAGACCCGAACCGACCAGTAAGGCTGTAATGGCCTTTGGCAAGCGATAGTTGAGGATGATATAATTCCAGGTTTCTCTGTCTCCCTGACCCGTAAAAAGCGAGCTGACCACAGACTGGAGCGGAATGTTCACCGACCCGAAACTGATGTTGACAAGAATCATGAAGATCAGAAGGATCAACAAGAAACCGAAAATCAGCCTATTTGAATGCGTCTTGTTCATCAGTCAAGAGGTTGAAGAAAAAAGGGCTCATACTCAGGCAGAAGATCAGGGTGGGTCACCTTGATCAGGTCTTTGAGCACAACATGCGGTTGAAGCGGACCCAATTCGAAATAGATGATCCCGCCACCATCTCCTTTTCGCTTGGAAAACGTGTAAATTCGATTTTGGTCGTATGCCTGGAACTCGGCATAATGACCATTGGCGTCGATCAGATCTTTTCGGCGGGTATAGATGCCTGAACCGATCCAGAAATCAGCTTCTCGGGCGCGATCAAGCACGGATTCAAAATTCAGTACGAGACTGCCCTGACCCTTGCTGTCTTTCCAAAGGTAGTTCGTGTTAGCGTCTTTGTATAACCGGGCTGTGAAGCTCTCTCCTGCAGGGAGGTTCCATTGATCCTTGAACAAAATACCCGACATGATTGTTGGAGATTGCTTCGATTCCTTCGCAATTTCACAGGCCTCCAAATACTCCTTTTCAATCTGGTTGAAGATGCTGTCTGCTTCGCGGTCCCGATCGAGAAGAGCCCCGAAGAACTTGATCCATTCCGCACGGCCCAAAGGGGTCTCTTCCAGCCAGTCGCCGTTGAATACGATCGGAATATTGTTCTTGCGTAAAGTCGAGTAAGCTTTGTCGGAATCATCCAGCGC
>JAHEHE010000058.1 GCA_024644725.1 Flavobacteriaceae bacterium | reverse complement strand
AAAAAAGCCCCGTGCGCATAAGATTCGCGCACAGGGCCGTACTATTGAGTTAATTTACATGCTCTTGTAAAGTTCCAGTCTTTCCCATTGTGAGTCGACCATGTCCTGGGCCTCGACCAGCAATTCCTTGGCAAAGGAAGCGTTTTCTTTTGCCACGCGCGTGAATCGTGCCTCGTTGTACATGAAGTCTTCCAAAGGTGCAGATGGAGCCTTGGAATCCAGTCTGAACTTCTTGCCTTTTGACTTAGAAGGATCAAAACGGAACAAGGGCCAGTATCCTGTTTCAACGGCTTTGGTCTGCTGTTTTGCTCCGTCTTTCAAGTCATAACCGTGCTCACCACAATGGCTGTAGGCTACGATCAAAGAAGGACCGTCAAAGGCCTGAGCCTCCTGGATGGCTTTCAGGGATTGTACATCCTTGGCACCCATCGCTATCTGTGCGACATAGACGTTACCATAGGAGATCGCCTGCATAGCCAGGTTCTTCTTCGGCGTTTTCTTGCCCGCAATGGAGAATTTGGCGCTTGCCCCTAGCGGTGTGGCCTTAGAGGTTTGACCTCCTGTGTTCGAGTACACCTCGGTGTCCATCACCAGGATATTCACATTTTCTCCCGAAGCGAGCACGTGGTCAACCCCACCGTAACCAATGTCATAGGCCCATCCGTCACCACCGAAGATCCATACAGACTTCTTGCGCAAGTAGTCCGTCAGCTGGTTCAGCTTCTTGGCTTCTTCGTTGTTGTCGAGAATGTCAAGGGTCTTCTTGAGTTTCGCAATGTCGTCGAATTTCTTGGCTTTTTCGATTTCATCGGACTCAGGGTTGTTCAAAATGGCTTCAACCAAATCGCTTCCCACAAGGAGTTCAAGCGACTTGAGCAAACCAACTGCGATCTCCTGCTTCTTGGTCAGTCCAAGCTGCAGTCCCAAACCAAATTCCGCGTTGTCTTCGAACAAGGAGTTCGCCCATGCCGGGCCGCGACCGAATTCGTTGGTTCGATAAGGCGTGGTTGGCAGGTTACCACCATAGATGGAAGAGCAACCCGTCGCGTTGGCGATCATGATGCTGTCTCCGTACAATTGGGTGATCAATTTGATATAAGGCGTCTCACCGCATCCTGAGCAGGCTCCTGAGAATTCAAAGAGCGGCTGTAGGAATTGAGCTCCTTTTACATTGGAGATGCCCAGTTCGGTTCTGTCGTAATCCGGTAGATTGATGAAGTAGTCCCAATTCGGATTCTCAACGCCGTCATGCTCAATTTTCTTGCGCATGTTGATCGATTTGAAGTTAGGATCTTCCTTGCTTACCGCCGGACAAACCTCTACACAAAGGTCACATCCTGTGCAATCCTCAGGGGATACCTGAAGAACGTAAACGTCGTCTTTGCCAAATGGTCTTCCTTTGGCCGGTACTTGTTTGAGTGTCAACGGAGCATCGAACATTTCCTCTTTGGAAACCACCTTCGCGCGGATGGCGGCATGCGGACATATGGCCACACACTTGTTACATTGCGTACAGATGTTCTCGTCATCCCAAATCGGGATAAAATGTGCAATACCGCTCTTCTCGTACTGAGTGGTTCCGGTAGGGAAGGTTCCGTCAACAGGGAAAGCACTCACAGGCAGCTCGTCTCCGCGGCCCGCAAGTATGGTCTCGAGAACTTCCGTGACAAAGCCGTCAGGGGCACCTGTCATGGCTGAGACGAATTGCTTCTCGCTGGTTACCGTTTTCGGATACTCGACTTTTTGGAGATTGGCCAGTGCCGTGTCAACGGCGTTGAAGTTCATCTGAACGACTTTCTCACCTTTATGCGAGTAAGACTTCACAATCGCGTCCTTGATCTTCTGAATGGCTTCCTCTTTCGGAAGAATCCCTGAAATGGCAAAGAAGCACGTTTGAAGTACCGTGTTGGTTCTTTTTCCAAGGTTGGCTTCCTGGGCGACCCGCGAGGCATCAATTACGTAGAAATTGGCTTCGTGCTCGATCAGGTGCTTTTGCATCTTTTCAGGCAGATGTTCCCAGATCTCATCCTTGGAATATGGAGTGTTGAGCAAAAATGTACCTCCCATTTTCAAATCATCGATCATATCGTATTTATCGACGAAATTGGACTGGTGACTCGCGATAAAATCAGCTTTGTCAATCAGGTAGGTCGAATGTATGGGTTCAGGCCCGAATCTCAAGTGAGAGATGGTCTGCGCACCGGCTTTTTTGGAGTCGTACACAAAGTAGCCCTGAACGAAGTTGTCGGTAGTTTCACCGATAATCTTGATCGAGTTCTTGTTGGCACCTACAGTACCATCTGAACCGAGTCCGTAGAACATGCAATTGAACGTGGTTCTTCTCACTTCGAAATCCTCGTCGGCTTCGAGATGAGTGTTGGTCACGTCATCCACGATACCCACGGTGAAGTGGTTTTTGGGTTTGGGCTTGAGCATCTCGTCAAACACACCCTTGACCATTCTAGGAGTGAATTCTTTGGAAGAAAGTCCGTATCGTCCACCAATGATCTCAGGCATTTCCTTGCCGTTCTCAATGTAGGCACTCTGAATGTCCATATAAAGAGGCTCTCCTATGCTGCCGGGCTCTTTTGTGCGGTCGAGAACTGCTATTTGCTTGACAGTTTTCGGCATTTTGTCTATAAAGTGCTCGATAGAGAAAGGTCTGAAGAGGCGCACGAAAAGGGCTCCTACTTTTTCACCTTCACCCACCATTTTCTCCATGGCCTCCCATACGGCGCCTTCACCGGATCCCATGATGATCATGACACGTTCCGCCTCCGGATGTCCGACGTAGTCGAACAGGTTGTATCTTCTTCCGGTGTGGTCGTAGAATTCGTCCATGACCTCCTGTACGATATCCGGAACCTTTTCGTAATAGGTGTTGGCTGCTTCACGTGCCTGGAAGAATACATCCGGGTTCTGTGAAGTACCTCGAACCACTGGATGATCCGGGTCAAGAGAGCGTTGTTTGTGTTCCATGACCTTGTCTTCAGGAATCATGGCCCGGATCACATCGTCCGGAATCACATCGATCTTGGAAATCTCATGCGAGGTTCTGAAGCCGTCAAAGGCATTCACGAAAGGAATTCTCGATTTGAGCGACGCCGCCTGCGAGATGAGGGCAAAATCCTGTGCTTCCTGCACGGACCCTCCAAACAGCATGGCGTATCCGGTTTGTCGGGCTGACATGACATCACTGTGATCACCAAAAATAGACAGGGCGTGTGTCGCAACGGTTCTGGCTGCGACATGTATGACATTGGGCAAGAGCTCTCCGGCTATTTTATACATATTTGGGATCATAAGGAGTAGCCCCTGTGAAGCTGTAAAAGTAGTTGTCAGGGCACCGGCCTGTAAAGAACCGTGAACTGCACCTGCGGCACCACCTTCACTTTGCATCTCAACGATTCGCGGGACGTTCCCCCAGATATTCGTTTTTCCTTTTGAACTGAGCAAATCCACTTGTTCCCCCATAGGAGAAGCTGGAGTAATAGGATAAATGGCACAGACCTCATTCGTTTTGTGTGCAACGCGGGCAACGGCCTCATTTGCATCGCAAATTATCTTTTCAAATTGTTTTTTCATCATGACTGCGTTTTTCGTGGATGATTCATTTTTACACTTTTCATTCACTCACATGGCGGGAATGAAATCTTTGTAAAATTAAGTTGAAGTCAAGACTTAAATTATGATATAAGTCATCTGAGGCCTTAAGCAGCAAAGGTTACAGAAAAAAACATGATGGATTACAAAATAAAAAAGAGCATTTGAATGGTTCAAATGCTCTTTTAAAATTGTTTGAAAGGCTTTTTTATTCGCCGTGCATCCACACTTTTTTGGCGAGAAGCTCATCTTCCGATTCAACGTGATCTTCATCCGGAACACAGCAGTCCACAGGACAAACAGCGGCACATTGCGGCTCATCGTGGAAGCCTTTGCACTCTGTGCACTTGTCGGTCACGATGAAGTAAAACTCATCACTTACCGGCTCGTTCTCAGCGTCGGCATCCACCTCGCGTCCGTCTGGTGTTGTGGTCATGCCGCTCAAAGCGGTCTCGTCTGAATAGGACCACTCGCTGTCAGGTTCATATATTGCGTTATTTGGGCATTCTGCCACACAAGCGTCGCAGTTAATGCATTCGTCGGTTATAATTATTGCCATAACTCCTAATTTTTAAAATTGCTTAGCAAAGTTAAAGAATAAAAATCCAAAAAAAATTGAGGCAAATAAAATTTAGAATAATTCCAAATAAAACGATTAGGACTTTACATTGTGTAATATTTATTACGGATCGGGAAAGATTGACAAATGTCATATACTGCTCTAGAAGGTAGTTCTAAATTTATCAACTCGTAGAAAAGCCTTAATGCAGATTTTACTAAATTTATAAAAAAATAGCACAGATGACTGTAAATAAAATGGAACCGTCGACCCGGGAGGTCGAGTCGCTAAGTGCCGTAGTGATCAGGTTCGTAGGTGACTCGGGAGATGGCATGCAACTCACCGGAACACAGTTTACCGATACTTCAGCCATGTTTGGAAATGACGTGGCTACTTTTCCGAATTATCCTGCAGAGATCAGGGCTCCACAGGGAAGCCTCTATGGTGTTTCCGGCTTCCAGGTTCATATCGGCAGCATCGAGATAAGCACCCCGGGTGACGACCTCGACCTGCTTGTGGCAATGAATCCCGCCGGATTGAAGACGAATCTTCACGCATTGAAGGCCGGCCATACCATAATAGTGGACACGGACTCATTTTCGAAAAAGAATCTGCAGAAAGCGGAATACGAATCAAACCCCCTCGAAGATGGGACGCTGGAGAATTACCGGGTTATAGAGGTTTCAATGACTTCGCTTACCCGTGAGGCTCTCAAGGACCTCGGGCTCGACAATAAAAGCATCACCCGGAGCAAGAATATGTTTGCCCTGGGTATGGTGTACTGGATGTACGACCGGGACATGAATCATACGCTGAGATTTTTCGAGCAGAAGTTCAAATACAAGCCTTTACTGGCCGAGGCCAATGCAAAGGTGCTCAAGGCTGGGTTCTATTATGCCGAGACCTTGGAGCTCATTCCGAATGCCTACCAGATTCTTCCTTCGGAGATGCGCAAAGGCACTTACCGGATTGTCAATGGCAACACGGCTACGGCCTGGGGGTTCCTGGCAGCAGCAGAAAAGGCGGGGCTTGAGCTTTTCCTGGGGTCTTACCCGATTACGCCGGCGACAGACATACTTCATGAACTGGTAAAGCATAAAAATTTCGGAGTCAAGGCTTTTCAGGCGGAGGACGAGATTGCAGGTGTGACCTCGGCCATTGGAGCTTCATTTGCTGGGGATCTCGCCATCACGACAACGTCGGGCCCGGGCTTGGCACTCAAAGGCGAGGCCATAGGTTTGGCCCTTATGACAGAATTGCCCCTGGTGATCGTCAATGTTCAACGGGGAGGACCTTCTACGGGCTTGCCAACGAAAACGGAACAGTCGGATCTGTTGCAGGCCATGTATGGTCGAAATGGGGAGTCGCCAGTGATCGTGATTGCTGCGAGCACTCCTTCCAATTGCTTTGATTATGCCTATGAGGCGGCCAGGTTGAGCCTGGAGCACATGACCCCTGTAATATTACTTACGGATGGTTATATCGCCAACGGGTCTGAGCCCTGGAGGATCAAATCTGTTAACGACATGGCCGACATCAATACGCGTGTCATAAATGAGCGATCTGACAGCTGGCACCCCTATGATCGCGATAGCCAGACCCTTGCCAGAAACTGGGCCGTTCCGGGCACCCCCGGATTGGAGCACCGTGTAGGCGGACTTGAAAAGGATCAGGTCACAGGAAATGTGTCCTACGTGCCGGAAAACCACGAGTACATGACGCACGTTCGCGCTGAGAAGGTGAAACGGGTTCAGAATAACATCCCGGAACTGGAACCTGAATACAACAAAGAAGGAGATCTTCTGATTGTGGGATGGGGAGGAACCTATGGCAGCCTGCATTCGGCTGTTCGTAAACTGGCTTCTCAGGGATATAAGATCGGACACGCTCATGTGAATTATATCAACCCGTTGCCTCGCAACACGGAAGAGGTCCTTGGGAATTTCAAAAAAGTAATCGTCTGCGAGCTCAACAAGGGCCAATTGGTCAGCGTACTGAGATCAAACTTCAGCGATAAGGATCTGTTGCAATACAACAAGGTCATGGGGCTGCCGTTTTCGGTGACCGACCTGGTGAAAAAATTCAAAAACATATTAGATCAAGACTGACATGGAAGATACACTCGACAAAAAATATACGTTCAAAGATTTTGCCAGTGACCAGGAGGTGCGCTGGTGCCCGGGATGCGACGATTACGTGATCCTGAGGTCAATGCAGAAAGCCCTGCCGGAAATGGGCGTGAACAAAGAAGACGTGGTGTTCATCTCGGGAATCGGGTGCTCCTCGCGTTTTCCTTATTATATAGATTCCTATGGGATGCACGGTATTCACGGACGCGCCGCGGCCATTTCAAGTGGCGTAAAACTGGCGAATCCGGATCTGAGCGTTTGGATGATCACGGGCGACGGTGACAGCCTGGCGATCGGTGGGAACCATTTCATTCACCTGCTTCGAAGGAACCTGGACATCAATGTCGTTTTGTTCAACAACGAAATCTATGGGCTGACGAAGGGGCAATTTTCGCCCACTTCCCTGATTGGGCAGAAGACCAAGTCTTCTCCATTTGGTAACACCCAGCCTCCGTTTCATCCGGGGGAGCTGGCCCTGGGTGCACAGGCCCGATTCTTCGCGCGTCTTGGCGGAAACAGCCCGAAAGAGATGACTGAGCTCTTCATTCAGGCGCAAAAGTTCAAGGGAACATCCCTGATTGAAATTCTTCAGAATTGCGTCATTTTCAACGACGGCTGCTTCACTCAGTATACCGACAAAAAAGTCAAAGAAGACAAGCAGCTGTTCGTCGAACACGGCAAACCGATGATTTTCGGAAAGGAAAGAGACAAGGGTCTTGTATTGAATGGTTTGAAGATCGAGGTGGTGACTATTGGTGAGAATGGGGTGTCAGAAGATGATATCCTGGTTCACGATGCCAAATGCGAGGATACCACCTTGCAACAAATGCTGGTCAAGCTCGAGTATCCGCTTGTGACGGGTATCATCAGAAGCTATGAAGACGAGCTTTTCGAAGAAAGGGAAGCCAGGCTCACTGAAGACGTACGTAAAAATTCAAAGTTCTCATCAGTGGACGAGTTGTTCCTCTCAGGAGAGACCTACGAGGTCAAATAATAGTATGAAAAGGATGACAATCGTCATCCTTTAATCTTTAAAGTCCGGATACTTTTGTCCGGGAACTAAGTCTAGGAATCTAAGTTTAGGAATCATGGGGTACGAAGCCATTCTGGTATTTTTCATTGCGGGTGTTTTTTTGGTGGTTTTTGCGAATTTTCTCTCGAACCTGATATCGCACAAATCCGACAACAAGAGCAAACAAGATCCGTATGAGTGCGGTGTCGAAACTATAGGTCCGACCTGGGTTCAATTCAAGGTGGGCTACTATCTCTTCGCGGTTCTCTTTCTTTTGTTCGACATCGAGGTGGCCTTCCTCGTCCCCTGGGCCGTGGTATTTGAGGAAATAGGAACAGTGGCCCTGATCGAGATCCTGGTATTCTTGTTCATTCTCGGACTGGGACTGGTTTATGCCTGGAAAAAAAGAGCATTGAGATGGGAGTAGAAAATCAAAAATTGGGAAAAGACTTCCCGGGAAGGGTAATTCCGGCCGGCAATGGAGCGAATATTGTAATTACCTCGCTGGATAAAGTAATCAACTGGGGTCGATCGAACTCACTCTGGCCCCTGTATTTCGGAACGAGCTGCTGCGCCATTGAGATGATGCAGACCGGGGCCGCGAGACACGACTGGTCGCGTTTCGGTTTCGAGGTCGCAAGACCTTCTCCGAGACAAGCCGATCTGATCATCATTGCAGGCACCATAGTCAATAAAATGGCTCCTGTTCTGAGAAGGCTTTACGATCAGATGGCGGAGCCCAAGTATGTCCTGGCCATGGGTGCCTGTGCCATATCAGGAGGACCTTTTTACTACAATTCCTATTCGGTTGTCAAGGGAGCGGATCACGTGATCCCGGTGGATGTCTATGTTCCCGGTTGTCCGCCGAGACCCGAGGCACTGCTCGACGGCATGTTGATCCTGCAGGAAAAGATCCGAAAAGAGAATCGACTGAAAAAGAAGAACCCGATCGATGGCTTCGATGAAGGGGAAATTACAACACTTCCGGAATCGGAACAATAACAGAATCATGACCAATCAAGAAATCCAAGAGACGATCAGCAAATGGAAGGAAGGACTCGAATTCTCAGAAGAAGAGTCGGAGTTTCTCAATGTGACCGTTGACAAAGAGGATCTTCGTGAAATATCCAAAAAGCTCAGGGACACGCCTGAACTCGACTTTGACTATATGTTCTGCCTCACCGGCATCGACTGGGGGGAAGAGATGGGTGTGATCTATCACTTGGAATCCATTGAAAAGAACCACTGCGTGGTGGTCAAGGTTAAGACCTCAGACCGGGAAAACCCGGTGCTTGACACGGTGAGTGACATTTGGAGAACTGCCGAGTTTCACGAAATGGAGGTATTTGATTTCTTTGGGATCCGTTTTAACGACCATCCCAACATGAAACGCCTTTTCCTGCCTCCTGAATGGGAGGGCTATCCACTGAGAAAAGATTATGAGGACGAGGTGAATATGGTCATTAAATAAGTAAATCATGGAGCAAATCGTCAACGACAGCTTTAAAACCCAGGAGTACTTTATAAACATGGGCCCCCAGCATCCGGCAACGCACGGAGTGCTGCGACTGATTCTGACCATTGACGGGGAGATCATCAGGAACGTGGAGCCCGACCTGGGCTATATTCACCGGTCCATCGAGAAGATGTGCGAGCGAGACAGCTATCAGCAGATCGTGCACCTGACCGACCGCATGGATTATCTCTCGGCCCACATCAACAATGAAGCCGTTTGCCTGACCGTTGAAAAAGCCCTCGAACTGGAGGTGACCGAACGGGTCAAAGTCATTCGCACCATCGTGGGAGAACTCACCCGATTGGCCTCTCACATGCTGTGGTGGGGCGTCATGGGGATGGATCTGGGGGCGCTGACCTCTTATTTTTACGCCTTCCGGGATCGGGAAATGATCAACGACATTTTCGAAGAGACCTGTGGGGCGAGACTAACCATGAACTATAATATCCCAGGAGGGTTGATGTTTGACATCCACCCCAATTTTGTACCGCGCACCAAGGAATTCATCAAGCATTTCAGAACCAAGCTGCCCGAATACGACCGGCTCCTGACAGGCAATGTGATCTTCCAAAAAAGAACCAGGGGGATTGGTGTGTTGACCCGGGAACAGGCGATTTCTTACGGAGCCTCAGGACCTGTCGCTCGAGGGTCGGGTTTTGCCAGTGACATTCGCAAAAGACATCCATACAGTGCTTACGACCGTGTGGATTTCAAAGAGGCCATACGCACGGAGGGTGACAACCTGGCCCGCTACAAGGTCCGTATCGATGAGATGTGGGAATCGATGAACATTATCGAGCAACTGATCGACAACATACCGGAAGGCGATTATCAGACGCCGACAAAGGCGGTTATCAAGCTCCCGAAAGGAGAGTATTATCAGCGGGTCGAAACGGCGAGAGGAGAGCTGGGTGTTTACATCAACAGCACCGGAACGAAGAATCCCTATCGGATGAAGTTCAGGTCCCCCGGATTTTCAAATCTCTCCCTGTTGAACGAGATCGTAGTTGGGGGAAAAATTGGGGACCTGGTGGCAACCATGGCAACCATAGACATTGTTGTGCCTGACATTGACAGATAAATGAGTATCGAAGGAACTAAAGGTTTTAAGAACGGGTAAATTATGATCAAGACATTATCAATTACAAAGACAGTTCACGAATGGCTTTTCAGCGTGATGCCGGAAGGTGTCGCCACCGTTGTGGAATGGGTGCTGATCGCAGCTTTGTACCTGGCCTTCTTTGCTCTGGCCGGTTTGCTCCTGGTCTGGATGGAGCGTCGTATCGCTGCTTTTTTTCAGCTTCGTCTGGGGCCGAATCGAGTGGGTCCCGCCGGTCTTTTTCAAACCATAGCCGATGCCTTGAAGCTTGTCACCAAAGAACTGACCGGTACGGCGCGTGCCGACAAATTTCTGTACAATCTGGCTCCTTATTTTGTTATTGTGGCTGCCTTGGTATCCTTGTCGGTGCTTCCTTTTTCTGCCTCATTCCAGGCCTTTGACATCAATATTGGAGTCTTCTTCATCATGGCGGTTTCTTCCATCGGGGTGATCGGAATCCTCCTCGGGGGTTGGGCCAGCAACAACAAGTATTCCCTGATCGGTGCCATGCGAAGCGGGCTTCAGACCGTGAGCTATGAGCTTTCTGTAGGATTGTCGATTCTGACCATTGTCCTTTTGGCCGGATCGTTGCAAATTTCTGAGATTGTCGAAGCCCAGCGCACGGGCGGCTGGTTTATCCTTCAGGGTCACATTCCAGCTGTTATTGCTTTTATGATCTTCATGATCGCCGGTACGGCGGAGACCAACAGGGCTCCTTTTGACATGGTGGAGGCCGAGTCAGAGCTGGGGGCAGGTTTTCACACGGAATACTCAGGAATGAAGTTTGCTTATTTTTTTCTGGCGGAATTCATAAACATGTTCATTATAGCAGCGGTGGCTGTAACCATTTTCTTCGGGGCCTACCTATCGCCCTTTGGAATCACCGAATCACTGCCCTGGCTGGGCGTGGTTTGGTTCATGCTCAAGGTGCTCGTGGTCATCTTTCTGATGATGTGGTTCAGGTGGACGTTTCCTCGTTTGCGTGTGGATCAACTGCTCACGCTCGAATGGAAGTATTTATTGCCGCTGAACCTTATGAACATTGTGCTTATGGCGGTTATCATTTGGTTGAACTGGACAATTTAAGACAATTATGAGATGAGTTATTTTTCAGACATATACAACGGAATTAAAACCTTGCTCAAGGGAATGAGCGTTACGGGCAAGTATTTCGTCACGGCCCGGAAGGAGATCATCACCCAGCAGTATCCCGACAACCGAGATACGCTCAAGATGTTCGACCGGTTTCGGGGTGAAGTGGTAATGCCACACGACGAGAACAACGAGCATCGGTGCACAGGCTGTCAGAAATGCGAGATCGCCTGTCCAAACGGGTCCATTGAGATCATTTGGGACCGGGGAATAGATCCTCATACGGAAAAAAAGAAGAAGAAGATCGACAAGCATATCTATCACCTGTCGATGTGCACAATGTGTGGGCTTTGCATCGAAGCTTGCCCCACGGACGCCATTGTCTGGGCACAGAATTTTGAAAATTCGGTTTATGACCGATCACAACTCACCAAAGTATTGAACAAACCCGGATCCCAATTGAAAGCCGGTGTAGAAGATTAAATCTATGGAAAGAGTCCTTTTTTACATCATAGCCCTGATCATGGTCATTTATGCGATCAAAGCGGTAACCAGCCGTAAGATGCTGCGATCCGTGGTCTATTTGCTTTTCGTGCTCACGGGAATAGCCGGTATCTACTTCATGGTCGACTACACCTTTATGGCGGCAGTTCAGCTTGCGGTTTATGCCGGAGGTGTGATTGTCCTGATCATTTTCTCTGTGCTGCTCGTGCATCATATCGAGTTGCGCCTGGATGTGTCCAAACTCTCACAACGCATGATGGCGGGAGTCGTGAGTATTTTCGGTCTGGTCGTAACCCTGTACGCAATTCACACCTACGATTTCATGCCGTCAACAGCGCAGCAGCCCATTGAGGTAAGTCAGATCGGACGGGGCATGCTCAGTTTCGAAGACGACGGATTCATACTCCCTTTTGAAGTGATCAGCGTGCTGCTGGTCGCCGTGATGATCGGAGCCATTGTAATTGCGAAAGGAAAAAAATTGGAACAGTAAACACAGCAAAAATGATAGAAGGCATTAGCATATACGAGATTCTGACCCTGACATCGATTGTGTTCTTCATCGGGGTCTACGGATTTCTGACTCGAAAGAACCTGATCACGATGTTGCTTTCCATTGAGTTGATTCTCAATGCGTCGGCGATCAATTTTGTCGTGATCAATACCTATTTGTATCCGGAAAAACTGCAGGGCGTCTATTTTTCTGTGTTCATGGTGGCGATTGCTGCAGCCGAGACCGCCCTGGCAGTGGCTATTATAATTAACCTGTACAAACTGATCACTTCTGTTGAAGTCAAGGATACGGAGATCATGAAGTACTGAAGAAGAAAAAGAACGAATGAAAAAAATAAATCTGGGGGATTATGGATTTTAGCTACACCGTACTGATACCTCTTATTCCATTGGCAGTTTTCCTGTTGCTTGGAATGAACTACACCCGAATAAAGCCTGCCGTTTCCGGATGGATCGGTTCCCTGGGACTTTTTGTTACATTGTTGCTGTCCTATTACACGGCTTACCAATACTTTTTCGTCGTCGGGAAGGTGGGAGAAGTCTACCAGACCTTCACCGAACACTGGAGGTGGATGACTTTTACCGATACCCTTTACATCGACATGGGGGTAATGATCGACCAGATTTCGGTCATGATGCTCGTCGTTGTGTCTACCATATCTTTTATGGTTCACCTGTATAGTCGGGGCTACATGAAAGGAGACAGCGGGTACACCAAATTCTTTGCCTTTCTGTCGCTTTTCACCTTTTCAATGATGGGATTGGTGCTTGCCGTCAACCTGTTTCAGATCTATATCTTCTGGGAGCTTGTTGGGGTTTCTTCCTTCTTGCTGATCGGATACTACTACACGAAGCCTTCTGCCGTTTCTGCGGCGAAAAAGGCTTTCATTGTGACCCGATTTGCCGATCTCGGATTTTTGATCGGCATCCTGATCATCGGATACTACGGGGGCTCCTTTGATTTTGTCACCCTGGTGGATCCGGAGGGAAGTGCCATTGCAAACTGGGCCTCCACCTCTTTTATGGGACTTTCGGTAATCACCTGGGGTCTGATTCTGATTTTCGTTGGAGGTGCCGGAAAATCAGCGATGTTTCCGCTGCATATCTGGCTGCCGGATGCCATGGAAGGACCCACTCCGGTGTCGGCGCTGATCCATGCGGCGACCATGGTTGTGGCTGGCGTTTACCTGGTCGCAAGACTTTTCCCGATGTATTATTTTGTAGAATCGGGCTATGCCCTGAACCTGGTTGCCTGGGTGGGTGCATTCTCGGCCCTGTTTGCTGCGGTTATCGCCCTGACTCAAAACGACATCAAGCGCGTGCTGGCCTACTCGACCATGTCACAGATTGGCTACATGATGCTTGCTTTGGGCGTATCAGGCTATGACGGTCACGATGGTTTGGGATATATGTCTTCGATGTTTCACCTGTTTACCCACGCCATGTTCAAGGGGCTGCTGTTTCTGGCAGCAGGTTCCATCATTCACGCGGTTCACAGCAATTACCTCAAGGACATGGGCAGTCTCAGAAAGTATATGCCGGTTACGCACATCACCTTTTTGATCGCTGCGCTCTCGATTTCGGGATTCCCTGGATTTGCCGGATTCTTCAGCAAGGATGAGATCCTTGTAGCTGCCTATGAGCACAATCCTCTCATATATCTCATCGGGCTGTTGGTGGCTGGTATGACGGCTTTCTACATGTTCCGTATCTACTTTGGAATCTTCTGGGGAGAGGATCGCAAATATGAGCATTCACCGCATGAGTCTCCGGTATCGATGACTTTCCCATTGGTGTTTTTGGCGGCCATGAGCATTCTCACGGGTTACATCCCATTCAGCTCACTCGTGACGGTTGACCACATGCCCTTTGAAGCTCATTTGAACTATCCTTTGGCTGCGCTCGCTGTAGGAGTGGGCCTGATCGGCATTGGCCTGGCCTATGTGCTTTACAAGAAGCCAAGTGATCTTCCAGAACGGGTTTCAAAAGGTTTTGGAAATCTCTACACCTGGGCCTATCACAAATTCTACTTCGATGAGCTGTATTTGTTTGTCACGAAGGAAATTATTTTCAAGCGTATCTCGGCACCTTTTGCCTGGTTTGACCGTAACGTGGTCGATGGGACGATGAACCTTATCGGGAATTCGACCGTGGCCGGATCGAAGAGCATACGCAAGTTGCAATCGGGCAGACTGCAGGATTATGCATTCGCTTTTATAGCGGGAGCCGTGATCCTCGCCATGCTTTTTATTTACAATTGGATAATCTAGGATGAAATGGATATACTGACTCTCTTTATCGTTGTTCCGGTTTTGACGATTCTGGCGCTTGTTTTCACGAGGGACCTCAAACAGTCGCGAATCGTGGCTGCCCTGGGTATGCTGGTGCAGTTTGCCATGTCCATCAACCTGGTCTTTGCCTATATCAGGGAAAAGCAGATCAATGATGACATCATGGTCTTCACACGAGACCTGACCTGGTTTGAAACGTTCAACATTCATTATGCCATCGGAGTGGATGGGATATCGGTCGCCATGATCGTTTTGGCCTCCATAGTAGTTTTGGCCGGGGTGTTCATCTCCTGGAAGATGGAGGATCTGCCCAAGGAATTCTTTATTTCCCTGATTGTGCTGGCCACAGGTGTTTTCGGATTCTTTATCTCGATAGACCTGTTTACCATGTTCCTGTTTTACGAGATCGCCGTGATACCCATGTATTTGCTGATCGGAATATGGGGCTCGGGTCCGCGCGAATACTCAGCGATGAAACTGACCCTGATGCTCATGGGCGCTTCGGCGCTGCTGCTGGTCGGGATTCTCGGAATTTATTTCAACTCAGGAGCCGACGGTGGTCAACTGACGTACAACATACTGGACATTGCCCGGGTCAATATCCCGGTGGATGCTCAGAACCTGTTCTTTCCCATCACTTTTATCGGCTTTGCTGTTTTGGGTGCGCTATTTCCTTTTCACACCTGGTCGCCTGATGGTCACGCCTCGGCTCCAACCGCGGTTTCCATGCTGCACGCCGGTGTGCTTATGAAGCTTGGAGGTTATGGGGTTTTTCGGGTCGCGATGTATCTGCTGCCTGCGGGTGCCCTGAGCTGGTCGAATTTCTTTATCGTTCTCTCTGTGATCGGTGTGATCTACGGTGCGCTCGCTGCTGTGAAGCAAACCGACCTGAAATACATCAATGCCTACTCTTCGGTGAGTCACCTGGGCATGGTGCTTTTTGCCTTGCTCATGATTAACAAGACATCCTGGAACGGGGCGATTTTACAATCCCTGTCCCATGGCTTCATGACCGCTCTTTTCTTCGCTTTGATCGGCATGATCTATGGAAGGACCCATACCCGTGACGTGACGAAAATGGGTGGACTGCTCAAGGTGATACCCTTCATCTCCCTCATTTACGTGATTGCCGGACTCGCTTCACTGGGTCTTCCGGGATTCAGCGGATTCATGGCCGAGATGCAGATCTTCGTAGGAGCCTTTGAGCACCCGGACATGTTTCACAGGGTCGCCACGATCATTACGGTGTCGGCCATTGTGGTCACGGCCGTTTATATTTTAAGGGTTGTCGGAATGATGCTGATGGGACCCGTTGTTCATCAGGAGTACTTCTCTTTTGGGAAGGCGACCTGGTACGAGAGGACCGGGGTGTTCCTTTTGTTGATCCCGATCGTGTTTATGGGTGTGACGCCTCTCTGGTTGAGCGATTTGATTCGAGACAGCCTGGAACCTTTCATCCGCCATATGGCCCAAGTTTAATTGTTAAGAATTAGAAAGAAAGATCATGAATCTAGAAACTCTTCTTTTGATGCGCAACGAGCTGATGCTCCTGGTGGTGATCCTGATGTTGGTCGTGGGTGAGATTTTCATCTCCAATAAGAAAGCTCTCATACCCTGGGCCATTGTCCTCTTTGCGATACATACGATTATCTCTTTTTTTCCGCTGGATTCGGGTTCCGTTTTTGGTGGAATGTTTCACAGCAGTCCATTGATTCACCTGTTCAAGATCGTACTCAACCTGGGTGTACTGATCATTTTATTTCAATCGGCCCACTGGCTTGAAAAGGAAATTCTTCCGCAGCACAAGTCCACGGAGTTCTTCATGCTCCTGTTCTCTTCCCTGCTCGGCATGTATTTTATGATTTCCTCAGGCGATTTCCTGATGTTCTACCTCGGATTGGAGCTATCGGCCCTGCCTATTGCAGCGCTTGTGGCTTTCGAGACCTCCAAACGCGTATCGGCGGAAGCCGGGATCAAGTTTGCGCTTTCAGCCGCCATGGCCTCGGGGACGGCGGTATTCGGGATTTCCCTGATCTACGCGACAGCCGGGAGTATTTATTTTGCCGATCTGGCCAACCTTTTGACCTATTCGAATCTCAGCCTTCTGGGTTTTGTATTTTTCTTTGCCGGATTGGCCTTTAAGATCTCACTGGTACCGTTTCATTTCTGGACAGCAGATGTATACCAGGGAGCTCCAATTGGGGTTACATCGTATCTGTCGGTGATTTCAAAAGGATCCGCGGTTTTGATACTCATGATCGTTCTTTTTACAGTGATGAAGCCTTTCGAAGAGGTGACGGCCAAGCTACTTTATATCGTGGCCATAGCCACCATGTTCATGGGAAACCTGTTCGCCTTGCGCCAACAGAATATGAAGAGATTCCTGGCCTTCTCATCGATTGCACAGGCCGGGTTCATCCTCCTGGGAATACTTTCCAACGATCAGCTTGGAATATCAGCGGTGGTTTACTTCATCACCATTTACGTTTTTACCAACCTGGCAGCTTTTGGCGTGGTCCAGTCGATCTCAACCCAAACGGGGAAGGAGAACATGGATGATTACAATGGCCTCTATAGAACCAATCCGAGGTTGAGTTTGGTCATGATGCTGGCACTGTTCTCTTTGGCAGGAATTCCGCCTGTGGCCGGATTCTTTGGGAAATTCTTCCTCTTTACGGCAGCTGCGAGCCAGGGAATGTATCTGCTGGTATTCATCGCCGTGGTGAACGTGACGATTTCCCTGTATTATTACTTGTTGGTCGTGCGCGCGATGTTCCTGAGAAAGAGCGATGATGCAATACCCTATTTCAAGAACAAGCTCAGCATGAAGATAGGATTGGCCATCGCCGTTGCAGGGGTATTGTTCATCGGACTCTACAGCCCGATCTATGCGTACATTTTTGAATTGAGTATCTTTTGAATTGAGCATCTTTTGAATTGTCTAATTTTTGAATAGAAACCTTTTTATCTCATGGCTTTAGCAGGAAAACATCAATTTGGGGCGATCGGGGATCAGCGCGTTACCTTTATAGAGAAGAAGATCGAAAAGGAACGCATGGAGTTTTTGAAGAAGTTGCTCGAGGTCAATGATTTTGAGGTCGTGATTCAAGAAGAAAAGAGAAAAAGTGAAGAGGAGCCACAACTCTACACTGTTGGGGTCACCGACATGGTCTTCAATCCCACAGTTTATGTTTTTCAACGACGTCTCAAAACGATCGATGGGAAGCATATCGTGACCCAGGACTACTGGAACCAGGTAAGCGAAGAAACCAATCCTCAATACTGGAAAAACGACTGACCCCCTGAACCTTGCTCGATTCGGGAGTTATTGAAAAAATCTCACTAAATTAGCGAGATCAGTATTTCAATAACTAAAACTAAAACCCCTTTACATGAAAATTAAACTACTACTCTTCCTGCTGGGAACAAGTTTCTT
>JAHEHE010000011.1 GCA_024644725.1 Flavobacteriaceae bacterium | reverse complement strand
GAATTGTAGAAAAAGGAGTCATAGCTGAACCATTCGTGATGGAGGAAGTCCATGGAGCCTATTGTAAACAGGCTGATCAAAAGAGCCAAAATGGTCACCACGGCGATGATGACCAGTAATACCCCGATGAATTTGCCGATGATCATGAAGACAGTGACAAATATTTTTCCAAGGGTTTCTATAAAATCCTGGGAACCCGATTTGGCCTTTTCTCCATAACTTTTGTAATCAGCATTCTTGACTTTCTCAGAGACGTCTTCGATCCCGTCCTTCACACGTGCCGAAGCTTGTGAGATCTCGTCACGGATTTTTTTTTCAATGTTGCTGATGTTCACGGGCTCACCTTCCATCTCAAGCTTTTCTGCCGTTGTGGTGGCCTCAGGCAGCAGGATCCATAACAATGGATATACAATGAATCCAAAGCCGAAACCAAACGCCGCGACCAGCCATCCGAGTCGTATCCAGATCACATCTACGTTGAGATAGTGTGCAATTCCCGAGGAGACCCCTCCGAGAAACTTGTCACTGCCGTCGCGATAGAGTTTTTTGGTTCTTCTTTTGCCATATCCTGTGTAGCTGTCATCGCTGAAGATCTCGTCGTCGACCATATAGTCTTCGGGTCGCCCCATGACCTCGATCACCTCTTCGATATCCGATTCGTTGACAACCTGGCGAACGTCCTTGATTTTATCAGACAACAATTCTCCTATACGCGTCTCAATATCGGTGATGATCTCATCCCTGCCCTGAGGGTCATCACTCAATGACCTTCGAATCGCATCCAGATATCCTTTCAGCTTTTGATAAGCGATTTCATCGATGTGAAAAAATACGCCACCCAGGTTTATATTGATTGTCTTGTTCATTTTTTCGTTGATTTTGATTCGTTATTCTTTGTGACTATCTGAACGGCTGCTACCAGCTCGTTCCAGGTTGTGTTCAATCCGGACAGGAAAATCTTTCCCGTCTCAGTCAGACCGTAGTATTTTCTAGGCGGACCCGATGTGGATTCTTCCCATCTGTAGCTGAGAAGACCCGCATTCTTGAGCCTGGTCAATAAGGGATATACCGTTCCTTCAACCACAAGCAGCTTCGCGTCCTTCAACTGGGAAAGAATTTCTGAAGTGTATGCATCGCCCTTCGATAGAATGGAAAGGATGCAAAACTCCAGAACCCCTTTGCGCATTTGTGCTTTTGTGTTTTCTATCTTCATGTTTTTCTTTTTATTCTTTTAATACTCTTCTCTTGACTCCACAGCTAAAACAGAATGGAGGGCAATGTATTGACGATGTATATGACGATGGATAATATTAGATCGATCATGATATTGATTTTATTTGATGAATTTGATTGTTAGGGGATAATGATACACTTCGCCCTGATTCGCCGAAACAGCCGCGAGAATGATCAAAACAAATTTTACGATAGCAATGAGTCCGATAAGCGATCCTGCGGTAATAATGCCGAACAGGTCAAGATGATGGAACTCAGACATCACGGTACGAATGATAAAGGGAACGACGGAAAGGCCCAATAAAAAAGTATACAACAAATAGCTCAGGTTAAAATTGATGGCCTCCTTGCCGTTCTCATTCACGAATTCACTTTTTTCCTTGTTGATCTCCCAAATCACCAACGGACCTACGATGGCTCCGAAGGGAATCACATATCCGAAAAAAGCGGAAAGGTGAATTAAAAAAGCCGTGTTGTTATCGTTCTTCGTTGACATAATTAAATGTATATAATACTTTCTTATGCAAATATATATACAAAAGACAATACTATGCAATACACAGTACTATATTTTAACATATTTTTAACATTCTGCATTCGGCTCTGAATCACTCAAATTGTCGTAATTTAGGGGTCTAACACCAGTTTATGACGAAATTCAGCGTTTCCAACCTAAATCGATTTTTAGCTCTTAAACTTCCTTCTGCCTATTTCTCGGGCATCCGGGTGACAGGGATATCCGACAATGAGGCCATGGCTTCGGTACGTCACAAGTGGATCAATCAGAACCCTTTTAAATCTTTGTACTGGGCCACCCAGGGCATGGCTGCAGAGTTGGTAACCGGTCTTTTGGTCATGAAGAAAATAAAGGAGTCCAAAAAAAAGATCTCCATGCTGGTCGTTCACCAGGAGGGAGATTTTTTCAAGAAGGCAACAGGCTTGATCACCTTCAATTGCGATCAGGGCTCACGCATTGACGAGGCGATCGAGCGATCGATAAAAACGGGTGAAGGACAGACCTTCCTGTTGCAGGCAGAAGGGTTCAACGAACAATACGAAAAGGTATCTTCATTCGAGTTTACCTGGAGCATCAAAGTAAAATCATAATACCTTGTAAAATCTTAATACCCTCAGTTATGACAGCACATGAAATCGATTACGAAATTCACGGAGAAGAAATGCAATTCGTAGAAATCGAGCTCGATCCGCATGAAGGGGTCGTCGCAGAGTCGGGCAGCTTCATGATGATGGATGACAATATTACCATGGACACCATCTTTGGAGACGGTTCAGGACAGTCCAAAGACATTTTGGGAAGTCTGTTCTCAGCCGGGAAGCGAATTTTGACGGGTGAGAGCCTCTTTATGACGGTGTTTACAAACGCGTCCGGTCAGAAGCGCAAAATCTCCTTTGCCTCCCCCTACCCCGGAAAGATCATTCCCGTCCATCTGACCGATTTCAACGGAGAGTTCATCTGCCAGAAAGACGCTTTTCTATGTGCCGCCAAGGGGGTTTCCATAAGCATTGAGTTCTCCAAAAAAATCGGTCGCGGTCTCTTTGGCGGAGAAGGATTTATCATGCAGAAAGTCCAGGGAGACGGATTGGCATTCCTGCACGCCAGCGGAACCGTGGTAAAGAGGGAATTGAAAGCCGGCGAGATGCTGCGCGTGGATACGGGCTGCCTGGTTGGATTCAGTCGCACAGTTGACTATGACATAGAATTCGTAGGTGGAATTCGAAATACGATCTTCGGCGGAGAAGGCATGTTTTTTGCCACGCTGCGCGGACCCGGAACTGTTGCGATCCAATCTCTGCCTTTTAGCCGATTGGCAAACAGGGTCTTGGCATACGCCCCAAAATCAGGAGGCAAAAGCCGGGGTGAAGGAAGTATTCTCGGCGGATTGGGAGACCTTCTCGATGGTGACAACCGGTTTTAACAGATGCGCCTCGAATCAGTTGGACGGGTTCTCCCCGACCTGATTTTCTTTGATGCTCTGTATGAATCGATTCAACTGCTTCCCGTATTTCGAGGCTCTTACCTCATCCGAAAGCGAACTGTTGATCGTATCGAGTAGCGCCACATTGGCATCTGCGAGCTCTGTAAGTGCGATGTAAGGCGAAACCTCATACGATCCGTTGTTGATCGCGAAGTTCGTGGTATACAGATACCTGCGCCTTGTCCAGTTGTTCATTTTCTTTTCCACTTCAGCGATGGAGTCCTGACTGCCTTTTTTCCTGGCCTCAAATTCCTCCTTGATCAGATCCAGGTTTTGATCATTGAATTTCTTGGCCATATCGTAATATTTGTCCAAAAGGGCTTGATTCTCTGATCCGGTTACCTTCGCCTTGATTGCGAATTTATCGAGGTTTGAACTGACGTAGACCGTGTCTCTTTCTCCGAAAAAAGCAATTTTCTTATCTCCGGTTCCCAGGGTCAGGTAGTACATCTCGGGGCTCTCAATCTCATCCTGAAGCATAAAGGTGTCTGTTCCTTCGACAAAGGCAGAATCCACTGAGACAATAAGTGAATCCATCTGTTTTTGAAGGTAAAGGGTGCCTTTTTTCAACCCCTTGATCGTCCCTTTTACGTACATTGTGTTGTCCGCCTCCCGGCTACAAGCCGCTGCCATGGCAATGACCATCATCCAAAGCGCAATCTTCTTCATCCTTTCAGTTTTATGGCGGCAAATATATTAGAAAATCCCGATAAAACTAGCTCCTGCTCTCTTTTCTGAACTCCTTTCAAGGGGATGCCAGTTGCATGAGGATCGTACAGGCAATGGCACCAACGGTACCTACGGCATATCCGAAAACAGCCAGCAAAACTCCGACTGTCGCCAGCGACGGGTGAAAAGCGGATGCAACCACGGGAGCCGAAGCGGCTCCCCCGACATTGGCCTGGCTTCCCACCGCCAAGAAGAAATAGGGCGCCCTGATCAATTTAGCCACCAAAATCAGTAATCCGGCGTGTATGGCCATCCATACCATGCCCACGGCCACCAAACCGACATTGTCCAGTATCAGCGTCAGATCCATTTTCATCCCGATGCTCGCTACCAAAATATAGATAAATACGCTTCCTATCCTGCTCGCACCTGCGCCCTCGTAGTTTCTCGCCCTGGTAAACGACAGCAGTATGGCTGCCAAAGTCGAAAGACTGATCATCCAGAAGAAAGAAGAACCGAGGAAGGTAAATATGTTTCTTGTGGTCTGATTCTCAAACCCATTGACCCATACCGAGAAAAAATCTCCCAGGTATCCCGCTGCAAAATGCGCCAGGCTGACCGTTCCGAAGGAAATCCCCGTCATGATCATCAGATCTGTCAGGGTCGGGTTCCTTTCCACTTTCTTGCTGAAGGATGTCACTTTTTCCTTCAGTTCCTCAATGGCCCTATTGTCGGCCTTGAGCCATTTGTCTATTCGATCGGATCGACCGATACCTATGAGGATGATCGCCATCCAGATATTGGCTACAACGATATCTACGAATACCATGCCTCCATAAAGCTTCTGATTGTAGCCGTAGATCTCCAGCATGGCCGTCTGGTTGGCGCCACCACCAATCCAGCTTCCCGCCAGGGTGGCCAGACCCCGCCATACGGCATCCGGTCCGGCACCTCCCACAACCTCAGGAGATATCGCCGAAATAATGAGGATGGCAATCGGCCCCCCAATGATAATGCCTAGAGTACCGGTAAAAAACATCGCAAGAGCCTTCCACCCGAGATTAAAAACCGCTTTAAGATCGATACTCAGTGTCATGAGCACCAAAGCTGCAGGCAGGAGGTAACGACTTGACATGAAATATAGATTGGATGCATGTTCGATGACCTCACCGTCCTCTGAGACCGTCTCCCATTCAGGAGCGATCAATCCAAGCGTGGTTAAAACGGCAGGAAGCATGTAGGCCATGAATAGTGCAGGAACAATACTGTAAAACTTCTTCCAAAATCCCTTTTTCAGAGAGGAGGTGTAAAAGATAAATCCGAGGGTGATCATCAGGAGCCCGAAGACGATGGTATCACTAGTAAAAACAGGTGCATTGTTCATAAGAGAGCGTAGTTGGTCAGGGGATGAAAATAGTAAATTCTCCCTTGATGGCACAGGCTATTTGGAAGCTTTTCACAAAAAGGAGTTTTAGAACATCAAATGTTGATCCAATAAGTGAATTTCAGGATGACAGCCCTTGTACTGGGCCCGAAAGGCGTAGTCTTGTAATTGTCATTGTAAACGAGAAAGAGGTCCGATAGTGGTCTGAATCGCCATTGCAACCTCGAATTGATCGTAAAATCCTCGTCCTGGCTGTTGAACTGGATGAAGGTAGACCAAAAGACATTCTTGGAAAAGGTGAATTCCATTCTGGGGCCCACGAACCAAATCGTCTCTGTAGGATACGGATCCGGGAGATCGATATAGTTCACGCTCGACCTGAAAGAGGCCGTGAAAAAGGGTTGTAGCCTCAGACGAAAATCGCTTGTCAATGAATACCGGTTCCCGTTGAAAAACTGACCGAGGTCGGTTCGTGCAGTGAACGAAAATGGCTTTCTCCTGTCGGATTCAAAGGTAAAGTCAAACTTGGTGTAGTAATAATCCGAAAAGGCGGGCAACGGCACCCCGTCGTCTGACCCTGTCGGATCGAATTCTTCCAACAAATAGGTGTATCTGCTGTTGAGTGCCATTTCAATCTGATTCTGATTCTTGAATCTTATTTGGTACTCTACGTCCACAAAGGCATCGGTATGTTGCATGTCAAGTTCCGGGGCCCAGGTGGAATTTCCTCGGACTTCGATGGTGTGGGTGTTTATCTTTGAGTCTGTCGGATAAAAGATCCTCGTGGCAACCGGATCCACCTGGAGAATGTCATTTCTCCTCACGAAGCCCAGGTCTGCCTGAAAGTCCTCTCCGACATATCGTCCTCCCAGGTTGAACTTCCAGAACCGGGAGTTGTACTCCAAAAAAGCCCCTGATGACAAATCCTGGTCCCCCGACTCGGGGGTAAACGACTTGTGCATGTAGAATTTACCCACCCACTTATTATCTTCCGACAGCAGATTGTAATCCAGTCCGATCACCCTGTTGAATTCTTCGGCCTCTTCTATGAAATCTGTCGATTTGGTAACCTGTCTGTTCACAAAAATGAAGCCGATGTTGGAGCGACTGAAAACCTTTTGCTGGAGTGCGATGACTGTATTGTTGTTGGTCGGAATTTCATTTTCTTTGTCTTCCGCCGTCTGGATATTCAGGACCCCGAGCCTAAGATTCGTGTTCAGCTTGCCGCTCAGACGGACACCTCCAAGGATCTGGTTGGCAATATTGTCACCTTCAATATCTTCTGCAATACCTATTCGACGTGAGAAAAATGGGTTGGCTGCCCGACTGTTGCCAAAATCCGCGAAAAGGTCTCCATTATCAATGAAGAACTGGCGTCGTTCCGGAAGCAAAACTTCGAAACGCGTGAGATTCACTACGAGTTCATCAGCCTCCACCTGCGAAAAATCAGGATTCACGGTCAAATCGAGATTCATGCTGTTGCCGAGGGGAATCTTGGCATCACCTCCAAACGAAGCATCGGTTTCCGTAGAGTTGGCATCAAAATCCTGGGTCACATTACCAGCAACATAGGGAATCACAGCAAAGGGGGTCTTTGATTTGCCCAGGGGTTTTTCAAAGATCATGTCTCCCATGAAGGCCAGGTTGAAGATCACCTGGTTCTGGGGAATATTCATCCAGGTACTCCATTCGTTTGATTGAGTATCGAAGCGATAGGCGTTGAACCGCCATTTTGTCTCTCCTTCTCTAAACTTGAATGAAAACATGGGAATTTTCATTTCAGAAATATAATAGTCATCCCCCATGCTCGAGGCATTCTGCCATTTCACATCCCAAGAGGTATTGAAGCCCCCAGTCCCACCTGAGCCTCCTCCCGCTATCAAGGCTTCTCGTTGCACACCTTCGGGGTTGGTCCCAAAGAAAAACGCATTGTTGCCATCATTGAACGTGTCGAACATAAGGCTGATGTTGTCGTTGCCCCTTGCCCGGAAATCACGACGCAACGAAGGCACGACGTAATCCTTGCCAGGTGCATAAACGATGATACCCACGTACAGGAACTTCTCGTCGTAAAGCATACGAATCTCGGTCTGGTAGGTCGCTTGCAACGAATCCGTTGGGAAATGCTGCCAGAAATCCGTAGCAGGAAGAGCCTCAGACCAGGCGGCCTCGTTGAGCTCACCATCGAGCTCAATGCCACTGTCGACCCATTTGACATGAACCTCCTTGGTTTGTGCATTGGCTCCCCAAACCCAACCAAAAATCAGAAAAAAAAGAAAGATTCTCTTTTTCATAAATCCTATTCGAATTTCATCGTAAAACGGTCCTTTTGAATCCCGGATCTTCGGAATTAGCCCAAATACCGCCATACTACAAAAATCGCCAATTGGAGAGGTTTGAATAAAAAAAGTCTGTATTCCCCCGTTATTCTATGGTGAACGACAAGGCTAGCGCTTTTCACGACTCTGATCTGCCAGCCACTCCATAAGCGACGGCTGTCCAGGCAATGATTCGACCGCCTGTCCATCGGAGTTGATCCTGGCCTTGTTCGCATGGGAATAAATCCAGGACCAGTGCCCACTGTAATGATAGTCGGAACCTCCAAATTCTCCAGAAACATCACCTACATGATCAAAAAAGGAGAATTGCAGCTTATCTGCCCCCAGGTCCATCAAACGGTTGTAAACGGGCACAACCGTCTCCTCAGGGGGAGTTGTTCGATCATCCTTCGCGTGAATGAACCAGATAGGCATGTGCTTTATACTATTCAATTCCTGTTCAGATAAGTATTCTGATTTGTAAGCCAGCGCACTGATGAATCCTGCAGCGAAATAATCAGGGTGCAGCAGTATCAGTTTCAGGCTCATATATCCTCCGTTAGAGCAACCGCCCACATAAATACGATTGGAGTCTATATTCGGATTCTCCTTGACAAACTCAGTTATAAGGGCCATAAGAGCCTCGTTGTAGGCATCATTGTCCCTTCCCCAGGTTACTTCGCCATCCTCATTGTGCATCCAGGCTCCAGGACACTGAGGCACCAGCACATAGGCAGACCCAAAGAAGTGTTGAATCTCATTGGAAGCATAATTTGCTGCCCGATTCGCAAGAAGAGGTATTGAGGTGTCTGTACCGCCTTCTCCTCCGCCGTGCAACCAGATGATTAATGGGGTCTTTGCTTCTGAATCGGACGGGGCATAGAAGGCATAATTCAGTTTCAGGTCCGGACTGAAGCTGTAGGATTGATCCAATTTGAATTTTTCAACCAGAGGCAGAATTCTATTTTTCTCTTCTATCCAGCTCTGATTCTCCATCTCTTCAAAAATTTGCAGTCGATAGGTCACCCAATTGTTTCCGCTGCATCCGTTATCGGTCGAATAGAAAAAAGGATTTGAAAGAACCAGTTCCGGGGACACTTCAAGATCCAAAGTAACGTGTGTTCCCTGAGAAACCCGGTTCCCTCTTGAATCAGAAACATATACAGCTGTTATTTGTCTTTTTCCCTTTGCATCTTCTGCTCGCAGCTCCGCACATTCGGCTTGGCGAGTTACCTCCACCGTAAATCGAAGGCCTTCAGCAGATGTCAGCTTCCTTTCCATGGGAAGTATCACTTTATTTACTGCGGGTCCCCAGTCATATCCTTGAATCACAAGAGTGTACTGATCATCTGATTCAAGGCAGGAAACAAAGATTCCAAAAATAAGAACAAGGAAAAACGTCCTGATCATTTGGCTGAGTTATTTCAACTTATCCTCAAAGAACTCAATGGTTCTGTTCCAGGCGAGATCGGCTGCGGCCTTGTCATAACGAGGAGTCGTGTCATTGTGAAAACCGTGGTTCACTCCAGGATACATAAAGGCCTCATACTCCTTTTTGTTTTGCTTGAGCGCCTTCTCGTAGGTCGGCCAACCTTCATTGACGCGTTTGTCCAATTCTGCGAAATGAAGCATAAGTGGTGCCTGAATCTGTGGAACCTGGTCTGAATCGGGTTGCCCGCCATAGAAAGGCACAGAAGCCTTGAGGTCGGGAACTTTGACCGCCATCATGTTGGAGATCCAGCCCCCAAAGCAAAAGCCAACCACTCCCACATTTCCTGAACAGTCCGGGTGGTTCTTCAAATAATTGAAACCGGCGATGAAATCTTCCAGCATCTCGTTGCGATCCCTTTCTCGCTGCATTTCCCTTCCTTTGTCATCCGTACCGGGATAGCCACCCATCGGACTCAGGGCGTCCGGAGCAAGTGATACAAAACCTGCCAGCGCAGCCCGCCGACCGACATCTGCAATATGAGGATTCAAACCCCTGTTCTCATGAACCACGAGGATACCGGGTAACTTGCCCGATTTCTCCTTGGGCATTGAAAGCTGTCCACTGATCGTGCCACCCCCTTTGGGAGAATCGTAAGATGTGGTTCCCGTTGTCAACCTGGGATCATCTTCGGCCACCTGGATCTTATCCTGGTAGTTGGGCATGATAAAACTCAATAAAGAAGGTACCGTTACGCTGCCTACGGCATACAAAGAGAGTTTGTCCAAAAATGTTCGACGGTTGATACGGCTGTGCGCGTAGTCGTCATAAAGGTCAAAAACTTCCTGTTTGATGTCTTCTTTTCGAATAGGTTTCATGGTCAGCTGATTTTAAAGATTACGAGCAGGTTCAGATAAATATGACGAGAAGGGCCAGTACCAGACCTGCTGCCGCAAAGTAAAGTCCCTTTTTAAAGATACTGGTTTTTGGAAGAAACATCCAAAAGGCTGAGATAACGAAAAACAGAAGCGATACTCCAAAAAAGATATTGAGAAAGAAAAGAGGCCTGTCTGAAGTCGCTTTGTGCATATCTGTCATTTTCTTCAGCACATAGGGCAGCTCCTTCTTGGTGTAAGTGGCAAGACCCGTTTCCGTGTTGAAATTACCACCATTGAAATAGACCAGGTTGCCTTCCTCCTTCTCGATCTTGAAATTCTTTATTCGCAATTTTGCACCGAGCTCTTCTGCTTTGGTTCCGACTTCAAAAGTTCGCTCTTCGATGTAATCCTTTTTGAGGAAATCCGTGTTTCTGAATATCATCAGAATCCCACTTACTGCGTAAACAGCCATTATTCCTGCCAGAAAAAAACCCAGATAACGGTGGTATACCCGCATTTTATTTTGCACATTCCTGTTGTTCATTAGTATTGATTTTAAAATTTATTCGGCCCGCAAGATAGTATATCGACAAGACTCATTCAACGAATGAAAGGCGAATCTCTAAATCTTCAAAAAACTTTCTTTGAACGACATTTCTGAAAGTATCAACTGCTTTTCTCTGATTTTTTTATCGCCCAGTTCCTGCCGTTTAACGGAATGTATTTGCCAGTCGCAAAAAATTTGATGTGACTGTGGCAAATAACTTTTAGATTTGAATGAATGAATACGGTCAAAAACATAAATAAGGGCGCACTTTCTGAAATCCTTTTTCAGATCATTCTGCACGTCATCGTTTTTCTATTCTATTCTTTTGACCGGGAGGCACCTCATTTCGAATCCTATAAACTGGTGTTCTTTCTGAACTATTCTGTTGCGGTATTCATAATCAATTACGCTCTGTTGCCCCAGCTTCTCTACAAGAAAAAGTATGCTATGTTCGTTGTGCTTCTCATGCTTGTGGTGCTTCTCACCATCCTGATTGAGGAATACGTCTTGGAGAAAATCTACTTCCCGGATACGCGTGGGCAAACTTTCCAGGGCTTCTTCTACGTGCTCCTGGACATTATGCCGGTCATCGCAATCCTCTCGGGTTACAAGTTCGCCTGGGATCTCATCCGAAAGCAACGGGAAGTGGAAGAACTCAGGGCCTCTGTGGAAAAGAGTGAGTTGAACTTCCTCAAATCCCAGATCAATCCGCACTTTCTGTTCAATAACCTGAACAACCTGTACGCCTATGCGTTAGAAAAATCGGACAAAACTCCACTGATCATACTTGAGCTTTCCTCCGTTTTGCGCTACATGCTTTACGATTGCCGGGAAGAGTATGTTTCACTGGAAACGGAATTGCAGCAATTGCAGAATTTTGTCAGGCTCAACGAGCTCCAAATCGAGGAGCGCGGCAAGGTCACCTTCATACCACCTGAACGTTCGGCGAAAGGCTATAAGGTAGCCCCTCTGATCCTGATGAACTTTGTGGAAAATGCTTTTAAGCACAGTATTGGAAGCCAGGTAGACAATATCGTCATTCGAATCAAACTTGAAATACAGGAGAATGGTCTTCTCGTTTTTGAGTGCGAGAACACCTATCATGCAAATACGAACAACAGCAACTTGTCAGAGGGCATAGGACTGAACAATGTCAGGAAACGTCTCGAACTCATCTATCCGAACTCACATATTCTCAAAATAAGCGAGCAGGATGGTTGGTTTAATGTTTTCCTTTCCCTTAACTTGAAATGAAATTGGATTGACCATGACTACCCGAACCTGCATAATCGTTGAAGACCAGCCACCCGCACAACGGATTCTTAAATCCTTCATTGAAGACGTAAAAAGCCTGGAATTGATCGGGACTTTTGGAGAGCCAACCGCCGTTCTGGACTTTTTGAAATCCAACCGGGTGGACCTGATCTTCCTTGATATTCATTTGCCTAAAATATCCGGTATTGACCTGCTGAAAATCATACCCGATAGTCCTCATGTCATTCTAACCACGGCATTTCCAGATTACGCCCTTGAAAGCTATGAGCTCAACGTTGTGGATTATCTTCTAAAACCATTTTCGTTTCAACGCTTTGTTCAGGCGGTAGCCAAGGTACCCTTTGCCAATAGTGCTTCTGGCACCTCTGGGGAAGAAGAGACTGTTGAAGGACTGAAAAACGAGGTATTCATCAAAACAGGTTATGACTACACGAAAATTGTCATATCTGATATCGAATACATCAAATCGGATGCTGACTACACTGAAATTGTGATTGGAGGCAAGAAAAAAATTTCCTCAGAGCCACTTCGACATTGGCAGGAGCTCCTGGATCAAAACAGTTTTGTTCGTATCCATAAGTCGTATATAGTGAATACCTCTAAGATTCAGAAAGTATCTGGAAACCGGGTGTACCTCGAAAATGAAGAGGTCCTCCCCATCGGAAGAGCTTATAAAGATGATTTCTCCAGCCGCTTTCTCAAATAAGACTCTGACGGCTTCTGCATTACATCATTTTTTTCTGAAGAATTTTTTGCATCTCAGTGTTGTGCTCTTTGGCAAGTCGCGCAAAATGAATCAAACTTCGGGCCCGGTCGAGATTCTGATCCGGATAAGCTACCTTGTAGTAAGGATTGCCCATCAGGAAATCAGTATAGGCCCTCAAGCCATGAAGAAAAGGCATATAGACCGGACCGAGCGAAAGAGACTTTATCTCGTCCGACGAAAATACAGACCGGTTGAGCGCCATTCCTTCGGCAAAGGCAGCGAACATTTCAATTGAAAAGTCAATTTTACTGAGTTTGGTCTCCTCCTCCGGGGCCGGATTAGCAAGGGTTCGAACCGCATCCCCAAAGTCATACAGCAATAGTCCCGGCATCAGGGTATCCAGGTCGATCAGACAAAGCGCCTTCTTTTCTTCTGAGAAGAGAATATTGTTCAGCTTGGTATCATTGTGACAGACCCGAACTGGAAGATTCATCGCCTCCAATTTTGACAACTCCTCACCAATCTCTTTTATACTTTTTTGAAGGGCAACGGTTCTTTCCAAATCCTTCACATTCGCTTTTTTAACCGCCAGGTGATATTGCTCCTTGCGCCAATCCAGATTGTGGAATTTATCCAAAGTGATTTTCAGCGTTATGGGATTCAAGTTATTCAGCTGACTGTGAAACAGCCCGAGTATGCGTCCGGCTTCAAAGGCGATCTGTTTGTCTGAGGTATGGTGAAACGATTTGCTGCCAGACAAGTAGGACATCAGCCTCCAAAGCTCATTGTTTTCAGTTCGGTAAAACAGCTCACCTCCCAGGGTGCGATGGAATTGAACTTGAGTGTATTTGGGAGCCGAGAGATACGGAAGGGTGTGTTCGAGATTGTGAAACAAGGCATCACAATTCGGGAACACAGTTTCATTTATTCTCTGCAATACATACCTCCGCTGCTTCCCGAATGAAACAAAATAAGTGGTATTGATCAACCCTTGCTCGGTCTGCTCAAACCGACTGCCTTCAGGGGATACGCCAAACTGAGACAATATGTGTTTCATCGGTTCCATAAGGGTGCCGGGTAATCCTTCATACGGGTGCGTTCGGCCAAGTGGTCCATGGCCCTTTTTTTATCGTTGGCATAGGTGACGCCAAACCAACCTTTTCCTGCACCGGTGAGCCTGACGCGTGCTTTGCCTAGCTCAATCCAGTGCTGCACCTGCTTCGGTATGTAAATTTCATCTTGATCTTTCGTGTTCGGTGAATTCACAAACTCCAACAGGTCTTTCTCGAGCAGGTTGAAGACCTTCGGGCCGAACACCCACAGATTCATCGAAGTGACTTCTTCTCCTGTGAAGACCTGGGATGTTTCCTTGTCGATGATCTTTTCACCTTCTTCCCGTATTTCCCTGACCTCCACGATATTTTTTAAATACGAGCCCTCCGCTTTGCAGATCGCTCTTGTTACAGAGCCCTCCGGACTCAATGTTTCCGAAAGTTTATATGGAACCGAGGCAAATGTTGATGCATCCTTATTGGAATGAATAAAATCCATAGCCAAACGCATCGATTCTCTACCGTAATAGTCGTCCGCATTCACAACGACAAAGCCATTGTCAATGACGTTCCTTGCTACCCAAACAGCATGTGCCGTACCCCAGGGCTTCACTCGACTGCTTTTCAGTGGGCAACCTTTTGGCAGATCCGGGAGCTCCTGCGGAACCACATCGAGCTCTACATCCTCGGGGAGTCTCTCATTCAAATATTTACTCAGCGTGTCAACGTGATCCTTCTTGGTTACAATTACAACGTGATCAAAACCACTCGATATCGCATCGAACAGGGTATACTCAAAGAGAAATTCCCTGTTTGGCCCCATTTCATCAAATTGTTTCAATGTTCCGTAGCGACTGCCATTGCCCGCTGCCATAATCAGGATTGACTTCATAGAAAATGAATTATTTATTTCATAAAAATACCGGTATTCATCGAATTTTGCCAAGAGTTTCAGACCTTTTCATGCATATATTTGATCTATATTTACCCTCAAATGAAAAAGACTGGCTTCAATGGGTTTGTTCAAATGGTGATATTGCTTCTATCGCCTCTATGCTCTTTCGGGCAACTCGATACGGAAATGGACTCCAACGGGTATTTTGTGAAAATGAACAATACCCTGAATCTTCGCCTGGATCTGGATAACGACGTTAGGTCCTTTGAGTTCAATGCGACGAATGACACCTATTCCATACTGCCCAATACAAACGGAAGAATTGCTATTGCTTACAATTACAGGTTTCTAACTTTTAAAATCGGTTTTTCACCCAAATTTCTGGCTTCTGGGGATTCGCAGGAAAAAGGTAAGACCTCTGTGTTCAGGCTTACTCTGGACATGTTTGTCAAAGACTTTTATCAGACCTTCGATTACGATCAGACCAAAGGCTATTATATCGACGGGACCGAGGGCAGCTTTCCGGGCCTGAATCCGAGTGAAGGAGAATTCATCCTTTTACCTGACATGCGAACCTTTTCCATTTCGGGCATCACGCGATACCGCTTCAATGAAAACTATTCCTTCAAAGCCCTGGTCAATCAAACCGAGATTCAGACAAAAAGCGCAGGGAGCTTTGTTCCCGAGCTGCGATACGGATTTTGGCAGATCAAACAGCCCAGTGGACCCGAGGATATTGAAAGTTTCTACATTATAGCCAACGGTGGCTACCACTATACCTTTGTAATCAATAAGAATTGGTACTCTAATCTTGGGCTTTCAACGGGTTTCGGGATCGAATTCAATAAGATTGACTCTCGATTAGGAGAACTGGAAGCCACGCAAAGGACAACCTCAGCAGTTTTTGATGTGAATACGGCGATTGGATTAGGATACAATTCGAGGAGATTTCACGCCGGAACTGCGCTTATTGGAAGCGCAATTACGCGCAATGACGAATCTGTCATAAAATTCGATAATGTCAGGGGATATTTCAAAATATTTGTCGGCTATCGTTTCGACCCTCCGAAAGCCCTCGTCTCAGCCATGGATTGGGTGGAATCCAAAAATCCCTTTGCGAAAAAGTAAGCGCCGACAGGTATGAAGTCAGAGGTCCTTGTCAGGATTGATGCGCCTTGCCTCTTTTAAGGCCTTGAATAGAATCCATTCGATCTGACCGTTTACCGAACGGTACTCGTCCTTTGCCCAAAGTTCTATCGCCTTGAACACCTCCGAATCCACTCTCAGGGCAAATGCCTTCTTGTTCATAACTCCTCTTCCTTTTTATCCCGCTCAATCAATGCCTTGAGAATTCCCCGGTGCGTAAACATGTTTACCACACGCCACTCCATCTTCGCATAACTGTTGATCAAATCTTCAAAGTTCTGCTGAGACTTAACGGCGGTGCCCGTCTGTTTGATGATTTTGTATTCTTTCATTTGGCCAGGTTCTAAATTTTCTGTCATTTTTCGGATTCCATTCAAATCTGATCGAAGTGATTTTTGTTGGTCCTAAACAAATATATGAATTTTTTGAAATTATTATAATATCATTTTAGTATGATATGAACATTAGATGTCATAGAATTTTCAAGATTTTGAACCTTTTATATTGAGATATTCAAAATATGAAGATATAAAATTGATATCCCCCTATTTTAGGGGGGTTGAAATTTATATATGCATAAAATTATATAGTATACCCTATTTTTTATAGGGGTATAGATTAATATGCTATACATTTACCTTGATTAATTCTAACAATCTATATGTATTACTAACTTGATTATTATGAAAAACTACTCAACTAAAAGTTTGCTGGCTGTATTAATGATGCTGTTCATCTCCTTCGCGCACGCGCAAGAAGAGGACAGCGAGAGCACATCCGATGATACAGAGGTGAAAAAGAAAAAATTTACCTGGGGTGGTAGCGCCGATGTGTATTACCGCGCCAATATCGGTGCTCCCAACGGAGGAGAGAACGGGCAAACACCCAACACTTCCTTTGCCAATGGAAACGGTTTCTCCATCGGTATGGCAAACCTGATCCTGTCTTATGAAGGCAAGAAAGTAGGCGCCGTCGCAGATCTCGTATTCGGGCCCAGGGGTGTGGATGCCGTATTCGGTTCGCTGCAGTGGGACATTGACGGTGACGGAACAGCTGACCTCGGAAACAGCTCCCAGGTCGTCAACCAACTCTACGTCTACTGGAATGTATCCGACCGGGTAACCTTAACCTTTGGTAATTTCAACACCTTTCTCGGCTATGAAGTGATTAGTCCAACCGGAAACTTCAACTACTCCACTTCTTACATGTTTTCATACGGACCGTTTTCACATACGGGTCTTAAAATGGATTGGGCCGTCAGCGATGACTTCTCTTTGTTGCTTGCCGTGATGAACGATAATGACTTCACGAACTTCAACCCCGAAAACACCTATACGCTCGGTGCTCAGTTGGCTTACAAGGACATCTACCTGAACTTCCTCTATGGGTATCAGTTCCAGGTCGATCTCACAACCGGTTTTGACATTACGGATTCCTTTTATTTGGGACTTAATGCCACCTACTTTGAAGACCGTGACTCGGATGCCTCATTTTATGGGGTAGCCATATATCCTCAACTCCAGATCTCGGATCCTTTTGCACTGGGATTCAGGGCTGAATACTTCGCAGAAGGCGAAGGAGGAGTTGGTGCTATCGGAGGCTATGATGCCAATGGTGATGCCAACGCATTCGAATTCACCTTGACGGGCAACTATGCCATAGGGGACCTGATGATCATTCCTGAATTCAGAATCGACACAACAAGCGAGGACACCTTCCTGAACAACGACCTGGAGTCTACCGGTTCACTGGCGTCCTTCTTGGTAGCAGCTGTATACAAATTCTAAACAACGATACATTATTATGAAAAAAATTGAAGCAATTGTCAGAAAGTCAAAATATTCTGATGTAAAAGAGGCCTTGCACAATGTGGGTGTGAACTTCTTCTCCTACTGGGATGCGACCGGACGGGGAAACGAAAAGGAAGGCCATGTCTACCGGGGTGTCACCTACAGCACCAGTGACATCCAACGCAGGTATTTGTCAATCGTCGTGAATGACGAGTTCGTAGAAGCAACCATCAAAGCCATACTCGAGGCCGGAGCTACCGGTCAGGTGGGTGACGGGAAGATCTTCGTGTCGGAAATCACCGAATGCTATCGAATCAGAACCGGAGAAAAAGGCGGTGAAACCTTAAACTAACAACATTTAATCAAAACGAATACTACAATGGAATTACTTACAATAAACAATGTTTGGATGATGATCTGCACGGCCCTGGTCTTCTTTATGCACATGGGGTTTGCATTTCTCGAGATCGGTCTGACACGTCAGAAAAACACGATCAACATCCTTTTCAAGAATATTTTTATCATCACTGTGGGCTTGCTCCTTTATTGCCTGGTAGGATTCAACCTCATGTACCCAGGGTTCGCTGAGGGATCATCGGGTTTTTTCAGCTTCGCAGGATTTGGAATAACCCCACCTGAAAACGGAATGACCCCTGAGTATGCTGACGGTGGCTACACCTGGTGGACCGACTTTCTCTTCCAGGGAATGTTTGCCGCCACTGCTGCAACGATTGTTTCCGGGGCAGTCGCAGAACGAATCAAAATCGTACCCTTTATGATCTTCGTTATCGTCTATGTCGGAATCATCTATCCACTTGCCGGATCCTGGAAATGGGGTGGCGGATTCCTCGATATGAGAGAAACTCCCTTCTATGACTTTGCCGGATCGACTCTGGTGCATTCTGTAGGCGGATGGGCTGCTCTGGTCGCCGTTTGGCTCCTGGGAGCTCGTATTGGAAAATTCAAGGACGGAAAACCTATGGCCATACCCGGGCACAATATCCCTCTTGCTACAGCGGGGGTTCTCATCCTCTGGCTAGGTTGGTTCGGATTTAATGGTGGCTCAGTGCTTTCTGCTGACCCTGAACTGACTTCTCTTACTCTGGTAACGACCTGTTTGGCTGCTGCTGCCGGTGGCGTAGTGTCTTTCCTGGTATCAACTGCCATGTACAAAAACCTGGATCTCACCATGTTCCTCAACGGAATTTTAGGGGGCCTCGTTGGAATCACGGCCGGAGCAGATCAAATGAGCCCGACGGATGCCATCGTCATCGGAGGTATTGCCGGTGCGCTTATCGTGTTCGCGGTTGCCTTCATTGACAAAATCAAGCTTGATGATCCGGTTGGAGCCATCGCGGTTCACCTGATCTGTGGAATGTGGGGTACTCTGGCTGTAGGTCTCTTCGGAGCCCTCGCAGGAGTAGATCAGTTCATCAGCCAGCTCGTAGGTGTCTTCTCTTATGCAGCCATTTGCATAGCATCCTCGTTTATCATTCTTTTTGTTCTCAAGAAGACCGTGGGTATACGCGTATCTGAAACGGAAGAGCTCGAAGGACTCGACGGTTACGAGCACGGAATGGACGCTTATGCTGATTTCAGGATGAATGAGCATTGATCCGAGACAAACAATTTACTTACTCGAAATGGCATATCTCAAAATTATCAAATGACTGTAAGCATCGTTTAGATTAAATTTGTGTTAGCCGGGGGTTCACTAGCAATAGTGAGCCCCCTTTTTTATACCTTTACCGCACCTAAAACATGACCTTATGCCATTTTTAATTTCGTTCGGATTATCCTTATTTTTTGTGTTGTCATCTTTCGCTGTGCCGATTGGCGAACCTCAATGGGGACAAACCGGGCACAGAACCATTGGAGAGATTGCGACCGATCACCTGACCAACCGGGCCAAAAAAAAGATAGAGAACCTACTCGACGGGCACAATCTTGCCTACGTATCAACTTTTGGCGATGAGATCAAGTCAGACAAACGCTACGACAAATACTATACCTGGCACTACGTGAATTTCCCAATAGGATCCCGCTATGAAGATTCGAAAAAGGAAGAAAAGGGAGACATCATAACCGGGATGGAACACTGCATTTCGGTGCTCAAAGACGAGAATGCCAGTAGGGCAGACCAGGTTTTCCACCTGAAATTACTGGTTCACCTTATCGGTGATCTTCATCAGCCGCTTCATGTAGGGCGAGCCGAGGATCGGGGCGGCAACGACATCAAAGTCAGCTGGCACTATAAAAAATCAAACCTGCACAGGGTGTGGGACACTCAAATGATAGAATCCTGGAACATGAGCTACACCGAGCTTGAGCAGAATATGGGGCAATTGTCGAAAGAGCAGATCCGGTCGATAGAGCGTGGCTCCTTATTAGACTGGATGTACGACTCACGTGAATTGGCCGAGCGTGTCTATGCATCCGCCTCACCGGATGACAAACTGGGATACAGGTACTCCTATGACCACCTTGGAACCGTTATGGAGCAGTTGCGAAAAGGAGGAATCCGACTGGCCAAGGTACTCAATGAGATTTACAGTTGAGGATAAATTTCAAATTCATCTACCTAAATATATAAATGTTAATATTTTAGACTCTTTCACCCATTGATCTACTCTAAGAAGAATACATTTTTGCTCCTAATGCACAGTTCTGGAGGTGCATTCCTTAAAAAAACATGTGCAATTGATAATAAACAGGGAGCTTATTCGTTTTAGTACAAGCATTCTTAACAATTGCAATGATGAAATTGAATATAGTTTTAAAAGGTATAGTCCTTTTTTCCTTTCTCAGCTTTAGCACGCTGGGCTCACAGGTTCCAGTCGAGCCACCTTCCAAGGAGGCCTTTGTGGATCTCAAGGAATTGATGCCGAATCTCCGATCAGACATGCGTTATTACAGCTCCAATAATTTTGTTGGTGCCCCGATTGACGGATACACCGAACCCAAAGTTTTACTGACCAAGGAAGCTGCAGAGGCTCTCAAAAAAGTTCAGGATGAACTGGAGCGTCTTGGATTTGGACTTCTCATATATGATGCTTACCGGCCCCAGAGGGCAACCGATCATTTTGTGAGATGGGCCCAGGATGAGAACGACGATACCATGAAAACACAGTTTTACCCAAACATCGACAAGAAAGATTTGTTTTCCAAAGGGTATATTTCAGTCAAATCAGGACACAGTCGTGGCAGCACGGTTGACGTGACCATCGTATCGCTGAAAACCAAGCAGATACTAAATATGGGAAGCCCTTATGACCTGTTCGACGAGGTCTCAAGTGTGGACCACACGGCAACGATAACCAAAAACCAACATGCCTTGAGATTATTGCTCAAAAGGCGCATGGAAAAACACGGATGGCAATCCTACCCACAGGAATGGTGGCATTTCACCCTAAAAGAGGAGCCCTATCCTGATACCTATTTCGATTTCCCGATCGAATAGAGCTTTCAAACCAAAACATAAAAAAACCTTCTTTCAAATTTGAAAGAAGGTTTTTTCATTTAATCAGATCCAACCGGAGTCCATCAATTATTCATCAGCTCATAGCTCCTTTTGATGAAGTTGGTCATCTCCTTGCCCTGCAAGAGATTCTGCGACAAACGGGCCAGGTCAAGAGCCTGATTGATATATTCGCCCCTCTTGGTTTTCGCCTTGAGGATCTTCTGCATCAGGTCACTGTTGGTGTTGACCACCAGGTTGTACATCTCCGGGAAATTGCTCATGCCCATCATTCCTCCTCCACCGGTCTGCTGCATTTCCTTCATTCTTCTCATAAACTCAGGCTGGGTGATGATAAATGGATTGCTCGATGAATCCATGGCTTCCATCTGAACCGTGTACTTCTCCTTGGGCACCACGGACTCAATATAACCTTTGAGCTTCTCCTGCTCCTCTTCAGACAACTTGGAAATCTGATCCTCATCCTTCTGAATCAGCTTGTCCATGGAATCAGCATCCACACGCGCGAACTTGACCTTGTCCCCTTCGGTCTCCAGCTTCTGGATCAGGTGGGACACGATTGGTGAGTCGAGCAGCAGAACCTGGTATCCTTTTGACTCGGCCTCTTCAATAAAGCTGTGCTGCTCGTCTTTGTCGTTGGCATACAGCACAACCAGATTGCCGTCCTTGTCGGTCTGAGCCGCTTTGATCTTGTCCTTTAGCTCTTCAAAGGTGAAGTACTCGTCATTGACAGTCGGATACAGAGCAAACTTCTCTGCCTTCTCGAAGAATTTAGGTTCCGAAAGCATTCCATATTCGATGACAATCTTGATGTCGTTCCACTTTTTTTCGAATTCTTCTCTGTCCTTTTTAAACAAAGAGCTCAATTTATCGGCAACCTTCTTCGTGATATAGCTCGATATCTTCTTGACGGCACCATCTGCCTGCAGATAACTCCTGGAAACATTCAACGGAATATCGGGTGAATCTATCACCCCTCTGAGCATCTGCAGAAAATCAGGTACGATTCCCTCGACGTTGTCGGTTACGAAAACCTGGTTCTGATAGAGTTGAATCCGATCCTTCTGCACATCCATATTTGTGGTGAGCTTCGGGAAATAAAGAATCCCCGTAAGGTTGAATGGATAGTCCACATTCAGGTGAATATGGAACAGGGGCTCCTCGAACTGCATGGGATACAACTCCCGGTAGAAGGCCTTGTAATCTTCATCCTTCAGGTCAGTAGGCTGTTTGGTCCAGGCCGGATCCGTGTTGTTGATGATCCTGTCAACAGTGATCATTTTCTGAGGCTCAGTCGTCTCCTTGCCGTCCTTGTCTTTGATCGTCTTCGGTTTGTGATCCGGATCTGCAACCTCTTCCGTACCAAACTTGATCGGAATCGGCATGAACTTGTTGTATTTCATCAACAGCTCGTTGATTCTTTGCTCTTCGAGGAATTCCGTCGAATCGTCATCGATATGCAAAATGATCTCGGTACCCCGGTCTTTTTTGTCCGCTTTTTTCAGCGTGTACTCCGGTGAACCATCACAGATCCAGTGAGCTGCTTCTTCATCTTCCCTGTAGGATTTCGTCAAGATCTCGACCTGGCTTGCCACCATAAAGGCCGAGTAGAATCCGAGACCGAAATGACCAATGATTCCGGCGTCGTTCTTTTCGTCTTTGAACTTCTCCAGAAACTCCTCGGCTCCTGAAAAGGCGATGTCATTGATATATTTCTTGACCTCGTCCCTGGACATACCGATTCCCTGGTCTATGATATGAAGCTTTTTCCCTTCTTTGTCAATTTTCACCTCCAAGCGGGCTGAATCTACATCGCCCTTGTACTCTCCAATGGAAGCGAGGTGCTTCAACTTGAGCGTCGCATCCGTCGCGTTCGAGATCAGCTCTCTCAGGAATATCTCGTGATCCGAGTACAAAAATCTCTTGATCAACGGAAAGATATTCTCAACATGAACATTGATTTTTCCTTTAGCCATATTTTAAATGTTTTTTATTGTTTTAATTCATTCATACTCTTGCCAATCAAAAGAAATACCAAACCGCCATCTATGACAAGATGACAGAACCCGCCGAATTGTTATCTTTGCTTAAAAGGACTCGCAAATAAACATTGTAAAAAAATGATGTACAATTCCAGAATAACGGGCATGGGATTCTTCGTGCCGGACAATGTTGTCACCAATGACAACCTGACCAAAATGATGGATACCAGTGATGAATGGATCCAGGAAAGAACGGGAATAAAGGAGAGAAGATGGATCCCTGAAGGGAGTGATGAAACATCTGCCACTATGGGAGCCAAAGCTGCCAAAATAGCCATTGAGCGATCAGGGCTTTCAAAAGATGACATTGACTTCATTGTCTTCGCGACATTGAGTCCCGACTATTATTTCCCGGGATGTGGGGTCCAGATCCAGGAGATGCTTGAAATGAACACCATCGGTGCCCTGGACGTGAGAAATCAATGCTCTGGCTTTGTCTATGCCCTTTCTGTTGCGGATCAGTTCATCAAAACCGGCATGTACAAGCATATTCTTGTGATCGGTTCGGAATACCACTCGAATGGTCTTGACAAGACCACCCGGGGAAGAGGGGTTTCAGTCATCTTTGGAGACGGAGCCGGAGCCTGTGTGCTCTCCAGAACTGAAGACTCCAAGAAAGGAATCCTGTCGTCGCATCTGCACAGCGAAGGAAAATATGCCGACAAGTTGATCGTTGCCTCGCCCAGCATCAAGCATTGGGTGCCCGAAATCATCGCCAACGAAAAAGAGGACGTCTCCTATTTTCCATATATGGACGGAACCTTCGTCTTCAAAAACGCCGTCGTCCGTTTCAGCGAGGTCATCATGGAGGCCCTTACGGCAAATCAAGTTCGACCAGAGGACATCGATCTCTTTATACCACACCAGGCCAACCTGAGGATCTCTCAATTCATTCAGCAAAAATTCAAACTGCGGGATGACCAGGTCTACAACAATATCATGAAATACGGGAATACGACTGCAGCTTCGATTATCATTGCCCTGACGGAAGCCTGGGAAAGTGGAAAGGTGAAAGAAGGAGACATCGTTCTTCTGGCCGCTTTTGGCAGTGGATTCACCTGGGGCAGCGTCTTGATGCGCTGGTAAAAAAATTATTTTTTGGAAGCGTAACTGTCGTCCCAATCCTTGACATGGGGCTCGCCTAGCTTGTCCTCGGTTTTCGCCACAATCATGGAAACGGTTGCATCACCTGTGACATTGACAACGGTGCGACACATGTCCAGGGGTCTGTCGACGGCAAAAATCAGCGCCAGACCCGCTTCGGGAATTCCCGCCTGGGCCAGAACGATCACCAGCATCACCATACCCGCTCCCGGGACAGCCGCCGAACCGATGCTCGCCAGAGTGGCCGTGGCAACGATACCCAGCTGAACTCCTAAACTCAGATCCATGCCAAAGGCCTGGGCGATGAATACCGCAGCAACCGCCTGGTATAAGCTCGTACCATCCATGTTGATAGTAGCCCCAATAGGAAGGACGAAACTGGACACCTCCTCTTCTACACCCAGGTGCTCATTTACCCGCTCCATGGTCACAGGAAGGGTCGCGGCGCTCGAGCTCGTCGAGAAAGCCAAAAGCTGGGCCGGAGAAATACCCTGGAGGAATTTCACAGGTTTCATACCGGTAAAGGCATAAACAAGACCTATGTAAAAGGTGATCATAAGGGTCAGGCCAAGCAATACGGTCAAAGCGTACCACAAAAGTGCAATGAACAGATCCGCGCTGGGAGACTCGGCAATAAGGGCAGCGAGCAAGGCAAATACCCCATAGGGCGCTGCGAGCATAATAAGGTCAATCATTTTCAGGATAACCTCATTGAAACTTGAGAAGAAATCCTTGACGGGTTTGGCGCGCTCCTCTGGCAACAGAATAAGACCAACCCCGAAGAAGATCGCAAAGAAGATAACCTGTAACATGTTCTTGTTCTCCCCTGATGCCCCTATTATATTGTCCGGCACAAGATCCACAAGGGCCTTGAGCGGACCCTGCTTTTTTTGATTCTGTGCCTCATCTTTATATTTTTGTGTGCTTTCGGAATAATTGGAAACCAACTCGGTTCGAGTGTCCTCGGTAATTGATTCCCCGGGTACGATAACATTAACTAGGAAAAGCCCTATGGATACTGCGATAATGGTCGTCAACAAATAGGTGATCACGGTCTTCCCTCCCATTTTGGAGAGTTTGGAAATATCCTTGAGATCAGAAACCCCCGTGATCAAAGATCCCAGGATCAAGGGCACAGCAATGAGCTTCAAAGCGTTGATGAAAATGGTGCCGAAAGGCTTGATCCAATCCTGAACGACTTCCTTGCCCCATGAAAAATTGACCATGAGCAATCCGAAGAGCACTCCAAGCACCATTCCAATCAATATTTTCCAATGTAGCGCCATTTTTTTCATTTCTCTTTGAATTTTGAAGATTTCCCCTGGGTGATTTGAGCGGGGAAGATACTAAAATATTTTTCTCCTCAGGATGATGCAACAGGTCCAGAAACTCCAGCTCCAATTGCTTTTTCAGAAAAATTTCATGAATTATTTTTGAGAATGGTTACATTTGCCAAAATTTTGATCCATGGATAAATTGAAAGAAAGATGGGGCATTGAGTCCAATTTTCAAGTTGTCATAATTTTTATCGTATTTGCCATCAACGGATCACTTTCGATGTACCTGACAAATCCGATCACGGACCTGATAGGTATTTCCAAAGAGACAACCAATCCTTGGGTGTACTGGCCGATTCGAATTCTCGTCGTGTTCGTTGTCTATCAGATCACCCTGGTCTTTGTCGGGGCCCTGTTCGGTCAAAAGAAATTCTTTTGGAACATGGAAAAGAAGATGTTGTCACGCATGGGATTCAAGCGTTTTCTCGAGTAATTTTCCTCCTCTCGAAAAAATAGGAATAGAGCCAGGTCAGAGTGAAAGACGGGAAAAAATCCAGTCCCGGTATCGCTTCCTCCAGAAAAGAAACCACCCCGGCGATCTTGCCCGTTGTTCCCGGGTACATCCGCACCATTAAATACGCAGACAGCGGGGCCCAAACCACGTCAGCAATTGGAAAAAAAAAGGAAAGCATGCCCAGGGCATCAAAGAAAAGCCCGATCCAAAACCTTTTTTTCATGCTGAGATTCTCCACAACCTATCCTTTGTCCCAGCTGTTCTTCGCACGAATGCTCTTGTAGAGCTTGATCCCAAGCATGAGCACTACGGAAACACCAACAATGCCTAAAACTCCAAAGACCCAGCCCAGTGTGTTCTTCAAAACAACAAGGAAGACACAGGCAAATAGAATAATCGTAGCGACTTCGTTCCATATTCTAAGGCCATAGGCAGAATATTTCAAATCACCTTTTTCTATTTGCTTGTACATCACATGGCACGACCAGTGATAGGCATAGAGCAAAAAGACGAATCCAAGTTTGATCAGCATCCAGGGCGCTTCGAGCCAAAAAGGCTGAAGCCACAGCAACCAGGCGGCGAAAAGTGACGCCAGGACAGCCGAGGGCCAGGTGATGATATACCAGAGTCTTTTTGACATAAGCGCATACTGCTTCCGCAATATCGTCCGGGCAGGCTCGTCTTTCTCATCTGCTTCCTTATAATAGATGAAGAGACGAATGATGTAAAAAAGGCCCGCAAACCAGGTCGTAACAAATATGATGTGAAGTGATTTGATATAGAGGTATTCCATGTGTGCTATTTTAAGACTGCAATGCAGGTTCCAGGTCGGCGACCTCCCACTCCCTGATCCAGTTGCTCATGACCTGTACCCAGGGGTCATAGTCATTGAGGCAGCCAATGTGCCTGAAATCCTCTCCCCCGGCCTCGAGGAATTCCTCCTTGCCTTCCATAGCTATTTCTTCCAGGGTCTCAAGGCAATCCGACACGAACGCCGGCGTAACAACGGCCAACTTCCTGGTACCTTCTTCAGCCAGTCGCTCCAATTCAAAATCCGTATAAGGCCTCAACCAGGGATCCTTGAGCAACCGCGACTGAAACGAGTCACTGAATGTACCGGGTTTGAGCTTCATTTGTTTAGCTATGGCCTTGGTAGTCTCAAAACACTGATGCCTGTAACAGGTCTTGTGTGCCTCTGACTTCACCTGGCAACAGCTGCCGTCAATCTTGCAATGATTTCCCGTGACATCCGATTTGTAAATATGGCGCTCAGGAATTCCGTGATAGGAAAATAAAATGTGATCATAGTCGAAACCTTTGAGCTGCTCCTCGATGTTACGGCACATCACCTCGATATAGTCTTCCTTGTCGTAAAATGGCTCCACCAGATCCATTTTCAGCCCCGAAAAGGATTTTTCTATTACCTCTTTGGCTTTCTCTACAACGGTCTCGTACGAGGACATGGCATAATGCGGGTACAAAGGGACAAGCAGCACTTCATCCACACCCTGGTCGGTTAATTCTTTGAATCCCTTTTCAATGCTCATCGATCCATAGCGCATGCCAAGAGCGACGGGGAGGTCCATCAAATCGCGTAATTTCTCAGTAAATCGCTCTGAGATCACTACCAGGGGAGATCCTTCTTTCCACCAGATTTTTTTGTACGCTGCCGCGGATTTTCGCGGCCTGGTATTCAGGATGATCCCCTTTATCAGCAAGAATCGCTTCCAGTAGGCGATGTCAATCACCCTTTCATCCATTAAAAACTCATCCAAATATTTACGGACATCGCTGACCTTTGTACTGTCAGGTGAACCCAGGTTGACAAGTAATACTCCTTTTTTTGACAAAATGAACTATTTTTAGTTAGATTTTCGAACTGTGCAAAGATACTATTTTTAGCTCTGAACTGAATTGAGCGATCCGCTTTTTCAAGTGCGATTTAATAAACTTATATCGATATTTTTTTTGTTTCTTCCGATATCTATTGGTGCGGAAAGTATATATTTTTGTCACGACTAAAAAATCAAATCGCTTGCCAACGCCTATGAACACTGTTATTTAGACAGATTCTAATTTACGAGACAAGAGTTTTGGAGGTGATATATGTCATAGTTTTTAATTTTCCTGAAGCGTAATTTTGAACCATCTCTTCTTTGGAATATCAAATTAAAACTAAGGTGTAACGAATACCACAGGAATGACAAAAAACCCGGATTGCAAAAAGTTCTATTTGATCGGTCTGAATTACAAAAAGGCCGATGTAGAGACCCGAAGCAAGTTCAGTTTGAGCAAGGACCAACAAGAGGCCCTTTTGTCTGAAGCCAAGGACAATGGTGTCAATAGCGTTGTTGTCTTATCTACTTGCAATCGCGTTGAGATCATGGGCTTTTCCAAGCACCCCTTCCAACTAATTTCATTATTGTGTAAATACTCCAAGGGGAACGTCGAAGAATTTGCGCAAGTATCTTATGTCTACAAGAACAGTGAGGCAGCGGAGCATGTGATTCGAATTGCGACGGGTCTGGACAGCCAGATACTCGGTGACTATGAGATCGTTGGACAACTCAAGGAAGCTTTTGGTCGGGCCAAAGAAGCAGGCACGCTCAATGCCTATCTCGAGCGACTGTTCAATACCTCCTTGCACGCAAGCAAAGAAACCAAGAACAGAACAAGCATCAGCTCAGGAACAACAACTGTATCCTATGCTGCCATCCAGTACATCAAGGACAAGTACAAGGAATACGACGGAAGAAGAATCCTGGTATACGGATTAGGTGACATCGGAGAAAGCACGGCGAAGAGCTGCTCGGAATACCTCAAAGGACACGAAGTAACCGTGATCAATCGAACCGATGCCAAAGCCTTTGAATTGACCAAGAGCGTTCAGGTCAAGGCCCGTAAGCACGAAGAGCTTCAGGAGGAAATTCAGAAGAACGACATCGTTATCGTCGCAACAGGAGCCTCGAGTCCAACAGTGAAAGCTGAGGATGTAAAAAATGGAAAAAAGCAACTTATCATAGATCTTTCAATCCCGAGGAATGTCGATCCCGCCCTGTCAAATCGAGATGACAAAGAGATCATAGATGTCGATGTCTTGTCTGAAAAAACAGAGCAGACATTGGAAGAAAGAAGAAAACAGATTCCTCTGGTCGAGGAGATCATTCAAAAGCACAAAGTAGAGTTCTATGAATGGCTCTCTTTCCGCAAGAGCACTCCAGCGATCAACTCGCTTAAAAAATCCCTGGAGATGATCCAGAAGGACGCCATTACGGCCCACGCACGAAAAGCGGAACATGAAAACATTGAGCTCCTTGAAGACGTAACTTCACAAATGATCAGTAAAATAGTCTCAAAATTCGCGCTTCACCTCAAAGCTGATAATTCCAAAGCGAATCAAAGCATCCGGGTGATGAAAGAGGTATTCAACCTGGAAGAGACTACTGAAGAATAGCATGAAAACCGTTATACGCATTGGAACCAGATCCAGTCAGCTGGCACTTTGGCAGGCGCATACTGTGTCTGACCAGCTCGTTCATCTCGGTCATGAAACAGAGATTGTCAAGATCGATTCCATAGGTGATGAAGTGCTGAACAAACCCCTGTATGAACTGGGTACCACAGGTGTTTTCACGAGAAACCTGGATATTGCCCTTCTCAACGGGCGGATCGACATAGCCGTGCATTCCCTGAAAGATGTCCCCACTCAACTGCCAAAGGGAATTGAGCAGGCTGCTGTTCTCAAACGCGGGAACCATCAGGACATACTGGTATTAAAAAACAACGAGGAATTTTTCTCCAATCCAACCGCTACAATTGCTACCGGAAGCCAGAGAAGGAAAGCTCAATGGCTGTATAGATTTCCGAACCATACCATAACCGGACTTCGCGGTAACGTGAACACCCGGCTCAGCAAATTGAGATCGAATGACTGGGATGGAGCCATATTTGCTCTCGCAGGCCTGAAACGAATTGGAATCTTGCCCAAAGAGAACATCAAGCTCGACTGGATGCTGCCTGCACCGGCCCAGGGTGCTGTCATGATAGCGGCACTTTCAGAAAACGAGGAGCTCCTGGAGATTTGTGCAGAGATCAACGATCGGGAAACGGAAATATGCACCCGATTGGAAAGGGAATTCCTAAGGAGACTGGAAGGAGGCTGTTCCGCTCCGATAGGTGCCTTGGCACAGATCAGGGATGAGCAACTCACCTTTAAAGGGGCACTTTTCAGTCTTGATGGCAAGAGGAAGATCGAGTTCAGCAAGACCGTGGCGACATCCCATATTTCGGATTTGGCGGAATTCGCCGCCGACTACATTCTCGAACGTGGAGGAAAAAAATTGCTTCGCCAGATTGGACAAGTTGAAAAGAAATATCGCGTGTTTTCAACCAAACACATCTCGATCGCTCAAAGCAGTGAGCTGAACAAGGACGTGGGTATTGAAATGAGTGACTTCATAACCGTCCGGCATCAGCGGATCAAGGCTGCCGATCTCAAGAAGGAAATGCCTCATGTCATCCTGACCAGTCAAAACGCAGTTGAATCACTCGTCGACAGTGCCGAGGGAAAAGATCTCAATATCGGGAGCATCTATTGTGTTGGCAGAAGGACCAAACGACTTATTGAAAAGCGCCTGGGGAAGGTAACCCACTCGGCAGGCTCCGCTCGTAAACTCGCGGAATACCTGGTGGATGCTTTTGATGAACCCCAGGACTTCACTTTTTTCTGCGGAGATTTGAGACGGGATGAGCTTCCAAGTTTACTTGAGAAACACAAACACACCGTCCACGAGGTAGTGAGTTATTTGACCTTGATGACCCCTGATCAACTTAAGAGTTCCTACGATGGACTCTTGTTTTTCAGTCCTTCAGGCGTAGAGAGTTACCTTCAAAAGAACAATCCGGGAGCCGAAATCGCATTTTGCATCGGCGGAACGACGGCCGGAGCTGCGCGCAAGGCTTTTCAGAAGGTCGTCGAAGCCAAAAGCCCTTCGGTCGAGGCGGTACTCCAATCGGTCAATAACCATTTTGAAACAAAACAAGGATCATGAACAGAACCAGAAGATTAAGGACCACTGGTGGCATTCGAAGCTTGGTGCGAGAGAACCTATTGAAAGTTGACGATCTTATTTACCCGATCTTCATTGAGGAGGGCAAGGGCATAAAAAAGGAGATCGAGTCCATGCCCGGTATATTCCGTTTTTCACTGGACATCTTACCGGAAGAATTGAATACCATACAAGAACTCGGGATACGAGCCGTAATTCTGTTCGGCATCCCTGATTCAAAGGACGAGATCGGATCTGAGACCTGGAACGATCAGGGTATCATTCAAAAGTCGATCCGATTCATTAAAAAGCACTATCCTGAAATCTATGTGATCACGGATGTCTGTTTCTGCGAATACACCAGTCATGGTCATTGCGGGATCATTCACAACAATGACGTAGACAACGATGCGACCCTGAAAAATCTTTCAAAGCAGGCCATATCTCATGCCCGCGCAGGCGCTGATATGGTTGCTCCTTCGGGAATGATGGACGGCATGATTCGCACACTTCGTGAATCCCTTGACAAAGAAGGCTTTTATCAGTTGCCAATCATGTCATATGCTGTGAAATACTCCTCTTCCTACTACGGTCCCTTCAGGGATGCGGCGGACTCAGCACCCAGTTTTGGTGACCGACGAACCTACCAGATGGACCCTGCCAATCGCAGGGAAGCTTTCCGTGAAGCCGACTTTGACAAGGAAGAAGGAGCGGACATTCTCATGGTAAAACCCGCTTTGTCCTACCTCGACATCATCAGGGACCTTCGAAACAATTACAACATCCCGATTGCATGTTACAATGTGAGTGGCGAATATGCAATGATCAAGGCCGCAGGTGAAAAGGGCTGGATCGACGAGCAGAAAGTCATGATGGAGAGTCTGCTCTCCATGAAACGTGCCGGTGCAGACCTGATTATCACCTATTTTGCAAAAGAAGTGGCCCGATTGCTTCGGGAACAACATTAAAAAAGAACCTAAATGAACCTGAAAAATTCGTCAATCCTATATGAAAGGGGTCAAAAAAACCTCGTTGGCGCAGTAAATTCTCCGGTCAGGGCCTTCAAATCGGTCGGAGGCTCACCTGTATTCATAGATCACGCGGAAGGAAGCCAAATTGTGGATGTCGATGGCAACCGCTACCTGGACCTGGTGCTCTCTTACGGGCCCATGATTCTGGGGCATCAATACCCAAAGGTACAGGAGGCTGTTTCAAAAGCAATGAGAAAAGGATATACTTTTGGGGCCTCAACAGAAGGAGAGATTGAGCTGGCTGAACTGGTCTGTGAAGCTTTTCCCGGAATGGACAAGGTTCGCTTTGTCAATTCCGGAACGGAAGCCGTTCTGAGCGCCATCCGATTGGCCCGCGCCTTTACCGGCAAGAACCAGATCATCAAATTCTCAGGATGTTACCACGGGCATTCCGACTCGCTGCTCGTCGCTGCTGGCTCCGGCCTTGCCACCCTGAGTTTGCCCGGGAGCAAAGGCGTTCCCGAAGAGGCCGTGAAAAACACTTTGATTGCCCAGTTCAATGACATCGAAAGTGTCAAAAAGCAGATCGATTCGCACAATGACATCGCTGCCGTCATACTGGAACCCGTTGCGGGAAACATGGGTGTTGTGGTACCGGATCCCGACTTCCTTGAGGAACTAAGGCGAGTAACACAAGAAAAAGGAATTCTCATCATTGCGGATGAAGTGATGACGGGTTTTAGATCCAAGTTCGGAGGCGCCCAGGAACTCTTGGGGTTGCAGGCCGACATCACCTGCCTCGGAAAGGTAATCGGTGGCGGATTTCCAGTCGGAGCCTACGGCGCTAGAGAGGAAATCATGCAAATGGTGGCGCCCCTGGGTGAGATGTACCAGGCAGGAACGCTCTCCGGAAATCCAATCGCAATGGCATGCGGCCTTTCAACCCTTCTTGAATTGAAGGCTTCTGATCCGTATCAAGACTTGAATGAAACCGCTTTGAAGATCAAAGACATTTTGCTCAAAGCGGCTGACAAATACGAAGTTGATCTGCAGGTGAACCATTTTGGCTCCATGATCAACGCATTTTTCACAAATCAAAAGGTAATCGATTTCAGTACGGCTCAATCCAGTGACACGGAGAAGTTCAAGATTTTCTTCTGGAGCATGATGGAGAATGGGGTTTTCCTGCCTCCTTCCCAATTCGAGGCCTGGTTTCTGTGCACGGCAATCGATGAAAATGACTTGAACGCATTTGAAAAGGCTGTTGACGCCTCTTTCAAAACCATTTCAGACAAATTCAATTTATGACAACAATAAAAAACGATCTTTTTCTAAGGGCCCTGCGGGGTGAAACCGTTTCACGACCCCCGGTCTGGATGATGAGACAGGCAGGGAGATACCTGCCCGAGTTTATGGCCATACGCGAGAAGTACGACTTCTTCACCCGATGCCAAACACCGGAATTGGCCGCTGAGATAACCGTACAGCCCATCAGGCGCTATGGCATGGATGCCGCCATACTTTTCTCTGATATACTGGTCGTGCCCCAGGCGATGAACATCCCCTTTGAGATGAAACCGGGCGTGGGACCTTTTCTTCAAAACCCGATCCGAACCGCAGAACAGGTCGAAAAAACCCCTGTACCTGATGTTCATGAAACCCTGGGTTATGTAATGGATGCCATAAAATTGACCAAACAGATGTTAGAAGACGAAATTCCACTGATTGGTTTTGCCGGATCTCCCTGGACGGTTTTCTGCTACTGTGTGCAGGGCCAGGGCTCAAAATCGTTTGACCGGGCCAAAGAATTTTGCTTTACGCAGCCTGAAGCGGCTCATATGTTACTTCAGAAGATCACTGATACCACCATTTCCTACCTCAAGGCCAAAGTTGAGGCAGGCGTGAATGCCGTGCAAATCTTTGACTCCTGGGGAGGCATGCTCTCCCCTGTAGATTTCAGGGAGTTTTCATGGCGCTATATGGAGCAGATCATCAATGCGCTTCACGATCAGGTACCCGTAATCGCATTTGCGAAGGGGTGCTGGTTCGCGCTTGAGGAAATGGCGAATTCCAACGTGTCTGCTTTGGGTGTCGACTGGACGATCAGCCCGAAACTCGCTCGTGAATTCACTGGCGGCAAGGTGACCTTGCAGGGAAATATGGACCCCTCACGATTGCTGTCACCCCCGAAAACGATCAAAAAAATGGTCAGGGATATGATCGGAGAGTTCGGAAAAGATAAATACGTCGTAAATTTGGGCCATGGCATATTGCCGAATATCCCCGTGGATCACGCACGGGCATTCATCGAGGCCGTAAAGGAATACGAGGCCTGACCCAACACAAGGTCCGAACCCATTAACAACAACCCTGCAATGCAGACGACGCTGATTCAGAAATACAATATCCCGGGACCCCGGTACACCAGTTACCCAACCGTTCCTTTTTGGGACAAAGAGGGAATCGCGCTTCCCGACTGGAAGGAAACTGTGAAAAGAGCCTTCCGCGAAAGCAATGACACAGAAGGAGTCAGCCTGTACATACACCTGCCCTTTTGCGAAAACCTATGTACTTTTTGCGCTTGCCACAAGCGGATAACGAAAAGACACAGCGTAGAGGAGCCCTATCTGGATACTGTTCTCAAGGAATGGAATCTTTACTGTGATCTGCTGGAAGAGCGACCGAAGATCAAAGAAATTCATCTGGGAGGAGGCACGCCAACTTTTTTCTCGGCTGAGAACCTGAAAAGACTCATCGATGGCATCTTTAAAAGAGCAGATCGTTTTGAGGACTTCGAATTCAGCTATGAAGGACACCCGAACCACACAAGTGAAAAACAGCTTCAGACCCTATACGATCTGGGGTCCAGACGCAACAGCTTTGGGATTCAGGACTACGATCCCGTGGTCCAAAAAGCCATCAACCGAATCCAAAGCTTTGAGCAGGTCAAAAAAATTCACGAGCTGTCAAGAAAAATAGGATATACTTCGATCAGTCACGACCTGGTTTTCGGACTGCCTTTTCAAACAGAATCCAGCATACGCGGCACTATTGAGAATACGGTCAAGCTGATGCCCGACCGGATCGCTTATTACAGCTATGCCCATGTTCCCTGGATCAAGGGCGTTGGCCAACGCGGCTTTGACGAAAATGACCTTCCAAAGGATCACGAGAAAAGACATTTGTACGAACTCGGCAAGCAGATGTTCTTTGATGCGGGCTACGTGGAGATTGGTATGGACCATTTTGCTCTGCCAACCGATTCCCTTTACAAGGCCATGGAGTCTAAGAAGCTCCATCGGAATTTCATGGGTTACACAGCTGGCAAAACGCATCTGATGATCGGACTGGGCATGTCGTCCATAAGTGATTCCTGGTATGCATTCGCTCAAAATGAGAAGTCGGTTGAAGACTACCAGGAACGGGTCAATAAAGGCTTGCTCCCCGTATTTAGGGGGCACCTGCTCACCGAGACCGACCTGATCATCCGACAGCACATCCTCAACCTGATGTGCCATCTCGAAACGGACTGGAAACTTGGGCTCACCGAAAAGCAGCGTGAAGCAATCCTGGACAGACTTACTGAAATGTTCGACGATGGCTTGCTCGAACAGGTGGGTAGCAAATTGAAAGTCAAGGAAAAAGGCCGAATGTTTGTCAGGAACATCTGTATGGCCTTCGATTTGAGGCTCCTCGAGAACAAGCCTCAAACCCGCATCTTTTCGATGACTATTTGATCACTTCGTCTTGGACCCGTATTTCTTCATGAACTTGTCGAGCTTCGGATTGATCACAGCCCTGCAATAGCCCTGATTCTTGTTGTTCAGGTAATAATTTTTGTGATAATCCTCAGCCATGTAGAACACATCCATGGGGGTCACCTCCGTGACAATCGGGTCATCGTAAACCTTTTCTGAAGTCAATTGGGAAATAATTTCCTCAGCTGCGGCTCTCTGTTCTTCATTGTGATAAAAGATCGCCGACCTGTATTGGGTCCCTACATCAGCCCCCTGCCTGTTAAGGGTCGTCGGGTCATGGGTGTAGAAAAATATGTCGAGCAGCTCCCGATAATTGATCACTGATGGGTCGTATTTGATCTGAATCGCCTCAGCATGCCCTGTAGTTCCGGTGCATACTTCCCGATAGGACGGATTCTTAACGCTTCCACCGGTATAACCCGGATAAACGGATTCAACTCCTTTAAGCTGCTGAAAAATAGCCTCGGTGCACCAGAAGCAACCGTTTCCGAAAGTGGCAACTGCCAAATCATTGTTCATATTTTTACCTTTTTGTGCATTCACCTGTAGGACAAGGGTCAAAAGGGCCAAGCCCAGGAAAACTCTTATTGATCTCATTACTTTTTTCACCTTAGGACGTCAGAAATACCCTTACATTACATCCCATAATCGTTTTTTGACGTCTAAACATTAATCCCTGGGAATCAGCTTGTAAGGGAAGACAACCAGACTCTCGGCGCCATTGGATCCAACGCTGGAGACACCGAATAGATAATTGTCGATAACCAGGTTCTTCAGTACATGGCTGTTTTTCTTACCGATATAAGTGCTGTACTCCCATTGTGGGGAGGTCGTCTTGCGCCAATACACTTTGTACCCTGCCAATGTGGGGTCATCCGAAGCGTCCCACTGGAGTCGGGTTGACGGCTGAACCGCGCCACCGATGCTCAAATTCTTAGGGGCCTCCGGAGCAGAAGCCAAAGCGGCCAATGTTAGGGCATTGACTGCAGTCAGGCGGGCTGCATAGTCAAAATCCACCCATTCGATCACGTCTCCGTATTGGATTCCGTCTTCTTCCCTCAGGTCCTGGTGTTGCCGGTTGTAATTCTCATGCGTCTCCATGATGCGAACACCCGTGAAGCCCTCGTCGTTAAAAGGCCTGTGGTGCCCTCCCCGACCGAAACGATCGAGTCTGTAGATCATGATCGCATCCAGGTTGGTCATGTACTCGTCGGTGATCCGATCTATGTACCGGGCCAATTGACGGGAAGGACCGTCAACCTCTCCCCCGTAAAAACGCATGGCCCTTTTCTCCTTATCTGTCAGGGTCATCGACATAGCCTCCGAAAACACCCTGAAGGTGCCATTGTCAATAACCCCGTCAATGCCGTGGATGTTTCCTATCATGTCATTGTTGATGATCCCGATGATGTCCCAGCCCTCGTTTTTTGCCTTTTTAGCGAGATGCTTGCCTCCATAAAGCCCCTGTTCCTCCCCCGACAGTCCGACGTAAACAATCGAAACCGGGAAGTCGTATTTGCTCAGCACCCGGGCAGCTTCTATAGTACCAGCCATACCCGAGGCGTTGTCGTTGGCTCCCGGGGAATCGGAGGTGTAGTTATTCGCATCAGAAACCCTCGAATCGATGTCGCCTGACATGATCACATAGCGATCGGGAAAGACGCTACCTCTTTGAATGGCCACGACATTGACAATTTTGGTGTCTCGAGTGATCCGCCTGTCGTTCTTGGGTTCGATGGCCGAATGATAGAACACCTCAAGACAATTGTCACACTGGTCCGATATCCTGTCAAACTCAAATTTTATCCACCGCCTTGCAGCACCTATTCCACGCTGCTCAGAGACGGTGTCTGAAAGGGTGTGTCGCGTTCCAAAGTCGACCAGTTTTCTTATGTCTTTCTCAATCCTTTCGGCCGATGGAGCGGTTGATATTTCCTGCAGCATTTCTGAAACCGGGCTTTGGGCATTTGCCATTGAGACCAGCAGCAAAAGGGTTACTATCCAAGTTTTTTTCATCGTATCGATCATCTAAGTGTTTCTTGCGTATTATTTGAGCTCCGGTTGAAGCTGCTCCTTCTCAAGTTCTTTCAGTTCCTTCAAAACGACCTCGAGCATATCGTCGGTAAAATCCAAATGAGTTACAAGCCGCAGCTTTCCCTGCCCCATAGTGATCATCAGGATGTTCTTGTCTGACATCGCCTTTAAAAATGCGGCTTCATCCACATCGTCCTCCAGGTTGAATATGACAATGTTGGTGTCTATGGGCTCGACCTTGTTTACATAGGAACACGACTCGAGAGTCTGCCCGAGCAATCTCGCCCGGCGATGATCCTCTGACAGGCGATCCACATGGTTGTCCAGGGCGTAAATCCCAGCTGCTGCCAAATAACCTACCTGTCTCATGGCTCCACCGAACAACTTTCGTATTCGAATCGCTCTCCTGAAGGTTTTCTCGTCAGAGAGAAGCACAGATCCGACGGGAGTACCCAACCCCTTTGACAGGCAGACGGATATGGTGTCAAAGACTTTTCCATAGATCTTTGGGTCTTCCCCTTTCTCTACCAGTGCATTGAACAAACGAGCCCCATCGAGATGATAGCCGAGACCGTGTTTTCGACATACTTTCTCAATTCGCTTCAATTCGTCAAATGACCAGCAGGCTCCTCCTCCCTTGTTGGTTGTATTTTCAACAGCCACCAAACGGGTTTGTGCCTGGTGATAGTCATGTGGCGGATTGATGCTCGCCTCTACCTGCTCGGCAGTGAACATTCCCCGATGACCATCTACGAGTTTGCAGGAAACACCTGAATTGAATGAAGCCCCACCTCCCTCGTAATTGTATACATGGGCCCATTTGTCACAAATCATCTGTTCCCCGGGCTGGGTGTGCAACTTAATGGCCGTTTGATTCGCCATGGTGCCGGAAGGAAAGAACAAAGCGGATTCCATACCGAAAAGATTCGCTATTTTTTCCTGCAGTCTTTGGGCGGTTGGATCAGCGCCAAAGACGTCGTCTCCCACCTCGGCTTGCATCATGGCCTCCAACATTCCTGGGGTAGGTCTTGTAATTGTGTCACTGATCAGGTTGATCTCTTGTCTCATAACTAATCTCTAAATCTGCTGACAAGTCGACCCAGGAACTCGAAACTGCTTTCCAGATCAAACTTGAAGCGGTCATTTTCTTTTTTTTGCGCCAGCTGGTTGATGGCCATGTCTGTAAGCTGCAGAATGCGCGCATAGCCCCCTGTTGTCGGACAGTCTCGCATCATGACAATGAGCTTCCCGGAAGGAGTGATCTGAACGGTTCCAGGAATTGTGATCGATGTTATGATCTCATTGTTCTTCAAAGCCGGGAACTTGTTCTTCAGCTGGTAGCCCATCCGGTTGCAAAGAGGATCAATCTTAAAAGTCATCGAGAACAACTTGTCTCTCTGCTTTTTCGTCAGTCTATTGTACTCGGGGCCTTTGGTCACCTCTAATTTTTTTGTCGTGAAGTGGGACGGCTTAACCTTCAACTTTGAAGTTGTGATCTCAAGTTCGGATTCGTAACTTGCGATTCTGAGCCTGTCTCCCTTCTTCAACGTGCTTTTTGGCGTAATACCATCATACATGGAATAGCTTCCCAAGACCTTTTCGGTCAGGAAGCCCCCCTTGACTCCCAGATAGGTTCTCACACCCATGTTCATCTTTCCAAAGCTCAGGACATCACTCGTCCTGACAGAATAAGCGTGGTTCATCTGTATGGGCTCCCCGTTGAGTTCAGGTGAAAGATCGGCTCCTGTAAGCACAAACAGGGTATGATCTTCAAACATGATTTTGGGTCCGGTCATTGTTATTTCGAGAACAGGCAAGTCCTCGTCATTGTTGAGCAACTTGTTTGCGAGTATGGCGCTGTACTTGTCCATAGTACCCGAAATAGGAACTCCATAGGACCTGTAGCCTTTTCTACCCAAATCCTGGACCGAGGTCTGGAGGCTGTCTGACAAGATGAGAATATTGTTATCCATACACCTCACTTTGTGGAACATAGTTCCCGGATTCAACTTGCTTGAGAATCTTTTCATACTCCACGAGATCAATGGAAACAAATTGAACCTTATCCCCCGCTACGGCGAAGCAGGGAGGGAACTTGTCAACATCGAAAAAACTCAGCGGACTGTTACCGATGATGTTCCAACCGCCGGGGCTAACTCTGGGATAAACCCCGGTCTGATTTCCGGCAATCCCGACATCTCCTCTTTTGATCTCTCTGCGTGGCTTGTCCTTGCGTTTGAAATGGAGCTTCTCATCCAATCCCCCCAAATACAGGAATCCGGGCAGGAAACCAATAAAATAAACATCGTACAGACTTGAGCTGTGGAGGGCAATGAACTTCTCCTGGCTTATTTTTTTGACTTTGCATATTTCCGAAAGGTCCAGTGCGAACTTCTTGTCGTAACAGACTGGTATCTTCCAAATCTTATAGGCTGTCAGAAGTTTCTGATCTTTTGTCGCATAGATTTCCTTAAGATCCGCAACTACGCCCGAATACTTGATCTTGGAAGTGTCGAAGAAGACCGTAAGCGAGTTATAAGCCGGTACCGTTTCCAGGACGTACTCGCCCATGTCAGCGTGAATCTTGTTTCGAAAGATGCTTATGTTTTTCAAGATCGGCTCCTGAATCTCCTTGGGCCATTCGATCAGCGCTGCGATGCTCCCGAGGGGTTTGTATTTTAATTTGTATTTGTTCATTGAAGGTCCTTGATTAAATCGGCCAATTCCCTGGCAATGTCTACTGCTGATGGATTATCTCCATGAATGCAGATGGTGTCTATATCTACATGTCTGACTTTGCCGGAAACAGAAACAACCTCTCCCTTGTTGATCATTCGCTCAACCCGCTTTCTGATTTCTTCGGGATCTGTTATTACGGCCTCGGGCTCACTTCGGGGAACCAGACCAAAAGCATCATTGTAATTTCTATCGGCAAAGGCCTCCACTGCATAAGGTATGCCCGCTTCTTTCGACTTTCTCTCCAACTGGGAACCAAAGGGTACATAGAGCACCAGGTCCTCTTTGAAAAACCCGAGCACGTTTACAATCAATTTGGCCAGGTCCGAGGATCGGGCGGCCATATTGTATAGGGCACCATGGGGCTTTACGTGATGGATCTCCACATCTTCAAGTCTTGCCAGGGCTCCTAATTCTGCTATCTGATGGATCAGCTGAGATCTCAAACGCTCCTGGGGAACATATATCTCCTTGCGGCCAAAATTCGGCCGATCCTCAAACGAGGGGTGCGCACCTATCTTCACATCGTGCTCTTTTGCCAGACGCATCGTGGAGATCATCGTTTCCCTGTCTCCCGCATGGCCTCCACAGGCAATGTTGCAAGAGCTCAGGTAGGGCATCAAATCGGCGTCATTTCCGATTCCTTCTCCTAAATCACAGTTGATGTCCATAGATTGATCCTTTAGCCGCTAAATACACTCCAAATGCTTTTCAATCCGAGAAAAAGCGTAACCCCGAAGATAAGGAATCCCAAGATATTTTGGAACCGATTGTTGGCATAGGCTCCCAAAACGTTCCGACGGTTCATCACCCACAGAAGAAATCCGCATATGACGGGCAGAAGAATCCCGTTGGCCACCTGGGCAAACTTGATGATCTCAATGGGTTTTATCCCTAGAGAAGCCAGTGCAACCCCCAGGATTAGAATGGTCATCCAGACCGCCCTGAATTTTTTGGATTTCATGCTCTTTTCCCATCCGAAGATTCCTCGCACGGCATAAGCTGCTGCCAGGGGAGCCGTAACGGCCGAAGTGATCCCTGCCGCAAAGAGTCCAAGTGAGAGGAAATAGGTGGCTGATTCCCCGTAAAGGGGCCCAAGGGATTTCGCAAGGTCCACCGCGTTTTCCAGGGTCTGAGCGTCGGATGCTGCAGCCGAAATTATAATGGACATCGACACAAGTCCCCCAAGAAATACGGCCAAAACCGTATCCCTGACCGCATCCCCGAGATGTTTTTCACCCTGCCATTTTTCCCGGACCAGGGAACTGTGCAAAAAAAGATTATAGGGTACCACAGTCGTTCCAATCAAACCAATGACAGTAAGAAGTCCTCCCTGGGGGATTCGGGGTGTGAAAGCACCCGACAGGACCTCACCCAGATCCGGGCGGGTAAGAAAGGCCGTGAGGACAAAAGACAAGCTCATCAGCAGCACAAGAAGAAAGAGACTTCGCTCCAGCACCTTGTAGCTTCCGCTGATCAGGATCAGGAATGCCGCCAATCCCAGCAGCAGGACCAGGTAGTTCAAATCCAGTCCGAATACGTTGAACTCACTACCGGGAATCAAGGTGGACAAGCCCAGGACTCCTCCGCTAATGTTACCCGCTTCATAGGCTGCGTTTCCCACCACGATCGCCGAAAGAACCAGGAAGATCACAAGGGCCTTTCCAAAGCCGGGATGGAGTTCCTCCCGAATCACCTCGGCCAGCCCCTTCTGACTTATGAGTCCAAGTCGGGCCGACATTTCCTGCAGGACAATTGTAGCGATTACCGAAAGGACCATGGCCCAGAGCAGGGCAAAACCAAAGTTCACGCCTGCAATGCTGCACAGGGTTACCGTTCCCGGTCCGATGAAAGCTGCCGCAATCAGAGGGCCGGGTCCGATTCCCTTCAAGGTGAATCTTTTCATAGCCCCAGATAGGTTCCAATGGGCGAGCCATCAGGAATTCGGGGTGCTTTTTTAACTTTCCATGCACCAGGATTCTTCAAAAAACGTGTGATCTCCTGCGAATTGAAACGGTTGATCGCCCTTTGAGCAGCGCTGCCTTCCTTGCCAAACAATTCGTCCGCCAGGGAGCGAAGCCGGTCAGCAGCAAGGGACCGGGCAACCTTGTAGGCATGCTTTGAAGCCACCAGGTCGTACATCACCTCCAATAGCTGCTCATTGATGTGGTTCTGGATTTCTGTGAGATAGGGATCCTTGTGCTCTTTCCCAAATGTGTTTTCAATGAGCTTGTCGAGAACCTCTTCCAGGCCCAACTGATCTTTGTCCATGGCTTTTTGCGCCACGAGTCTTGAGGCCCTCTCCGGATGAAGAACAAATGAAAAAGTCATTCGCGAAGCAGTAGAGGCAGCCGAGAAAGGATCAAAGTCAACACCCAACTGGCTGATAAAGGATTCTCTTGTCCTGGGGTAGCCAAAAGCTCGTGGAAGGAACAAGTCCTGCTTATCTTTTGGAATGGCCAGGCGTTTGGCATCAATCGTGGTTATCAGGGCGTCGAGAGCCCTTTGCTGTTCTTTCGCACTCAGTACTTTGGACGGCCCCTGCTTGCCACCCCTTACCCGGTATCCATATTCCTGTCCTGCTATAAGCTTGGACACGGCCTCTGTTTGATACCTGTGGTAGAAATAAAGAGGCACGAAAACATCTTCGAGCACGGAAAATGGTTCGTCGATACGAATGTTGTCAACGGAGAAATTGGAGATCCCGATCTCTCTGACCTCCATCACGTTAGCCAATTCTTCTACAATATCATTTCCGTTGTCCCAGAGGTGTGCGTAAACATTGGAGCTGCCCGCAGGTCTTGCATCCGCGTCGGTGACATAGCGATGCCCCTCCTCAAAAGCCTGATCCAGGAGGTTCCTGAGTTCCGTTTCCTCATCTCCCGGGAATTCGCCATACGCGTATTTGACGGTTACCTTGTCCCAGTCTCCGATTCCCACTGCATAGGCCTGCGAAAAATCAAGATCACCGCCGCTCGCCTTGATCCAGGGATGCGGATAATCCATCACCGACGACCTGTTTACCGTACTGGCAGCGAAATTATGAGAGAAACCCAGGGTGTGCCCAACTTCGTGTGCGGAGAGCTGCCTAATTCTTGCCAGGGCCATTTCCAGCGCAAAATTATCGCTGACCTCACCCGATTTGTAAGGAGCCTTCAAGGCCTGGGCGATCATGAAATCCTGTCGGATGCGCAGGGAACCGAGACTCACATGTCCTTTGATGATCTCTCCCGTCCGGGGATCCCGAACGCTGCTTCCGTAACTCCATCCGCGAGTGCTGCGATGCACCCATTGAATCACGTTGTACCTCAGATCCAGGGGATCGGCGTCGTCCGGAAGAATCTTTACCTGAAAGGCGTCTATATAGCCCGCGGCCTCAAAAGCCTGGTTCCACCAGCTGGCTCCTTCCAAAAGAGCAGAACGAACCGGCTCGGGCGTTCCAGGGTCCAGGTAGTAGATGATGGGCTCTTTGGCCTCGCTCTGGGCAGCATTGGGATCTTTTTTCTCGAGTCTGTGCCTGTAAATCCACTTCTTGCCAATGGGTTGGTTCACAGGAGTGGCATAATCCATGAAGCTCAGGGGATAGGCGCCCGACCTGGGATCATAGAGGCGAGGTGTATAACCTTCATCAGGCAACTCCACAAAGGAGTGATGCTGATAAGCCGTCACAGAAGAGGCATCGGGTGCAACGCTTTTGATCTCAGACCCCTCCGGATGTCCGGTGAAAGTAAGAATCGCATCGAACTCGACGTTTTTCGGGAACGCCCGTGTCCGTTTCAGATCCAGGCCACTTCTGGTTGAATCCAGTTTATAGGATCCCTGCCCCGTTGCTTTTAATCTTTGAGCCACCCCGTGCGCATCACGGACCAAAAAGTCGGTGATCTCGATCAGGAAACTTGAACCCTGCGAATCCTGGATTTCAAATCCGTAGAGAACCGATTTGGCAAAAGCCTCTTCGATGGACTGTTTCTCCTTCTCATTCTCCGAGACTGCCCTGAAGGACTGATTGGGTTGAACCAACAGCAGCTTTTCACCCGATCGGATGAATTTGACCACGACTCCATTGCCCAGCTGCCCACGATCCAGACCGATGTCGTTAGAGCCCAGACCCTGTGAGAGCGCATTGACATAGAGGAATTCGCGTTCGAGATCCTCTACAACAAGCCATGCCTTGCCCGTGGATTGCTGGTAGTGAAAGTCGAAAAATCCATCGAATTTGTCCACCTCCTTTTCTCCCGACAGGAATTGAGCCGAGACAGGTTGAAAAGAGATGAGGATAACTAGAATAAGTAAGAGTTTATGCATGAGAAATCATTTTTGGTTAAAACTAAAGAATTCACCCGACAAATTCAATTTGGCCCTTCATTGCTTTGATTTTTTTTAGCTTATTTTTGCTTCATGATTACATCAGATCAAATAAAAGATGTCAACCAGCGGATAGAGCTTCTACATGGATATTTGGAAATCGATAAGAAATTGATCGAGATCTCAAATGAAGAAGAGAAAGCTTCCGACCCGGATTTCTGGAACAACCCAAAGGAAGCAGAAGTCCTTATGCGCCGATTGAGAGGGAAAAAGAAGTGGGTGACCGAATACAACGAGCTCAAAGCAGACGGCGAGGACCTGTTGGTCATGTATGACTTTTTCAAAGAAGAGGAGGCATCCGAACAGGAAGTGCAGGCCGTGTTTGACAAGACCCTCGCCAAACTGGAGGCCCTGGAGTTTAGGAATATGCTTTCTGAGGAAGGTGACGACCTGAGTGCAGTTCTCCAGATAACGGCTGGGGCAGGAGGCACGGAAAGTTGCGATTGGGCCCAAATGCTCATGCGCATGTACATCATGTGGAGTGAAAAACAGGGTTTCAAGGTGAAGGAACTCAACTATCAGGAAGGCGACGTGGCAGGTATTAAAACTGTAACCCTGGAAATAGACGGCGAGTACGCCTTTGGATACCTCAAGGGTGAAAACGGTGTACATCGATTGGTGCGCATCTCGCCTTTTGACAGCAATGCGAAAAGACACACCTCATTTGCATCGGTTTACGTATACCCCCTGGCTGACGAGTCCATAGAAATCGAAATCAACCCAGCGGACATTACCTGGGACTTTGCGCGCTCCGGTGGGGCCGGCGGTCAGAATGTCAACAAGGTTGAGACCAAAGCCATCCTGCGACACAAGCCTTCAGGGATTATGGTTGTGAATTCCGAAACCCGTTCCCAGCTCGAGAACAGGGAGAAGGCCATGCAGATGCTCAAGTCCCAATTGTACGAAATAGAACTGCAAAAGCAGCGGGAAAAACGGGACAGCATTGAAGCAGGAAAGATGAAGATAGATTTCGGCTCCCAGATTCGAAACTATGTCATGCACCCTTATAAGCTTGTCAAGGACGTGAGGACACAGCACGAAACCGGAAATGTGGATGCCGTTCTCAATGGCGATATCGATGCCTTCATCAAGGCTTATTTAATGGAAGGGAGCGACCAGTCACCCTCCGACAAAGAGCTTTGAGATGCCAAAAAACAGGATTGACAACATCGTTTTTGACCTTGGAGGAGTACTTGTAGATTGGGACCCTAAATATTTGTACAACAAGGTTTTTAATAATGATAAAAAACGAATTGATTCCTTTCTCAAAGAAGTCTGCACGCCGGAATGGAATGTAGAACAAGACGCCGGACGCAGCCTGGCCGAGGCCACCCAAATCCTGATTGACAAGTTCCCTGAACAGGAAGATCACATTCGCTTGTTCTACGATCGTTGGGAAGAGATGATCCGGGGTGAGATAAAAGGTACGGTAACCCTGCTCGAAGAGCTCAAAAAAAAGGATGCGCACAACCTGTTTGCGTTGACCAACTGGAGTGCAGAAACTTTTCCCGTAGCCCTTGAACGCTTTGATTTCCTGGGGTATTTCCAGGGAATTGTGGTTTCAGGAGAGGAAAAAACACGAAAGCCTTTTACCAGGATCTACGAAATTCTTTTTGACAGATACCAGCTGGAACCCAGTGCTTCGATTTTCATAGATGATAGTTTGCCAAACGTCAAAACTGCCAGCGAGCTGGGGATGACAGGCATTCATTTCAGGCATCCGGAACAATTGATTTCTGACCTTCGAGCCCTTGATATACTACATTGAGATCGGCCCTTCTTTTTCAGTCAAAACACCGTTGAATATTACAAAAAACGTCTGTATTTCACTCATAGATTTTTCTTATAGTGAATCGTTATAAAATTGCATTTCAACATTATATGTTCTTTACCTAAAGCATAAGTTTACAACATGGGAAATTGGTGATCACGCTGAACTCCCCTTCTGATTTTTACTCAAACCAGCCTCATTTTCACCCGTTGGTCGAGAGATACTGACCGTTTGTCAACAGAAATTTTAAAGCGTAATTTTTATTTCTATTTTAGCTATTGAATCAAAATAGACCATACGGTCTTAACCAAATCAAATTATGCCTCTTCTAATCGTCGTCCTGGGAATCATTCTACTTTTCCTGCTGATTGCCGTTTTCAAACTGAATGCTTTCCTGTCCTTTGTCATCGTTTGTCTGCTCGTAGGTATTTTTCAGGGCATGGAACTCGAAGCGGTCATTCAATCCATTCAAAACGGGATCGGCAGTACCCTGGGGTTCCTTGTTTTGATTCTGGGTTTGGGAGCTATGCTGGGCAAACTCGTCGCCGAAAGTGGGGCAGCCCAGCGAATCACTTCGGGCCTTGTGGATCGATTTGGCAGAAAATACATACAATGGGCGGTGGTCCTCGCCGGTTTCATCGTCGGAATACCCATGTTCTACACCGTTGGATTTGTCATACTCATTCCGCTTGTTTTCACGGTCGCGGCGGCCACAAACCTTCCCCTGATCTATGTCGGGCTTCCGATGCTGACTTCCCTGTCGGTCACACATGGCTTCCTGCCTCCACATCCTGCACCAACGGCAATAGCCTCTATGTTTGGTGCCAGTATAGGTAAAACCCTGCTTTACGGAACCGTGGTGGCCATTCCTGCCATTGTTCTCGCTGGCCCCCTTTTTGCAAGGACCATAAAGAAAATAAAAGCCACGCCTCTGCCTGAATTTTACAATCCAGTCGTCCTAAAAGAGGAGGAAATGCCGAAAATGGGTGTCAGTATTTTCACTGCCCTTCTCCCTGTTTTGTTGATCGGATTCTCCACCCTGCTCGATTATGCGCTACCCGGAGATTTCCCGGGTCGAAAACTGCTGATTTTTATCGGGAATCCGGTGATGGCCATGCTCATTTCCGTCCTGGTGGCCATTTACACCCTGGGCCTTTCCCGAGGCAAGAAGATGAAGGATGTCATGGACACCCTGTCAATCTCCATCTCGAGTATCACGATGGTTCTTTTGATTATAGCTGGTGCAGGCGCACTCAAGCAGATTTTGGTCGACAGCGGAGTCAGTGACTACATCGGAACCATGTTGCAGGGCTCTAATATCCCTCCCCTGGTCCTGGGCTGGTTGATTGCCACAATTCTGAGGGTAAGCATCGGTTCGGCAACCGTTGCCGGGTTGACAGCCGCCGGGATCGTCCTGCCCCTGGTTTCAAATACGGGTGTTCAGCCGGAACTGATGGTTCTGGCCATTGGTTCGGGCAGCCTCATGCTTTCTCACGTCAATGACGGAGGCTTTTGGCTGTTTAAGGAATATTTCAACCTGTCAATCCGTGAAACCCTGAGAACCTGGACGGTCATGGAAACCCTTGTCGGCATCATAGGGATAACAGGGGTACTGATCATGAATCAAATCTTGTAAATCGCATTATTATGGATATCAAAGTTTCTCAACGCATCAAGGACCTCGGGCTGGTTTTTCCTCCAGCTCCAAAACCTGCAGGAGTCTATCGACCCATATTGGTCATAGACAAGTTTCTATATGTTTCGGGGCAATCGCCCATGAACTATGACGGACAGCTCATGAAAGGACGAGCTGGAGATGATTTGAGCCTGGAAGAGGCCAAACAGGCCGCTCGTCAAGTCGGACTCACTATGCTATCGACCATAGTCACCCATTTCGGTGACATTGATCGTGTAAAACGGGTCGTCAAGGTCCTGGGCATGGTCAACAGCACGCCTGACTTCACAAGTCATCCCCTGGTGATGAATGGATTCAGTGAGCTCATGGCGGATGTCTTTGGAAAAGAGTACGGGATTGGTGTGCGAAGTGCCGTAGGCATGATCCTGCCCGATGGGATCCCGGTTGAAGTGGAGGCCATGTTTGAACTTCACTGATTTCAAAGGCAATGGGTCACAAGAACTGGTACTTACCAAAAAATACAGATCATCTGATCAGCCCGGCATTGCTCTTTTATCCGGATCGCATCCGTTACAACATTGAACAAATGATCCGGATTTCAGGCGACCCGGAGAGGCTCTGGACACATGTGAAAACTCATAAAAATGCCGAGATCATAGGCATGCAGCTCGAAGCGGGAATTGACAAATTCAAATGCTCCACACTCTCTGAGGCTGAATTGCTGGGACGTTGCAGTGCGAAAGAGGCTCTTCTAGCCATGCAGCCCACATCGGTTCATCTAGAGGCCTATCTAAAACTGATCAAAAGCTATCCGAAAACGGGATTTTCAACCCTCGTTGACAATGAGAAGACTTTGAATGTCATCAGCGAACGAGCCCAGGCTTCAGGAAGGAAAATAAGGCTCTGGATGGACATCAACAACGGAATGAATCGAACCGGTATCATTCCTGACAGGATGGCGGTAGCACTTTTTGAGCGCATGCAGGCGGACCCATGGATCGAATGCATGGGAATTCACGTCTACGACGGGCATATCCACGATTCCGAATTGGAAATTAGAGCGGAGAAGTGTCAGAAGGCCATGCAACCCGTCCTGGAAATACAAGAGGTATTGGCATCAAGAGGCCTGGAGATTAAAACAATCATTGCAGGTGGCTCGCCAACTTTTGCACTGCATGCTGAAAATAAGGATCTGGATCTGAGCCCCGGAACTACATTGCTCTGGGATGCCGGATACGGAAAGAACTACCCTGATCTGCCCTTTGAACCAGCTGCTGTATTGCTCAGTCGTGTGGTGAGCAAACCTTCTCCGGGCTTGGCCTGTACAGATCTGGGGCACAAATCAGTAGCCTCAGAAATGAGTTTTCCCCGAGTCGATTTCCTGAACCTGAAGGGATGTGATCAGATCTCACAAAGTGAAGAGCACCTGGTGCTCAGGTGTCGGAACAAGGACGAATTCGTCATCGGCAATGTGCTTTTCGCTCTGCCCCTTCACATATGTCCGACTGTCGCCAAATACGACAAGGCTTTTATTGTTGACAACAATGAAGTTGACGGTAGCTGGAAGATATCCGCGAGGGATCACAATCCGCAAGGAATCAAATTTTAGAAATTGCAAACCAAAACGATATGATTGAACTTAAAAGCTTTTCAAAGGTCGGGCTGGCCATTTTCATGGGAATTGGTCTCCTCGCCGCAAGTTGCAGTAAGGAAATTAAACCAAAGGAGCCGGAAATGAACCCTGTGAAAAAAGAGGTCAACGGCTTAGAAGGAACCTGGAAAATGACCTACGCCGAGATACGTGAAAATGACTCTGTCCAGGTCAAAGACCTGAGCTCTGCGGATTTCATCAAAATCATCAATCGCAGTCATTTCGCCTTTTTCAACCAGGAACGGGGAACACAGGAAAACTTCACAGCCGGTGCCGGTACTTACACTTTTGACGGTTCCAAATATATCGAGAACCTGGAATTCATAAACTTTGTCGACTACAGGGGTCATTCGTTTTCCTTTGATGTTGAAATTAACGGAGATTCTCTGATCCAGCAAGGATATGAGAAAATCGAGGCCTCAGGAATCGATCGGTACATCCTGGAAAAGTATATACGAATCAAGTAATAATTCCTGAACCATGTTTATTTTTGACGCCCACCTGGACCTGGCCATGAACGCACTGGAATGGAATCGCGATCTGAGATGGAGCGTGTCCCAGATTCGCCAGAGCGAGTCAGGCATGTCCGACAAACCCGATCGGGGCAACAACACCGTTTCTTTTGAGGCGATGAGAAGAGGCAACGTCGGATTGTGCGTTGCCACACAGATCGCGAGATATGTCAAACCGGAAAGCGACCTGCCGGGATGGAATTCCCCTGAGCAGGCGTGGGCTCAAACCCAGGGGCAGCTTTCCTGGTACCGGGAAATGGAAAGACTTGGATACCTGAAACAGATAACCGACCTGGAGGGACTTAAAAGTCACCTCGAGAATTGGGAGAAGAGCTCCTATGAACAACCCATTGGATATATTCTAAGCCTGGAAGGAGCGGATTCCCTGGCGACCCTGGAACATCTTGAAATCGCCCATGAAAGCGGTCTCAGGGCGATTGGACCCGCGCATTACGGGCCCGGGACCTATGCCCATGGAACAGATTCCTCAGGAGGGATTGGAACATTGGGAAAGGAGCTCCTGAAAAAAATGGAGAATCTGAACATTATCCTGGATGCGACTCATCTCTGTGATGAGAGCTTCTGGGAAGCGTTGGGTCAATACGGAGGCCCTGTTTGGGCGAGCCATAACAACTGTAGAAAATTCGTCAATCACAACCGACAATTTTCGGATGAGCAGATACGAGAATTGATAAACCGGGATGCAGTAATAGGCATGGCGCTGGATGCCTGGATGATGGTGCCCAACTGGGAGCGAGGCGTATCGACACCTGCCTC